>CAIMWF010000103.1 GCA_903845055.1 uncultured Bacteroidales bacterium | reverse complement strand
GACCAGCAGCCCATCGTTTACCTATGCACCGGCCAACGGCGACCAGGTATCCTGCATCCTGAATTCATCGGCTTCCTGTATTGCAGGTAACCCGGCCTTGTCAAACATCATCACGATGACGGTCAACACCAACCTTCCGGCAGGGGTGTCCATTTCAACGTTGACCAACCCGTTTTGCCCGGGAACATCGGTCAACATCACGGCAACACCCACCAACGGCGGGCTTACGCCGGTCTATCAATGGAAACTTAACGGCGCAAATGCAGGAACTAACTTATACACTTTCACATTTAATCCTGCTGCCGGCGACAGTGTGCGCTGTGTCATGACCTCAAACCTGAATTGCGTTATCGGTAATCCGGCCACTTCGGCCAGGATCATCATGACCGAACGCGCAGCACCAAATGTTACGTTTACCAGTTGTTTCGACACAGTAACCATTTTAAGTGCCCAACCATTCAGCCTGCATGGAGGGCTGCCACTGGGCGGTCAATACAGCGGTCCTGGGGTTAACGCGGGGATCTTTACACCTTCCGTTGCCGGAACCGGGCTAAAAACGATCACTTATGGTTACTCGAACGTATATACCTGCCTTGCGACCAAAACAAAAACCATCCTGGTTCAGCCTAACCCGGCTTTTACTTGCGGCAACAACCTGGTTGACATCCGCGATAACAAAGTTTACCCGACCGTTCAGATCGGCTCCCAATGCTGGCTGGCCTCAAATTTAGATTTCGGATTTCAGATTTCAGAATTGACCCCTCAAACCGACAACTGCCTGAATGAGAAATACAGTCATTTGTCATTCGTAATAGGTAATTCCTTCTACCAGTGGGACGAACTCATGCGCTACCAAACTTCTCCCGGCGCCCAAGGCCTTTGTCCTCCGGGCTGGCACATTCCATCTGCTGCCGAATGGAATATACTACTCAATTTATACCCGGGTGCAGGCCAGGCAGGCGGGTATCTCAAGGATTCCTTACTTGTAAACGGATTCCATTCATACCAGCAAGGATTTCTGTACCTGAACAACACTTGGGCATTTACATCCGGGCTGGATGCGGGGGCGATGTACTGGACCTCGACTTCTTCGGGTACCGATCGGGCTGTGGCCAGGGGGCTGAATATTTTTAATCCGAGTGTGTCAATGTATCCGTCGTCCAGGCAAAATGCGTTTGGGGTGAGGTGTGTGAAAGATGGTCTATAACAATAAAAGTGAACAAACGAACCGGCATATGGTTTTTTATTCTTTTGGTCCTGGCATTTTGCCATGGACCATCATTGGGTTTTTCCCAGGGTGAATGGAATAAGTGGTACTTCGGGTTTCATGCGGCTCTTGATTTTAATACGGTTCCGCCTTCAGGGTTGCCAAATAGTGTATTAAACTCGATGTCATCAACTGTTAGCATTTCTGATTCACTGGGCCAATTGCTTTTTTATTCAGATGGCTATACAATTTACAACCGCAATCACCAGATGATGTCGAACGGATTCTTGTTATTTGGGCTTGGAGGTGTGTTTGCTTTCAAGGAACCCGGACAAGACAGTATATACTACATCTTCACGGTAAAAGCGTATGGAACTCCTGTAATTACTGTTGGTTTATATTATTCCTTGATCAACATGAACCTGAATGGTGGTCTTGGCGGAGTAATTCCCGGGTATAAAAATATTCCCGTAACCGGTGCCGATGATGCACAGGGTGAGACATTTGGCGTGCGTCACCACAACAATAAGGATGTGTGGATCGTTGCACGTCAGTTTAGTAGTAATCAATATACATCCTATCTGATCTCCTCGTCGGGAATCAGTTTATCACCTGTATTAAGTCCAAGTTTTTTACCCAATCCTGGTATCTTGGGTGGGATACGAATAAAATTATCACAAGATGGTACAAAGTTCTGTGCAATTGGTGCCGATAGTCCTTTAAATGTTGTGGAACTGGGGAACTTTAATTCACTTACCGGGGAATTAACTCCTTTATTCTCTTTTCGTCCGGTGAATGGAGCTGTGCCTGAAAGTCCTTGGTACTTAGAATTCTCACCGAATTCCAAACTATTGTACGTTACGGGTCCCAATAATCTTGCTGGAGCTATTTATCAGTATGATCTTGCCATGACCGATTCGGCTCATTTCATGCAAAGTCAAATAATGGTTTCAACAACAACTCTTCTGGGATCAGCCGCCTTGCAAATAGGTCCTGATGGTAAAATTTACCAATCTTTTACAGGCAAAGACTCCCTGAGTGTTATCAATAATCCGAATACTCGGGGAATCGGATGCAATTATCAGTCTAATGCAGTGAGCATTTACACTGGCACATTCTGCCATGACGGATTGCCGCAGTTCTTACAAAAATATAAGGCTTATATGCACTCTAACGGAAATTGCCAGCAGGATGCCGTTGAATTTTTAACTGACATCTGGCCGCCCCCTGATTCGATCCAGTGGAATTTCGGTGATCCGTCTTCGGGATCAGCCAATTTTTCGACGGTTGCAAACCCTTTCCACAGCTATTCGTCTGCAGGGAATTACACGGTTGAGCTTTATGTGCGGCACAACGACAACCGCACCGATACCACCTGGCAAACCATTACCATCCTACCTGCGCCACAACCGGATCTCGGCCCCGACCAGACCATCTGTGTTCCTCAAACGGCTACCTTTGATGCAGGGGCCTGTAACGGATGCACTTACCAATGGGACGATCTGACCACCATGACTATGAACATTGGTGCTGGGCAAACATATACCACGGGCACTCCGGGTTTGTACCGTGTGAACGTGACCGGCCAAAACGGGTGCATTGGAAAGGATACGATACAGCTGTTTTCCGGAACACCGGCAACCGTCATTGCAAGTATCACTTCCGGCACAACGATTGTTTGTTCTGGAACTCCCATGACTTATACCGCAACCGGAAACCCGACTGGCACCTCGCCATCCTGGCAATGGAAAGTAAATGGCATCAATACCGGAACGGGCGGACAGGTGTTCACCTACACACCAGCCAATGGCGACTGCATCACCTGTGTGCTGACATCGAACGCCGACTGCATCTCCGGCAACCCTGCTACTTCCAATTCGATCTGCATGACGGTCAATCAGCTGCACCCCGTCAGCCTGAACATTACCTCCACCTCCACACATACCTGTGCAGGCACCCCGGTGACCTTTAACGCTTTCCCCACGAACCCCGGCAATAATCCGGCATATCTCTGGAAGGTCAACGGAACAATTGCAGGGTCGAACAGCCAGATATTTTCATACACGCCGATTAATGGTGATTGCATCACCTGTCAGCTAAACTCTGATATCAATTGCCCGACGGGGAACCCTGCTCTGTCCAACTCGATATGCATGACCGTCGATCAGCTGTTACCGGTCAGTATTACGGTTTCTACACCGCAAACAACTGTCTGTGCGGGAACAACGGTCACCTTTACTGCCAATCCAACCCACGGAGGATCACTGCCCGGCTATCAATGGAAAGTGAATGCCGTCAATATTGCCGGTGCGACCAATTCAACTTATACCTATGTACCAACGAACGGAGATGCGGTAACCTGCCAGCTAACCTCTTCCGACAACTGTGTGACAGGTAATCCGGCCATCAGTCCGCCGGTCACCATGACCGTCACCCCAAACCCTGCCGTAGCCGTTTCTATCACCCCCTCGGCAAATCCTTTCTGCCCTGGAAGCCAGGTAACGTTTATTGCAGTTTCCAACCATGGCGGCCTGTTTCCGGCATATTTATGGAAGGTCAATGGTAGCAATGCCGGCACCAACAGTTCCTCATTCACGTACACTCCTATTAATAGTGACATTGTAATCTGCGAGTTAACCTCATCCGACAACTGCGTCACAGGCAACCCGACAACCAGCGTTCCGGTAACCATGACTGCAAACCCAATCCTTGCAGTGAGCATTACGATCGCGGCTTCATCAAATCCTTTCTGTGCCGGCAGCCAGGTAACATTTACGGCAACTCCTGACCATGGCGGACTGATCCCTGGTTATCAATGGAAGGTCAACGGCGGGAATGCCGGGACCAGCAGCCCATCGTTTACCTATGCACCGGCCAACGGCGACCAGGTATCCTGCATCCTCAATTCTTCGGCTTCCTGCATTACAGGCAACCCGGCCTTGTCAAACATCCTTACGATGACGGTCAACACCAACCTGCCGGCAGGGGTTTCCATTTCAACACTGACCAACCCGTTCTGCCCGGGAACATCAGTCACTATTACAGCAGTGCCAACCAACGGCGGCCCCACGCCTGTCTATCAATGGAAACTCAACGGTGCAAATGCAGGAACTAACTTATACACTTTCACCTTTTACCCTGTTGCGGGTGACAGCGTGCGTTGTGTCATGACCTCGAATCTGAATTGTGTCACCGGTAATCCGGCCAGTTCCGCCAGGATCATCCTGACCGAACGCGCAGCGCCTAATGTTACGTTTACCAGTTGTTTCGACACAATAACTATCGTGGGTGCCCAGCCGTTCAGTCTGCATGGAGGATTGCCCCTGGGTGGCCAGTACAGCGGTCCCGGGGTAAACACCGGGATTTTCACCCCTTCCGTTGCCGGAACCGGGCTAAAAACGATCACCTATGGTTACTCAAACGTATATACCTGCCTTGTAACCAAAACTAAAACCATCCTGGTTCAACCTAACCCGTCGTTCACCTGCGGCAACAACCTGACCGACATCCGGGATAATAAAGTCTACCCGACCGTTCAAATCGGTTCGCAATGCTGGATGGCTTCAAATTTAGATTTCGGATCTCAGATTTCAGATATGACTCCCCAAACCGACAATTGCATATCAGAAAAATACACCCGTAATTCGTCATTAGTAATTAGTAATTCCTTCTACCAGTGGGACGAGCTGATGCGCTACCAAACTTCTCCCGGCGCCCAAGGCCTTTGTCCTCCGGGCTGGCACATTCCATCCGCTGCCGAATGGAACATCCTGCTTTCCTTTTATTCAGGTGCAGGCCAGGCAGGCGGGTATCTCAAGGATTCCTTACTTGTAAATGGATTTCATTCATATCAGAAGGGATTTCTGTACCTGAACAATACATGGGCATTCACATCCGGGCTGGATACGGGAGCAATGTACTGGACCTCGTCTTCTTCGGGGACCGACCGGGCCGTGGCCAGGGGGCTGAATATTTTTAATCAGAGTGTATCTTTGTATCCATCGTCCAGGCAAAATGCTTTTGGGGTGAGGTGCTGTAAAGATTAGGTCAAAGGTCCAAACGCAAAAGTCAAAACGTAACTCAAAAGTCATCAGTTTTGCGTATTGATATTTTTTTGTTTCGCTAATTTCGCTATTTCACAGTTTCTCTGTTTTTATTACTTCCTTATATTTTACTATACTTGAGGATTCAAACTCCTTGAAATATGACAAATTACATCCAAAGATATATTCAAAATTTAGATGATTTCCTGAAACCGGGAAAAGCTGTGGTTCTCCTGGGTCCGCGGCTGACAGGGAAAACCACGCTTGTCAATCATTATCTTAAGGAAACAAAGTATACCTGCCGTTTCGAAACAGGCGATATTCTCCGTAAGTCAACCTTCTATTCTTTTCTGAATATCAGGGTGTGGTAAAGTTAACTTCATTTCCGTAGGCGGTTCCAGAGCTGTTGGTCGCATAGGCCCTCACGTAATAAGTTGTACCGGGGGTTAACCCGGTGATACTGCTGGTGAAGGTTCCCGAGGAGGTTCCGTCGGTTGTATGGTTGCCGGTTGCTATCGGCCCCGTGGCCGTTGCCCAGCATACCCCGCTGGCGGTTACGTTGCCCCCGCAGTTGTTGCTGATGATTCCGCCGCAGGTGGCGGATGTGGCGGTAATGCTGCCGGCCGCCCCGGTGGCGACGGTGATATAGCAATCGTTCACAATCGCCGTAACCCTGAACCGGGCGCTGCTCTCGCACCCGTTCACCTCCTGGCTGGCCCAGTAATCGGTATGGCTGACCAGCAGGGTTGTTCCCGCCAGCAGGTTCCCGCCGCTGGCCGCATCATACCACCTGATCACCGCTCCGGGTTGACCCGTTACCACCAGGTCGGCCACTTTGGGCGCGGGCCCGGTCGACAGCAGGCAGGTTAACTGGCCAAGTGCAAAATCGCTGAAGGAGGTGAATGCGGCCACATTGGTATAGAGCGAAGCTGCGGCAACAGCCGGGCAAGAAACGATGGCGGCATCCTTTTTCAGCATCACGATGGTACCTGAAGGGGTATAGCCGGAGGCATCGAGGGTGACAAAATACTGAAGACCGGTTCCCCCCGACTGGGTGATGGTCCAGTGGCGGCCGGTGGTGAGCAGGCTGGTATAGGCCGGCAGGGTGCCGGTCAGCGGAGTTTCGAACTGTTCAGCCGAAACAATACTGGTCCCCGTCAACCCGGTGTACTGGAACAATACGGGCCGGTAACTGCCACCCTTCCCGACCGGGAATGAAATGGACCCCGGCGCATTGAAGGTCATGGCGAGTTTCCCGTCGATATACCTTGCGGCATTTGCCCCGGTGATGGCTGCCCCGGCACCGCCCGTCAGCGTGTTGCCCCCGGTTGTAAGAAGCCCGTTTTGCAGATCCAGCGTACCGGAGAATACGACATCGCCTGTTAACAGGCCTCCATTTGAATTATTAAGTGCCAGGCCGGAAAAAGTTGGCGTTACAGCCCCCCCCGACGGACTGGATGGAGCTCCCGTTGAAGGTGATCGTACTGCCGGGCGATGCTGTAAATGTGCCATTGCAGTTGAAATTACCGGCGATTGAATGGTTGAAGGCACCTGTTGTAAAGGAGGTGCCCGGCCCGATCGTAAGATCACCGCCAATGGTGACCGGTGCCATGCACGTTGCGGTAACAGTTCCCGCCAGGGTCAGGTTTTCCTGCAGCGCCAGGGCCGAGGCCGGCAAGGTCTTGTTGCCGCTGCCGCTCAGGACCAGGTTGTGATAACCCGACACGGCGCCGTTGGACAGCACCACGGTTTGTGTTAAGCCATTGTATTCAACAGTATTGTGGTTTGTTGCGGCATTCAGGGCGCCGGTCGACGAAAGCGACAGGGTTCCTGCTATTCTCATGATATTGTCTGTTCCAAGGGTCAGCTTCGCGCCGTCGGCAATCGTCACATTATAAAAGTTGGTCGGATCGGAGATGGTGGCTGCAGGGTTGGTAAAAACAACCGTGCTGTTCCCGGCGTTGAAGGTGCCCATGTTGTCCCAGGCATCGGCCCCACCGTCCAGTGTCAGCACGCTCCCGTCACCGCTGTTCAGGATTCCTCCTCCCTGGATGGTCAGGCTGCCGATGGTCGTGCTGGCCGGCAGTAAAGGATCATAATCGGTAAGCCCGGCGTCGGGGATGACGGCATGATTTCCCGGCCCCGGAACGCCTCCCGTCCAGTTTGCAGCATCTCCCCAATCCGAATCCTGTGCGCCAAGCCAGGTGTAACTTGGGGTGTTCGTGTTGCCAAGGGTCCAGTATTTGCTGGGAAAACCCGTCTGCGGTGCTATGTAAGTTATACTCAGGTTGGCCATGCCCACCCAGTTGTTGATGGAATTGTCGTTGGAGTGGCCGTGATCATCCACTGCATGGCTGCCGCTGATGTGATAATCGAACAGGTCCATGTTGCCTTCTGTTGAACCGTTGAGTTCGCTGTCAAGATAGTGAAGGTCGAGGATCACCCTGGTATTCTCGGTACCGCCGGTCTGCACAATGTCGTAAAAGCGGTGTATTGAATTGGGCTTCCAGGCATTGTCGGTGGCGGTTAAACTTATCTTTACACTCACGGATGAAGGCAGCACGCCACCGGGCATGATGTTGATGGTCGTATAAGGATTCCCAAAGGAATAGGGGGTATTTACCACAAAAGAAGAGCGGTTTACAACCCCGGTAACATCCCCGGTCCCGGTGGTTGTCGCGGCAGGACCCATATACAGTGTCTTTGAATTGCTGCCATCCCATAGGTCGAGCATGCCTTTGGTGGCCGAAGGATTGGTCCCCTGCAGGTTCAGCACGCCCAGCAGGGTGAAGTCACCACTGGCCGTGACGCCACCGGTTCCCTGGATGTTCAGGTTGTTTACCGCCCCCGAAAAGAGGGTGGCGGGAAGTACCATCGCACCGGCATTGGAAAGGACAAGGGTGGAGCCGCTGTTGCCGGCATCAAGATTCCCGCCGGTTACCGTTGGGGCGATCCCGGCAAGGGTCAGGGTATTGGCCCCTGCGTGGAGGGTCCCGGCAATCAAATTCATGGTGCCGTTGATCGTAAGGTTCTGGTTGCCAAGGGTTACTCCACCGTTCCTGTTGAGGATCAGGTTGAGGATGGAGGGTGTGGCAGCAAAGAGGTTGTCGGGAAGGAGGATGGCGGATGAACCCCCGAAACTGATCGAGGAGAGCGGGCTGACCTGGATGTGCCCTCCCGTTTTGCTGATCGTTCCGTTGATGCCCAGGGTGTCGGGTCCCACGATCACATTCCCGTTTGTCAGGAACAGGGTGTTGTCGATGAAGGCATTTGTGATCTGGCTGATCCCCTGGATGTTGTTGATGGTGAGGTTCTGGAAATGGGTTGGTGAATCGCCGGTGATGGACTGGGCAACAGAACCGTTCATGACCATCGCGTTGCCTGCAGATGCGTTGAAGGTTCCGTCGTTGTCGAAATTCCCCCCGATGGTGTGGTTAAAGCCGCCAGCATTGAAAACGGAGCCTGTCCCGATGTTCATGCTGCCGCCGATGGTCATCGCAGCCCCGGCCGTGGTTACGGATGAGCCTGCTGTCGAGAAGTTACCGGCAATCGCCAGGTCTGTGGCGGGCATGGTCTTGGCCCCGGTTCCGCTGATGGCGAGGTTGTAATAACCAGGCGTTGAGCCATTCGGCGAAATAATAGACTGGCCGGCGCCATTATACTCCACCGTATTGTTGTTGCCACTGGCCATCAAAACACCGGTCGCCGACAGGGATAGGGTGCCGCCGATCCGCATCACGTTGTTGGTTCCCAGGGTGAGGGAAGCCCCGTTTGAAATCGTTACATTGTAAAAGTTGGTGGGATCGGCCATGGTGGCCAGCGCATTGGTGAAGACCACCGTACTGGTGCCCGGGTTGAAGGTCCCCAGGTTTTCCCAGGCGCCAGCGGCACCGTCGAGGGTCAGAACAGTACCAGTGCCGCCGTTTACAATGCCTCCTGCCTGGATGAGGATCGAACCGATCGTAGTGCTTGCCGGCAGGGTTGGTGAGTTGGCTGTGGTTGCGGCGTCGGGGATGACCGCGTGGTTTCCCGGACCAGGGACGATGCCGCCGGTCCAGTTCGCCGTGGAGGTCCAGTCGTTAGAGGCGCCTATCCAGGTAAAACTGGTGGCAGTCGCATTGCCGATCGTCCAGTATTTGCTGTCAAAGGCAGTTTTGGCAACATAGGTCAGGCTCATGTTGGCCAATCCCACCCAGTTGTCGGTTGCATTTGCATTGGAATGGCCGTGATCATCCACATGCGTCGGAATGCTGGTCAGGTGGTAATCAAACAGGTCGAGGGAACCTGCAGTGGTCCCGTTTAGTTCGCTGTTGAGGTAATGAAGATTGATGGTCACAACCGTCGACGCGCTGCCACCCGATTGGATGAAATCATAATAGCGGTGGATCGCATTGGGTTTCCAGGGCAGGTCGGAGGAGGTCAGCATGATCTTACAGCTCATGGAGGAGGGCAGGGTGGTCCCTGCAGACATCGTGATGGTGGTGAACGGGTTGCCGAACGAATAGGGGGTGTTGGCTGCAATTGACGAACGTGCGACAATGCCGGTTACATCGCCGGTTCCGGCGGTTGAAGCCGTTGCCCCCATGCTGAGGGTTCTCATGACAGCACCGTCCCACATATCGAGAATCCCCTTTGTGGAGGAGGGGTTGGCGGCCTGGAGCGACAGGAGGCCATTTACTGAAAAATCGCCGTCTGACGTGATCCCCCCGGCGCCGGCCAGGGTGAGGTTGTTCACCATCGTCGAAAACAGGGATGCCGGGATGGTAACGGCTCCCGGGTTGGCAAAAACCAGGGTGGCACCAGCATTTCCTGCATCGATGGAGCCGGCGCTGCGTACCGGGGCGCTTCCCGAAAGTGTGAGGGTGTTTGCACCGGTCACCAGGCTCCCGGCGGAAAGGGTAAGTATCCCTGACACCGTTACATTTCCACCAAGGCTGATCCCTCCTGCCCGGTTCAGGGTCAGGTTGTTGAGCGTGATGGCCGGCAGGGTGGTGGCCGGGCCGGATCCCCCGAAGGTGACATTGGTCGAACTCCCTCCGTTCAGGGTGCCCGATGCGCTGTTGATGGCACCGTTCAGCGTTATGGAATGGGCTCCTACGGTCAGCGAACCGTTCGAAAGGGTCAGCGCCTGGTTAATCGTCAAATCCCCGTTGAGGGTCAAACCGTTGACATTGTTCAGGGTAAGCGCATCCACCGTGTTGTCCAAAAAGCAACCGGGAGGGATCGACTGCATTGTCGTACCGCCAAACTCCACGACAGATCCGGCAGCAGTGGCATCAACCTGGGCCCCGCCCGAGAAGGTGAGGCTTCCGTTCACTGTGAGTTGTTTCCCACCCGTTATAAGCTGTTTTGTCGACGCATTGGTGACATTCCCGACAATCCTGTTCTGGTCAAGGATGCAATTGTTGGCAGGTGTGCTGTTGAAATAAATATCAGAGCCACTGAGCGGCACCACCCCGTTGGTCCAGTTCGAAGGAGTTCCGAAATCGCTGCTGGTATTTCCCTGCCAGGTATAGCTGTTGTTTTCCAGCGCACCCATGGCGGGTGTGGCCCCTCTTGCCACGGCATTGTAATCGGTGGTGATCCCAGTCCCGGAAACCCCCGGGAGGAAAGTTGCGGGGAAATAATTGTTGGCAACCGTGCCACCCGCAACAGCAAAGGCTGGATCGGCGCTTACACTGGAGGCATCCTGGCCCGTGGCAAGTTTCCAGGCGGCCAGGTTGCTTTTGTTTACCAGTCCCACCTTTCCCAACGTACCGGAAACGGGTACATTATATTCGTTGAAATCGATGGTGAGGTTTGCGGTCCCTGCAAGGGCTGCCGCATAATGAAAAGCGCTGGAGCCCCCGCCGGCGCGCACATTGTCAAGGATGTTGTTTCTGAAATCGCGCGTGTTGGTGTTGGCATTGTTGAAAAGGGCATAGGTTGACGCCCCTGCCCCCGAAGAAACGGTTCCCCCGACAAAGACCGTATTGAACCAGAGATTGTTGTTGTTCCCGGCCACGCCGTTTTCATAGATCCCGCTGATGTTGCATCCGGTTGTGATCCCGGTGCCGAGGCTGATGATGTTGTTTGCGGCGGTGGTGCTGCCCGAGGATAATTTGATGCCACACAGGATGGCCGGCGTTGTTGATGGCGCGGTTGACAATACAGAGAACCCGTAAATGAAATTACCCGAAACAAGGTTTGGCGTGGTTGTCCCGCCGGCATAATAGATGCCGATCACGCTCGATGGTCGTGTCCCCGTGTAGGTGCATGCGAGGTTGGATATCGTGTTCCCCGAAACGACCTGCCCTGCTGCCGTGCTTTTTTGCGCAATGCCTACGACGGCTGCATTGCCATTCGGATCATTGCTGGGGGATGCCGACGACAAGGCGGTGACGGTGTTGTTCTGGATCGTATTGACCCCTGCATTGACATTGATCCCCCCGATCTGCCCGTTCGTCGAATACTGGTAGGCATAGGCATTGAACATGTTGGAGATCACATTGCCGGTTATAGCCACCGCCCCGGTTCCCAGGCTGAAAATGCCGTAAACATTCTGGGCCGTGGATGAAGTCGAGGCACTGGAGGCCTGGATGCTGCCGGCAGTGGTGTTACTGCCGATGAGGTTGTTGCTGATGGTCGTTGCCCCGGCTGCCGACTGCCTGCTGATCGCGAAAAACCCGTGGGAGTAGCTTGTTGTCCCGGTCGTGGTAACCGACCCGACCTTGTTGTTGGATATATTCACTGCACCACTGCTGATTGCGTAAATACCATACGAGGTGGATGCTGAACTGGAACTGTTGAAGGAGACGGTTGGGGGGTAGGTATATCCTGATCCTTCGTCGTTCACGGTCACACTGTTCACCGAACCGCCGCTGATGGTGGCAACCGCTGTGGCACCGGAACCATTACCGCTCAGGGTAACGGTGGGTGCCGAGGTGTAACCGCTTCCGCCGTTGTTGATCACGATGGTGTTCAAAACTTCACCGAGGCTAACACTGGCCGAGGCGGAGGCCACCGGTGCCGACAGGGTAATGGAACCGGTGCTGTTCGGATCGCCGATGGTGTTCCCGGTCGCCGTACCAACATTGACACTGCCCGAATTGAGGTCTATTCCCATCCAGGGAATATCACTTCCCCCCAGGCAGGAAAAGTTCCTGATGATATTGTTCTGGATGGATGTTGGCGTTGTGGTTCCCGCATCGATGTGAATGCAATAAAAACGGTAGGCAACGTTGGCGTTTACAGTCCACGGAGTTCCTCCGCAAAGGGGCGCAATGCCCCCGATATAGTTGTTGGTGATGATAAAATTGTTCCCGCTGGTATTGGCGATTTTGATGCCGAAAAAGGAATAATTCCCGGCCGGGATGAAGGTGGTGGTTTCATACAGGCTGTTGCCGGTGATGGTCCAGTCGGTAGAATTGACATTGATGTTGATCCCGTAAGAAGAGGAGAGGGTGGGTGACAGGAAATCAAAAATATTGTTGTTTGAAAGGGTATTGTTCCTGTTTTCATGACCTGAAGAACCATAGGAATAGATCACGTAATAGGGCCTGCCTGCGACACCGAGACCGGTCAGGTTGCAGTTGTCGACCAGGTTGCTGCTGTTGCCGGTTCCTGAAGACGACTGGTTGAACAGGATTACCCCGCTGTAAATCCCGGTCGCCCCGCCTTTGATGATTGCAAATTTAATCGTGTTGCCCTGGGCCGAATTGTTCAGGGTGATGGTCGAGGTGTTGGAGGTGCCGGAGGTACTGGAGTTGATGATGGCAAGGTCCCTGGTATTGCCGGTTGCGTTTACCCTGCCGTCGATGACGACATTGTGCGAGCCGTTCAGGTTGAGCAGCGGGGCTGCAAGATTCCCGCTGATGGTATAACCAGAACCGGTCGGGTACAGGCTAACCCCGCTGTAGTTTGCGCTGCCCGTGCCGCTGGCATTCAATACGGCTGTCGCGGTTTCGGTGATGCTGCCGGTGATCTGCAGGGTGATGCTCCCGGTAACAGCCCCGGAATTGATCGCATCAAAAGCAGCCTTGACGGTGGCATAGTTACCCCCCGGCCCGATGGTTTTGGTGGTCTGGGCGGTAAGAGTCATGGAGAAAAAACAAAAATGGAGCATCATCGCAGCAAAGGCGATCCTTGATGCAACCCGTGTGGTCATGTGTGTTTTCATGATTGTAAACATTGCTGAATGATAGGGTCATCCAGGATTCGTTTTCCGTGGAAAATATGCTGCCGGCAGCCATTGGTGATCGCCTGGAGGCAGGCTTTCGTAAAGGTAGATGATTTTTGCCTTTTTTCGACGCCAACACGTAAAAATATTTTTCAATGTAACGTCGCACCCTTACAAAGAAAATTTACATGGGTTAAAAATCAACGCTTAACTTTTCTGATTTAGCGAATCAGTTTAGGCAAAATGATGATATTTTTTTACACTGGTGATTATAGAATGCTTTTACATGAAAAAAACCTCAAATTGAATTACGATCGCAGGATTATCCGATCCCGTTGCGTATCTTTGTTTGGTTGTAAGGTTCGTTACCCTGAAATAACAGCCCATGAACAAACGTAAGAATAATTGGCGGGAGCTCAGACATTCAATGTTTTACACTCCCGTTCCGGCCGGGATGCTCCTCTTCCTCCCGGTGGCGGTCGTCATCATGACGTTCTTGTTTACCGCTTGTCAGAAGGATTTTGACTTCAGCAAGATCAAAAATGCAGTCTGGAACCCCGACATCGTGGTTCCGCTCGTCAACGACAACATCACCCTGAAAAAGGCGCTGGTTACCTCGGGCAGCGACAATAACGTCTCCATCGATGAGAACGGCGACATCTCGATCCTCTATTATTACAACAACAATGCATTCAGGATCCGGCCCAACGACCTCATCAAGCTGGCACCCCTCAACCTGTCGTGGTCAACCCAGGTGACCCAGGAAGAGCAGAATTCATTGCAGAACGGCGATTTTACCATCCCCACCCAGACCTTCACCCAGACCATCACCGGCAACAACCCTGAAATCAGGGTGGACCAGCTGCTGGTCAAAGAGGGGACCATCCGGCTGACGACCAATTACACCTTCAACAATGCCGGGTACCTGACCTTCACCATCCTCAATGCCACAAAGAACGGGGTGCCATTTTCGTTCACAACCGGGTCGTTTGTTTCGGGTCAGACCCAGACCGACGTCGACATCTCGGGCCTGTGGCTCGACCTGTCAACATCGCCCAACACCCTGACGATCCAGGTAAACGGGCTGCTGAAAAAATCCCCGACCCCGGTTGCCGGCGACATGATCAGCGCGGGTTTCCTGGTTACCGTTACAAGCGTTGGATGGTTCGAAGGTTTCCTGGGCCACCAGACCTTCTCACAGCTGGAGGATACCGTAAGGGTGAAGGTTTTCAACAATGCCTACGTTCAGGGCGATGTTCATTTTGTCGATCCCCAGGTATCGGTCACCATCGTCAACTCCATCGGAGTCCCCACCGAGATCACGATTGAGAAGCTGCTGGCGATCAACAACGCCTCGGGCAGCATGCTCGACATTGCCAACCGGCTGGGCAACGGAGGGATCATTTCGGTGCCGAGTCCTCTTATCAATGCTTCGCAGCCAATGGTGAAAACCGTTGAATACAACAACGCCAACACCGGCAATGCCATGGACGATTTTTACAACCTGAAGCCCGACAATGTCGTATTCAAGGTTCATGCGAGGATCAACCCCGATGTTTCGCCGGTGAACTTTTTTTCCGATACCAGCTCCTTCCATGCCAATCTCCGCGTCAAGCTGCCGCTTTACGGCCATTTCGATCACCTGACCATGCAGGATACCTTCAACCTTGCCCTCGACCATCCAGAAGATTTCGAACGGCTCGAATTCAGGCTGAACATCGTCAACGGGCTGCCCCTCACCACGCTGATGCAGGTCTATTTCACCGATGCGGCATTCAACAAAAAGGATTCCCTCACGGGCACCGACCGCGTTTTTATCAAGGAGGCGCCGGTCGATCCCGCCACGCATCTGCCTTACCCGGGCCAGTTCGGGGTGAAGGACACCTCCATCGTTTTACCGTCGCCCAGGCTACAGAATCTTAAGGGGGTTAAAAAGATCATTGTCCTGGCAGTCCTCCATTCGGCCGATGAGGGCACCATCAATGTCAAGCTCAGGGCCGATCAGAAGCTAAAACTGAATTTCACTGCCAGGGCCAGGATGCGCAAATCGGTGGGGACCGGCAACTAACGCTGATAATACGGACGAACATGAAATTAACTGCTGTTTGCTACGCGATCGTCACCTTTTTCTGCTGCCTCGGAACCATAAGCCTGTTCGCCCAGCATGACCTCTCGGTTTACAACATGCCCGAAATCCCGCAGCGGATCTTCCAGAACCCCTCTTTCATCCCGCAGCAGAAATTCTATATCGGCATCCCGATCCTCTCCGGACTGAAGTCGGCCTATGCCAACCCCTTTACCTATAAAGACATCATCGAACGCGATGCTTACGATTCGGTGACCTTCAGGATCGATAATTTTCTTTCAAAAATCGCAAAAAACAACCAGTTGAGGCTCTACACCGACGTGGAGGTCATTTCGTTCGGAACGCAGGTGGCGCACGGAAAGTTTTTTCTGGGTTTCAGCGTGCGGGAGCGCATGTCGCAGCACATCGCGATCCCGGTGAACCTTTGCAACCTGCTTTGGTATGGCAATGCCTCGCCGCAGTTCTTCGGACAAACCGTAAACATCGCCCCGGCGCTGAACATCCTCGCATACGACGAGTGGGCCGCCTCGTTCTCGGGCTTTGCGCTGAAAGGGAAGCTCACCTGGGGCGCCAGGTTAAAATATCTTTCTGGGCGGTTCAACGCCACCACCGTGAAATCGCAATTCGAGGTGAACACCGATACCAGCACCTACAACATCCACATGCGGTCTGATTTTGAACTGCGCACCTCGGGTGTCGACGACATCCAGCATTACACGAACCAGCGGGTCTCCTCCCTGGTCTTTCCCGGGAACAACGGCATGGGGGTCGACCTCGGGGCGAGCTACCAGGTCAACAAACACCTGGGGGTGAGCGCAAGTGTGCTGGATATCGGCTTTATCACATGGAAATCGCGGACGATGACCTTTGTGAGCAAGAACCCGGGAAAGGAGTTCGCCTTTGACGGACTGACCCTGAACGACTTCGTCGACATGTTCGACAACATGAACAGTTTCGGGAAAAAACTATCCGACAGCATCCTCGCCCTTGTGAAGATCGATTCGGTAAGAGGGGTGAAATACACCACCTGGCTGCCGGTACGGTACAACCTGGGCGGTACCTGGTCGCTCAATGAACACCACACCTTCGGCCTGCTCTTCAACGGCATCTCGTGGGATCATCACTTCTTTCCCGCCATGTCGGTTTCCTATTGCTACCGGATCCCGTGTCTGTTGGGGCTGATGATTTCGTACAACCTTTTCAACCACCAGTTCACCAACGTGGGGGCGGGTCTGAGCATCAATGCAGGTCCCATCCAGCTTTACGCCATTTCGGACAATGTGCCGGGGCTTATATTTTACCATTCCACGAACAACTCTTCCGTGCAGGTCGGGATCAACATCGCCATCCGGAAAAAGGCGGCACCGGTAGTCGCAGAAGAGCCGAATTAATGCCAAGGCCATCGTTTGAAATTTCCCCGGGGAATAGCCTTGCTGGTTTATTCTGTTTTCAATTGCGTGAAATTGCAGGGATATTATTAAGTTTTTAACAACTGCAGCTCCATTCGAAGGAAATCTTAATTTTGTTTCCCGGTTCACAAAGCAATGTTGAACCGAAACTCCAATTCCCATGCGAATCGAAACAGAAAAATCGGTGCTGGTAGTCATCGACTTCCAGGAAAGAATATTCCCGGCCATCTGGGAGCATGAAAAACTCTCGCGGAATGTTCCGTTGCTGATCCAGGGAATGCAGCATCTCGGCGTGCCGGTGATTGTTACTGAACAGTATGTAAAGGGGCTGGGCCCCACCATGCCCGGAATTGCCGCAACCCTGGGAGGGATCGGACGGATTGAAAAATCCTCCTTCAGCTGCTGCGACGAATCGCGGTTCATGATGGAACTGGCCTCTTCGGGCCGCGACACGGTCATCATCACCGGCATCGAAAGCCATGTCTGCGTGCTGCAGACCGTTATCGACCTCCTGCACAACGGCTATCACCCCGTGGTGGTGGAGGACTGCATCTCGTCGCGGAAGCCGAATGACAAGTTGATGGCACTCGAACGCATGCGCAGGGAGGGGGCGACCATCACCACTTATGAAGCCATCCTGTTCGAGTTGCTCCGATACTCCGGCGGGGAGACCTTTAAGGCGATATCGAAACTGGTCAAATAAAAAGAATACGTGAATGCAGAATGCAGGAATGCAGAAACACGGAAAAAATAATATGTGAATGCAGGAATGCATAAATAGGTAAATAAAAAAACATTTTCAAAACATTTGTCAATTGTTACGAAACCTGAAATCTTTTTTAATTATTCCTGCATTCCTGCATTCAGGTATTCCAGCATTGAATAATTAGCTCAAAATGTCCACTGAAGAAACTACAAACGGGGATAATCCCGAACTTGAATCGGGAACGCTGAAGGAGACGGTGCATCTTTCGCAGATGTACCAGAACTGGTTCCTCGATTATGCCTCGTATGTCATTCTTGAGCGGGCGGTGCCGGAGATCACCGACGGGCTGAAGCCGGTGCAGCGGCGCATCCTGCACGCCATGAAGGAGCTCGACGACGGTCGTTACAACAAGGTGGCCAACATCATCGGCCACACGATGAAATACCACCCCCACGGCGATGCCTCCATCGGCGATGCGCTCGTCCAGCTGGGTCAGAAAGACCTGCTGATCGACTGCCAGGGAAACTGGGGCAACATCCTTACGGGCGACAGCGCGGCGGCACCCAGGTACATCGAGGCGCGACCTTCGAAATTCGCCCACGAAGTGCTGTTCAACCCTAAAACCACCGGTTGGCAGCTGTCGTATGACGGCCGCAACAAGGAGCCGGTCACCCTGCCGGCCAAATTCCCGCTGCTGCTCGCCCAGGGCGGCGAAGGGATCGCCGTGGGGCTTGCATCCAAAATATTGCCGCATAACTTCAACGAGCTCATCGAAGCTTCGATCCGGATACTTGAAGGGAAAGATTTTGAACTTTTTCCCGATTTTCTAACCGGCGGGATGGCCGATGTTTCACGTTACAACGACGGGCTTCGAGGCGGCAAGATCCGCCTCCGGGCGAAAATCATCCTGGAGGATAAAAAGACACTGGTCATCCGCGAGATTCCCTATGGCACCACAACGGGTTCCATCATCGACTCCATCCTTGCCGCCAACGACAAGGGCAAGATCAAGATCCGCAAGATAGACGACAACACCGCGGCCGACGTGGAGATCCTGATTCACCTTGCACCCGGCGTTTCACCCGATACCACGATGGATGCCCTCTACGCCTTCACCGAATGCGAGGTCTCCATTTCGCCGAATGTCTGTGTGATCGAAAACGGCAGGCCAAGGTTCATGGGGGTTTCGGAGATCCTGCGGGTCAATACGCAGAATACGGTCAACCTCCTGAAACTCGAGCTGAACATCCGGCGCCAGGAACTGCTCGACCAGCTGCACAACATTTCGCTGGAGAAGATCTTCATCGAGAACGAAATCTACGAAGGGATCAAAAAATGCAAGACAACCGAAGAGATTGACACGGCCATCTTTGACGGGCTAAAACCCTTTGCCCATTTGATTATCCGCCCTGTTTCGGAAGAGGATGTACACCGGCTGCGCAAGATCCCCATCGAACGGATTTCACGTTTCAATTCGGCGAAGGCCGATGAGGCCATGGACGACGTGAAGGCCGAGATGGACGAGGTGGACAACCACCTGGCCAACCTGATCGATTTTACCATCGAATATTTCAGGCAGATCCGCAAAAAATACGGCAAGAACCGCGACCGCAAAACGGAGATACGCAGCTTCGACAACATAGAAGCCGCGAAGGTGGCGGCTGCCAACGAAAAACTTTATGTCAACCGCGAAGAGGGCTTTGCCGGGACCGGCCTCAAAAAGGACGAATATGTGTGCGATTGTTCCGATATCGACGACATCATCGCCTTCCGCGACGACGGCACCTTTATCGTCGTAAAAGTTGCAGGGAAGATATTCATCGGCCAGAACATCATCCATGTCGCCGTCTTCAATAAAAACGACAGCCGCACGGTGTACAACCTCATATACCGTGACGGGAAAAACGGCAAGATCATGGTGAAACGGTTCAGCGTGGTGGGGGTGACCCGCGACAAGGAGTATACCGTCACCAAGGGAACGCCGGGTTCAAAGGTGCTTTATTTCACGGCCAATCCCAACGGCGAGGCCGAAGGGATCAGGGTGGAGCTGAAACCAAAACCCAGGCTGAAAAAAAGTTCCTTTGATTTTAATTTTGCCGAAATCGCCATCAAGGGACGGAATTCGATGGGCAACACCCTGACGAAATTCGCCGTCAGGAAGATCGAACAGCGCCAGGAGGGGGTCTCCACGCTGGGGTCGCTGAACATCTGGTACGACGAAACCGTGCAGCGGCTCAACACCGACGAACGGGGGATCCTGCTCGGGGCATTTTCGGGCACCGACCGTATCATCACGGTGATGCAGTCGGGCTATTACCGGCTGAGTTCCTTCGACCTGTCGGCTCATTTTGATGAGGAGATGATCCTGATCGAAAAGTTCGATCCGGAAAAGGTTTATACCGTGGTGTACCAGGAACATGAGTCGAAACATTACTTCATGAAGCGTTTTAAAGCGGAACTGTCGGACAGGAAGGTTGAATTTGTTGAGGATCCCGACCGGATGACCCTCTTCTCCACCGATGCCAGGCCAAGACTCGAGCTTATTTTTGACATGACCCTGAAGACCAAGGGAAGCGAACAGGAGGAGATCGTCGCAGAGGAATTCATCGGTGTCAAGGGGATCAAGGCCAAAGGCAAACGGCTGGCTATTCACCCCCTGAAGAAGATAAAATGGCTTGAATCGTTGCTGCCGGAGGAATTGCCGGAGGAAGAGATCGCTTCACAGGATGAGGAGGATGCCGGATATAAACCAGGCCCCGGTTTCCGGCTCGACGCGGTTGAAAAGGCCGAACCCGGCCAGGCGGAAGAGCCGGCCGATGCTTCGGAGCCATTGTCAAAGGGCGACCTTCCCATCAACCTGCTGCCGCCCGAAGAACCCACGATTGAACAGGCTCCTGCCCGCAAAAAACGACCCAGGATACCGAAACCCGACCCTTCCGAAAATCCTGCAAAGGACGACGACGATACCTTCCAGATGGAGCTGCCGTTATAACCAGGAAAAAATATTACTGCCATCCAATACGGATATATTGCATCACCATTTTCATCATAACCATCAAACCTGAATATGCCCGACAATAAAGTTCTTAAAATCACAGATACTGTAAGCTGGATCGGGGTTCTCGATCACGACATCGTTACCTTCGATGTGGTGATGGAGACCAAGTACGGGACAACCTACAACTCATATTTCATCAACGCTGCGAAAAAGACCGTTGTTGAAACCGTCAAGGAGAAGTTCTGGGATGTTTATCTTGCCAAGCTGAAGACCGTTACCGATCCTTCCGAAATCGAATACATCGTTGTAAATCACACAGAACCCGACCACTCGGGATGCCTTGCCAGGCTGCTGGAGATTGCCCCGCGCGCCCGCGTTGTGGGCAGCGGCAACGCCATCAGGTACCTGAAGGACCTGCTTGGCTTCGAGATTCCCCACATCATTGTGAAAGATGGCCAGACGCTCGACCTTGGCGACCGGACCCTGCAGTTTGTCGCCGCGGCAAACCTTCACTGGCCCGATTCGATCATGTCGTACCTGCAGGAGGAGAAACTGCTCTTCACCTGTGATATTTTCGGCGAACATTACTGCAACGAGGGGATGTTCGACGATGCGGTAGGCGATTTCGACGACGCTTTCCGCTATTATTACAACGTGATCATGAAACCCTACAGCAGGTTCATGCTGCAGGCCATCGAACGCATACGGCCGCTGGAGATCGTGACAATCTGTCCGGGTCATGGCGCGATTTTGCGGGAGAACTGGAAAAAATATGTCGATCTCTCCGAGCAATATGCCCTGGAGGCGATGCACGAACAGCAGGCGAACCGGGTTTTCCTCGGGTACGTTTCGGCTTACCAGAATACGGGTGTCATCGCAGCCATGATCGCCGACGGGATGAAGCAGGCCGGCGATATCGATGTTGACCTGTGCGACATCGAGAAAATGGACCTGGCCACACTGGAGCAGAAGATCATCAGCGCCTCGGCCATCGTGCTGGGCTGCCCGACCTTCAGCCAGAACATCCTGCTGCCCGTTTACCAGGTCTTCGCGCTGATCAACCCCATCCGCGACCGCAATAAACTGGCTGCTGCCTTCGGATCGTACGGCTGGAGCGGCGAGGCTGCGAAAATCATGACTTCGGCCATGAGCAATCTCAAACTCAGTGTCATAGACGAGGGATTGATGGTGAAATTCACACCTCATCACGATGTACGGGATAAATGCGTGGCGTACGGAAGAAAATTCGGGGAACGGTTTTTGCAGGAACTTTAACAGTCCCGGGTGCCGCCCTTTCTGAACCTTCAGGATGGAATATACCCCGGGAAATACTAAATTTGCATTTTTATAGTTTTCACCTTTACCTGATCAAGCAATCGTTGTGAAATTAAGGTTTTACCCGGTGTTTATTCTCTTGTTCCTGGCGTCGGGGCTGCTCGTCATGCCCTCGTGCACCCCCGAGCGGAAAGTGGCCAATACCTTCATCAATTCACCGCATGTGCTAAACCTACTGGTGATGCCACCCGACAATGTGTTTAAATTCAGCCATAAGGGCGAATCGGTCAAAAACTTAAGCGAACTTTCGCAGGAACAGCAGGATTCTGCGCTCTGGGCTGAGAGCCACTTCATGCAATATCTCAGCGACAGCCTCCTGCTCGAAACATACATGAACAATTTTATCGGGGAACTGAGGAACCTCGGCTTCAATGTATACCTGGATGATGCCATCGATTCATTCATGACCGGCAAACCCCAGTCGTATGTGCTCGATATATCGCAGATGCAGCTTGATGAGTATTTTTACCCCGTGGAGGACCAGGAATCGTACATGGATACGATTTATTACAAGAAAACAAATGTTAACGCCGTGGATTTCGGCTGCTGGTTCGACCTGAGCAAGGCCAATACCGAAAATGCAAAGAAAACGGTGCTTTACGCCACGTCAACCATCTACGATTCATTCGAAGGCCGTTTTTACAGCGATCCCTTTACAGGCAGGGTGAAATACAAGTACCGGATCGATTCGCTTGCAGTAAAGGACATTTATGAAATGGCAAGCTATCTTGGAAAAAAACATGCGGGATACCTCTACGATTTCTTCATGAACCAGTACATTGCCAAACATCTTCCCGAGGGTGTTCAGATGGAGGATTATTACCATTACAACCGTGCCAAAAACAGTTTCTGGCCTGCAGATGACGAACGGTTCCAGGTACTTGGGACAAAATAACCTCCACTGGGAAAAATTGCCGGAGATTATTTCCAATTAAAAATTAAAAATTAATAATTACTGGTTGATAGTGAGCTGGCAGTTTGACTGCTGCTATTGCCTACTGCCTATTGCCTATTGCCTGGTCCAACCCCCTTATAAAACATTTCTGGCATAAGGCACCGACGACTGGCTCCCAAATTCGCTTTTCAGGAATTTAAAATAACCGGCCACGGCAATCATGGCGGCATTGTCGGTTGAATACTGCAGGGGAGGGATGAAGATGTTCCAGCCAAGGCGGACCTTTGCATCCTCCAGTGCCTGTCTGAGTCCCGAATTGGCGGATACGCCGCCGGCAATGGCCACATCCGGCAACTGGGAACGGGAGTGGAGCAACCGCGTCTGCTCCAGGGCAAGGGTCAGTTTCGCCATGAGGATGTCGATGATGGTCGACTGGATGGAGGCGCAAAGATCAGGTTTGTTGTTTTCAATGAAGGCGGGATCACGTTTCAATTCATCGCGCAGGAAATAGAGAAATGAAGTTTTCAGGCCGCTGAAGCTGAAATCGAGCCCCGGGATGTTCGGCCGCGCAAAGGCAAAGCGCCGGGGATCGCCCCCTGCCGCCAGTTTGTCGATCAGCGGTCCGCCGGGGTAAGGGAGTCCCATGATCTTCGCCGACTTGTCGAAAGCCTCGCCGGCAGCGTCATCGATGGTCTGACCGATCACCTCCATATCGAAATAATCCCTGATCAGCACGATCTGGGTATGCCCGCCCGAAACGGTGAGGCAGATAAACGGGAACCGCGGAACGGGGTTTGTCGACTCTGAGTTCCTGATAAAATGGCTCAGGATATGGGCTTGCAGGTGATCGACCTCGATGAGCGGGATGTTCAGCCCGAGAGCAAATGCCTTTGCAAAAGAGGTCCCTACCAGCAGGGACCCCAGCAACCCCGGACCGCGTGTAAAGGCAACGGCTGAAAGTTGATTTTTACGTATATTTGCCTTTTGGATGGCTGTTTCTATAACCGGGATGATGTTTTGCTGATGGGCACGTGAGGCCAGTTCAGGAACAACGCCCCCGAAATTTTTATGAACGTCCTGCCCGGCGGTGACATTCGACAGGATCATATCGTTGCATATGACGGCTGCCGACGTGTCGTCGCAGGAGGATTCAATACCCAGGATAAATGTTTTCATAACGGACGCAAAATTATCATAAAAACAGTTTCAAAAATATTGCTTTACGCGCTGACGGCGATTTTCTCGCTGATATTCACCATTTACCTGGTGCTCAGGAGCGATGCCATGCAGACGATGCTGGCAAGGGCAGCCGCCAGCTACCTTTCGGGGGAACTGAAGACCGAATGCCGCATCAGGGGGTTTAACCTTTCATTTAAGAACGGGCTCATCATCGAGGACATTTCCATCCTCGACCGGCACCGGGAGGTTCTCTTTTCAGCCCATGAACTGGGGCTCAGGCCGGGCTTCATCCGGTTCAGGAAACACAGGATCAACATCAACCGCGTTTATATCGATAAAGGGAACGTGCAGTTGCTCATCCAAAAGGGCGACTCGACGCTGAACCTGCAGTACATCCTCAGCCATTTCGCATCTACCAGCCCGCAGACAAAAAAGGACACCACGCCATCGGCACCCTGGGACATTTCCGTATCGGCAGTGCACCTGGCCGACACCCATTTCCACCTCCAGAATAAAAATGCCCCGCTTGCACCGAAGGGCATGGACTACACCAACCTGGATGTATCCGGCATCAACCTCGACATTACCGATTTCACCTTTGTTGGCGATACCATTCATGCCAACATTAAGCATCTCGCCGCAAAGGAACGCTGCGGGCTGGTGCTTCACGACCTGAGCGGGGAATTCCAGGTGGGACCGGGGTTTCTCAAGGCCCACCATCTCAAGATCATCACCGACAATTCGGACCTGTCGCTCCGATTCGATTTCCTCTACGATCACTGGGGGGCCTACAACGACTTCCTGAACAAGGTCAACATCCAGGCAACGATTGAACCCTCTTACCTCGACATTGAGGACATCGGGTATTTTGCCCCGGAAATCGCCGTGATGAAGGACCGTGTCAGGCTGTCGGCCAATATCCGGGGAACGGTGAACAATTTTAAGATCCGCGACCTGCGGTTCGCCTTCGGAAAAAACACCTTTTTCTATGGAAATATCAGTGCCAGCGGGCTGCCTGATGTCGAAGAGACCTTCATTGACATGAACATCAAGGAGATGAACACCAACAAGGAAGATATTGAAGGGTTGCGGATCCCGGGCGAAATGAATAAGATCGAGCTGCCGGGCGTGCTTGCAAACATCGGGGTGGTGGGGTTGAAAGGTACTTTTACCGGCTTCTACAACGATTTCGTTGCAAACGCCAGGGTGAACACCAACCTGGGGAATATCGCCACCGACCTTACCCTGACAAAGCAGAAAGGAAGCTCGCTGCTCGGTTACAAAGGCCAGCTCGACGTTGAGTCGTTCGATATCGGGAAACTGGTCGGAGATCCGAAGGACCTGGGGGTTGTTTCCATGCGGGGCGACGTTACCGGCAGGGGGCTGAGCCTTGCAAAAGCCGACCTGTCGATGAACCTGCACATCGACTCGGTATTTGTAAACGGGTATAATTACAAAAACCTCGGGGTTTCGGGATTGTTTGCCAATGAAACCTTCCGCGGGAAATTCAGTGCCGGCGATCAAAACCTGAAACTTGACTTTGACGGGATGGTCGACATTTCAGACACCCTGCCCGCCTTTAATTTCACCGCCCGGATCTATCTTGCCGACCTGTTCAAACTGAAACTGCTGAAACGCGATTCGGTTGAAGTCCTGTCCGCCAATGTCAGCGTAGGTTTTAAGGGAACAAACCTCGACAATATTGACGGCTCGATCACCATCGACAGCGCGGACTACCTGGAGGGGTTCAAACACATCACGATGGACCATTTCGCCCTGCTGACACGACAGGATACCGCCTCCGGGAAAAGCTACCATCTCCAGAGCGATTATGTGGATGCCGATGTTACCGGTGATTTTTCATTCAGGGAGCTGATTCCATCCCTCACGACCTTCATCCAGAATTACCTGGCGTCATTCAACATGCACGAATCGGTGACCCACAACCCACAGGGGCATGCGAACCAGGTGATGAACTACGTGGTTAAATTCAAGGAATCGGATGAGGTGACCAACGTATTCCTGCCATTCCTGCGGATTTCACCCTCAAGCACCTTTAAAGGCAGTTACAACGAAGAGCGGGGGTCGCTGGTCATGAAGGGCAAATCGCCCGCTCTTTATTTGAACAACCTGGAATTCGACGACTGGTACCTGAATGCTGAAACCAGCATCGACAACCTCTCTGTTAAATCCGGGGCTTCCCGTCTCTACCTGAAAAAAGGAAACCAAAAAGACTCGCTGGAGGTTAAATTCGACGATTTCCTGCTGAAGTCCGACGTAAGGCGCGACAGCATCCTTTACCAGCTCAGCTGGTACGGGAATGCACATCCCAGTGAACTGGACGGTTTTGTAAGTTTCCGCGACAGCCCGGTCATCAAGGCGAAATTGCAAAAGCTGAATCTCTTTGTGAACGACCAGTACTGGACCGTCGATCCCGAAAACATGGTCATGATCGACAGCTCTTCGGTCAGGATATCGAAACTTATCCTGACATCGGGAGAACAATTCATCAAAGTTGGCGGTACGCTTTCGGCTGACCGGTCAGACACCCTGAACATAGGCTTCAACAAGGTGGATATTTCGAAACTTGACCAGCTTCTCGGGAGCACGGCGATTGATTTTGACGGGATACTGAGTGGTAACTTCAAGATTGCAAACCCCTATAAAAACATCGCACTGCTTGCCGACCTGAGGGTGGGCAAATTCAAGTTCAACAAGGAGTTGCTGGGCGATGCAACCTTCAGGGTGAAATTTGACCAGGAGACTTCACGGTTTGATCTGCTGGCAGAAATCCTCTACACCGGGAACGTCGGCACGAACATCCCATTCTCGCTCTCCGGGAGTTATTACCTTGAAAAGAAGAATCCCCATTTCGATTTCGACCTGGAGCTGAAGAACCTGAATCTGAAGATGGTCGGTCCGTTTGTCGCCAGTTTCATGTCGGGGGTGAACGGGTTCGCCTCCGGTCATGTCAAAATAAAGGGTACCCCGGCAAAACCGGGCATTTCGGGTCAGCTGAAACTGACCCGCACCGAATTCAAGGTCAACTACCTCAATGTGCCCTATTCTTTTGCCGATGTGGTTACGATCGATACGAATGCTTTTCTCTTCAACAATATCACCATTTATGATTCGCTGGGGCACAAGGCAACCCTGAACGGGAGGATCACGCATCACAACTTCAGCAACCTGTGGCTAGACCTGCATGCCGAGATGGATGATTTTGCGGCCTTCAGCAACACCAGGGCCCAGAACAATATTTTCTACGGCAATGCCCGCGCAACGGGCACTGCCAGCATTACCGGACCGCCCGAGAATATCAGCATCACCGTAAAGGCCATAAACGGAGGGAAAACACATGTGGTGATTCCCATCGACCTCACCCGCTCGGTAGGACAGGCCGATTACATCATCTTTGTCAGTCCGAATGCCGACAGTCTGAAAATGGCGGAGGAAAAACCCCGGATCAACACCAACGGCCTCTCCCTGGATATCGGGTTGCGGGTGAACCAGGATGCCGAAGTTGAAGTTTTCTTCCCGAACCAGCTTGGAAACCTGAAGGGGTCGGGCAGCGGAAACCTCCTGATGAGCATGACGCCCACCACTCCCTTTACGCTTTCGGGAACCTATACGGTTTCAAAGGGTTTCTTTTTGTTCCAGCTGAAAAACTACCTCCGTCTCCCGATGTCCATCCGGGAGGGCGGAACCATCAGCTGGACTGGCGACCCGGCCGACGCAAACATCTCCATCAGTGCTGTTTACAAGACAAAGGCCCCGTTGAAAGGGGTCGTTCAGCCCGGCTCAGACCAGGAGGGATTGCGGGTGCCTGTTGAGTGCATTATCAGGCTGAACGGGAAGCTGATGAATCCCGACATCTCTTTTGCTATCAGCATGCCGAATGTGGAGGAGAGCATCAAATCGCAGGTTTTCTCGGTGATCGACACCAACAATGCCGCCGTCATGGCCGACCAGACCATCTACCTTCTGGTCATGAACCAGTTCAAGCCCGTGATCACCAATTCGGGAACGACCGTCGACGTCAGCGGAACGGCCATGTCACTGGTCACAAACCAGATCAACAGCCTTATGTCGCAGATATCACCGAATGTCAATGTGAACATGAACTACAAACCGGGCACAAGCACCACGCAGCAGGAGTTCGACGTGGGTATTTCCACGCAGCTCTTTGACGACCGGCTGCTGATCGACGGCACCTTCGGGATGAACTCCTACACCAACAAGAGCGCGGCACAGCAGTCAAATACGATCGTGGGTGACATCAACATAGAATATGTACTGACCAAAAACAGGCGCTGGCGGGTTCGTGCCTTTAACCGCACCAACACCCTCAACATCCTGAACAACAATGCCCCCTACACCCAGGGTGTCGGTATAAAATACCAGCGAGACTTTTCCACATTCGGTGAATTGTTTTTCAATCCGGCAAAACAAAAAAGCAAATAATTTCCAGTTATGAATCTTTTTTACCCCAGATATATGAGGCCTTCCCTGATCCTGATTCTAATAATGGCACTGACCTGCCATGGCCTCCTGGCACAGGTTGTAATCAGCCAGTCGGACATGCCCGTTCCCGGCGACACCCTCCGGGTCAGTTCGACGAACGTGGTCCCGGCCGGCTATGCACATGCCGCCATGGATACCTCCTGGAATTTTTCCGCTTTGCAGGCATTGAGCCAGCAGGTGGATACCTTCCAGACCGTTGCATCCACCCCGTCGGCCTATCAGCTCATCTTCGTCCTGCTGGGAGGGGCTAACCTGGCTGCCCCCCGCAGCGGGAGCCCGATTCCCGGCATCCCGGTTTCACAGGGATTCACCTTTTACAAGAACAGCGCCGCCTCCTTCGGTGAACTCGGCTCGGCCTTCATGGTCCAGGGACTGCCCCTGCCGGCCAAATACGACAACCCCGACAAGTATTACCAGTTCCCGATGCAACCAAACCTTACCTGGTCATCAACGGCCTCTTTTTCACTGGATATTCCCAACCTGGCCTATTTCAGCACCCATCGCTACCGGACCAATGTCGTCGACGGGTGGGGATCGCTTACCACCCCTTATGGCACCTTCGCCACCCTGCGTGTGAAATCGACCCTGCTGGAACACGACAGCATCTACATCGATTCCCTGTCGACCGGGTTTCCTTTCAACCGTAACATCATCCAGTACAAATGGCTTGGCAAAGGGAAAGGCATCCCCCTCCTTGAGGTTGACGAGGAGGGAACACTGGTTTCGGCCATATACCGCGACCACGTGAGGATGTCGGCCTTGCCTTTCGGCGTTTCACTTGGGGCCGACACTTCGGTATTCCTGGGTTCAACCATCACCCTAACCGCCAGGGTAACAGGGGGGACACCTCCTTTCCAGATCGTCTGGAACACGCTGGATACCGGTAAAACGATCACCGTCAATATTCAGAAAGCACAGACTTTTACCGCGGTGGTGGTCGACGCCCTTCAGAATTTTGCTTCGGCGCAGAAAGTCGTTTCCATACGCTATCCGCCCGGGGTGGGTGAATTAGATGCTGTTCCTCCTGCCGTAAGTCCGAATCCAACCAGCGGCCCGGTCAGGATCCGGTTGTCGGGTCCGGCGCGTAAAGCGGTGCTGCACCTATATTCCCCGCAGGGGAAAATGGTCAGAGAATCGATAGAACACCCCGTGAATGGTGAAATCAACACATCACTTAGCGGACTTCCCGGCGGGCTTTACGGGCTGAGGATTACGACAGGAGACAAGGTGGTGGTTTTGAAGGTGGTGGTTGCTGACTGAAGCAATTAAAAATTATAAATTACGGGGGCCATCATCCCGGATTCAGCATTTTTGATCATTCATATTTTCATAGCCTGTTACTGATGTCATTTACCGTTTATCGCTCTTCGGCCGGATCAGGAAAGACCTTCACACTCGTAAAAGAATACCTGAAGCTGATCCTGCTTGAGCCGGGTGATTTTCGTCACATCCTGGCCATCACCTTTACCAACAAAGCGGCAAACGAGATGAAGGACCGCATCCTGAAATCGCTTGAAGAGCTGGCGAAAGGAAATCTTTCAGCCGACCGGGGGGTGACAGGAACCCTGCTGCCCATGCTCGCAGCCGAAACCGGCATGGCAGAAACGGAGATCAAGCTGTCGGCTGGCAGGGCGCTCGAAATGATCCTGCACAATTATGCCGATTTCGCGATCGGGACCATCGATAGTTTTTCCCATAAGCTGATCAGGACCTTTGCCCATGATTTCGGGTTGCCGGTTAATTTCAACGTAGAACTCGACAACGATGAATTGCTTTCCACCGCGGTGGACCTGCTGCTCGACCGTGTGGGCGACGACCTGGAACTTACCGGGCTCCTGGTGAATTTCCTCGAAACCCGCATGGATGAGGACAAGGGCTGGAACATCGATACCATCCTCTCAGGGTTTGCAAAGATACTGCTGGATGAGGAAGGGCAGCGCAATATTCCGACAATCAGGCACATCACCATTGAGAACTTCAGGAAAATTTCCGCCGGCCTGTATGCCACCATCGGGCAGTTCGAAAAAGGGATCCGAGAACTGGGGCAGGAGGCAACCGCCTCCATCCAACGGTCGGCGATCCCTCCGAATGCCTTTTACCGGGGTGATAAAGGGATCGGGAAATATTTCCACAACCTTGCTGCGGGGAGAATGGACAAACTTGAACCAAACGCTTATGTCGTCACCACCATTGAAGAGGATAAATGGTTCTCGGCAAAGGCAACGCCCGAAGCCAAAGCGTGCATCGATGCCATCAAACCCATCCTGCTTGACACTTTTGAAAAGGTCAGGAATGCCTGTGATTCAGGCATGTCGGGTTACATGCTGCGAAAACTGCTGGCCAAAACCATTTACCCGCTCGCGGTGCTGAATGAGATCGGGCAGGTACTGGACAATTTCAAACGACAGAATAACCTCGTCCATATCTCGGAATTCAATGCCCGGATTGCGGGGATCGTACTGAATGAGCCGGTTCCGTTCATCTACGAAAGGCTTGGAGAAAAGTACAGGCACCTGTTTATCGACGAGTTCCAGGATACGTCGGCACTGCAGTGGATGAACTATATCCCGCTGGTCGAGAATGCACTGGCAGGTGGCTATTTCAACCTGGTGGTCGGCGACGGGAAACAGGCGATATACCGGTGGCGCGGCGGGGATGTGGAACAGTTCACCACCTTGCCCGAAGTCCCCGGGAGCAGCGGGAATCCTGTGCTTAAACAACGCGAGGAGTCCCTGCAAAGGCATTTCAACGGGGTGAATCTCGACCGGAACTACCGTTCCAGGGCTGAAATCGTGGATTTTAACAACCGCTTTTTCCGGATCATTGCCGGTAAGGTATTGAACGACGGCAAGGAGCGGATCTACGATGGACTGGAGCAGATTTATGACCCTGAAAAGAGGGGAGGATTCATCAGCCTTGAATATTTTGGAAAGGAAGATGCCGGAACCGACGGGGAGGATGCAACCCTCAAACGCCTTTTTGAGATCACAGGTGAGGCTGTGAAGGACGGGTACAGGCTGAACGACATGGCGATCCTCTGCCGCAGCAACCGCAACGCAAGCCGGATTGCGCGGTTCCTTCTTGAAAACGGCATCGGCGTGCTTTCGGCCGAATCGCTGCTGGTCACCAATTCAACGAAGGTGAGGTTCATCATCGCCTGCATGAAATACCTGTTTGAGCCGAAGAACGATATCGTTATTGCTGAAATAGAGCAGTTTCTTAAGGATTACCCGGTTCATAACTTCCACAAAGAACTTGACCAGGAGGAATTTTCCCCGTTGCCGGTCTACGATCTTTGTGAAGCCCTGGTCCGGAGATTCGAACTCAACACAGGCCCCGACGCTTACCTTCAGTTCTTCCTGGATGCCGTGCTGAAATACGCAGTCAAAATATCCGCAGGAACGGAGGGCTTCCTGGAGTGGTGGGAGAAAAACAGGGAAAAGGTTTCGATCATCGTACCTGAAGGAATAGATGCAGTGCGTGTTATGACCATACACAAAGCCAAAGGTTTGCAATTCCCGTTGGTCATCCTTCCCTATGCGCTCGACACAAGGAAGAACACCCGGACCTACCTCTGGGTCGACCTGGAAAAGTCGGTGGTCCCGGGTCTTGATACCGCCATCCTTCGTACCGACAAGGAGATGGAGGCAACGGTTTATAAGGATATGTTTACCGATGAACAGCAGAAGTCGATGCTCGACCTCGTAAACCTTCTTTATGTGGCCATGACGCGACCGGAAGAACGACTGTACATCCTGTCAAAATCACCTTCAGCAGAAAAGGAGGTGCCCGATTCGTGGCCCGCTTTCTTTGATTATTTTTTGAAAACAGAGAACCTGTGGGAAGAGGGCAGGAACTGTTACCGGTTCGGATTACAAATGGAACATGTTCCGAAAACAGATCAAGCGAAACTTGATGTTGTCGAACTTAACTGTTTAGTAAACAGTGACTGGAGAAAGAAGATCAGGATCAAATTGCGGGCTCCCCTGGCCTGGGACCCGGAAGAACCGGCAACACGGCACCAATGGGGGAACAGGATTCACACGGTATTGTCGTGGGTTCGGAACGCCAGCGACATTGAGCCGGCGGTTGGCAGGGCATGCCGGACCGGGCTGATCGCGAATGCCGACAGGGAACATGTTGAGCAAATCCTCCGGTCAGTTGTCGGCGATGCGCGGCTGGAGCGGTATTTCAGCGAACAGGTGACGGTGAAAACCGAAGCGGAGATCCTGCTGCACGAAGGGGCGTTTTATCGTCCCGACCGGGTTATTTTCGACGGTGACCTTGTTACCATCGTGGATTACAAAAGCGGTGCGCCCCGACCGGAACATGCTGATCAGCTCACCCGTTATGCCGGCTATATCGGCGAAATGGGGTATGCAAACATCAGGAAAATACTGGTGTATCTTGATCCGGAGATTAAGGTTGCCGAGGTTTAGACCTTCATTTATAAGAGAACAGTATTATTTTCGAATGATTGACAAAGACAAGCGCAGATATGAAGAATGTGGAACAAATGCTTTCTGAATTATTCAGGGAATGGTGCGGACAGCAGCCGGTTTCGGTCACCAGGCTGGCCGGATCGGGCTCAAACAGGACCTATTACAGGATGCATGGAGCAGGGGTGACGTTGATTGGCGCTCACAATGAGGATATTGCTGAAAACAGGGCATTCATTTCCTTTACCGGCCAGTTTAAGGAGGATGGTCTCCCCGTCCCGTCAATACTTGCATCGGATAGTAATAACGGCATATACCTGTTGGATGACCTTGGCGATACCACACTGTACCAGCTTCTTTCCGAAATACGTACCAGGGAGGACCCCTTCCCGGAAACCATCGTTGCCCTCTACAGGAAGGTGCTTGCCTGGCTACCGGTCTTCCAGAAGAAATCGGGGAAAAATATTGATTATTCAATGTGTTATCCACGGGCAGCCTTCGACCGGCAGTCGATGATGTGGGATCTCAACTATTTCAAATACTATTTTCTCAAGCTGGCAAAGATCCCCTTCGATGAACAGGCGCTGGAAAATGATTTCTCGGCATTCTGCGACCTGCTGACGGATGGGGACCATGATTTTTTCATGTACCGCGATTTCCAGTCCCGCAACATCATGATCAGGGACGGTGAGCCATGGTTTATTGATTACCAGGGAGGAAGGAGGGGCGCATTGCAATACGATGTCGCTTCGCTCCTGGTGGACGCCAAAGCCGACATGCCGCAGGAGGTGCGCCGGGAATTGCTCCAATATTACCTGGATAAGCTTGAAGAGGTCTGTCCTGTGGACCGTGAGAGGTTTCTCAACGTTTTTAACGGGTTCGTCCTGATCAGGATACTCCAGGCCCTGGGGGCCTATGGTTTCAGGGGATATTATGAGAACAAGTCCCATTTTTTGCTGAGCATCCCCTTTGCCCTGCGCAACCTGCGTTACCTGCGTGAAAACGAACTGATCGGGTTTGGTCTTGAGACACTGATGGGGGTGATTGATTCAATGATCGCGAAACCGGATTTTTACGAACATCCGTCTGAAAAATCCCCGCTATTGGTGACCATCCTGAGTTTTTCATACAAGCAGCCTCTTCCCTGCGACGAGAGCGGCCATGGCGGCGGGTTTATGTTCGATTGCCGCGCCCTGCCAAACCCCGGGAGATATGCTGAATACCATGAACTGACAGGAAAAGACCAGCCCGTGATCGGGTTCCTGGAAAAGGAGCCGGCCGTCGGTCTGTTCCTGAAACATGCGGGGGCCCTGGTGGGTGAAAGTGTCAAAACATACATGCAGCGGGGATTTGAACACCTGCAGGTGTCGTTCGGCTGTACCGGGGGTCAGCACCGGTCGGTCTACTGTACCGAGATGCTGGCAAAGTCGATAAGGTCTCAATTCCCAGTAACTGTGGAGACCAGGCATGTTGAACTGGAAAAATGGGAACAAAACCGCTTTTTATGAAAGCCATGATCCTCGCGGCCGGCCTGGGAACGCGTCTGAAACCCTTTACCGATTTCCATCCCAAGGCACTGTTCGTGGCGGAGGGCCGGACGTTACTGGAGCATGCCATCCTGCACCTGAAAACGGCAGGGATCACGGAGGTGATCGTCAATGTTCACCATTTTGCTTCGCAGATCACATGGTTCCTTGAAAAACATGACAATTTCGGGTTGGAGATCGCAATTTCCGACGAGACAGGTGCGCTGCTGGAGACGGGCGGTGGACTAAAACAGGCCGGCTGGTTTTTTAATAACTGTGATGCCGCGATCGTCCGCAACGTTGATATACTTTCCGATCTTGACCTTCGCAGGATGGCGGACGCCCATCATGGCAGCAGGGCGATTGCGACCCTCGCCGTGAAAGAAAGAAATACCGCACGGTATTTTTTATTCAACCATGAGATGCAGCTGTGCGGCTGGGAAAACCGCAAAACCGGCGAGCGCACCCTTGCACGGGATGAGGGGCGAATGAAGCCGATGGCTTTCAGCGGGATCCAGGTGATCAGCCCCGACATCTTTCCCCTGATCACTGAAGAGGGCCGGTTTTCGCTTACATCCCTGTATCTTCGCCTGGCCGGGCAGCACCGGATCATGGGCTACGCCGACCAGGGGCTGGTTTGGGAAGATGTCGGAAAAGCATGAAAATATTACTAACCACTTCTAACACACAGGGAGATCATTCATGGTCCCATTTTTAAAACAGACGGCCCGGTACGCGGTTGAACATTTCGGGGATGACCTGGGAAGCCTTTGCATCGTTCTGCCGAACCGCCGTGGCGGGTTGTTCCTCAGGAAGTACCTGGCTGAAGAGGCCGGCAGGGTCACCTGGGCACCGGAAATTTTTTCGGTCGAGGACTTTATCAGCGAGATCAGCGGGTTGCAGGAGGTTGACAACCTGGACCTGTTGTTTGAACTTTTTGGCGTGCATTGCGAAATTGAGGAAAAAAAAGCGCAATCCTTCGAGGAATTCCTGCGCTGGGGCCCCCAGATCCTTGCCGATTTCAATGAAATAGACCGGTACATGGCCGATGCCCGTGAATTGTTTGCCACCCTCACCGAAGCACGGGCCATCAGTTTGTGGAACCTTGATAACCAGCCGCTCACCGATTTCGAGGCAAAATACCTCGCTTTTTACCAGTCGCTGTTTGAATATTATACGAGGCTTACCGGGAGACTCCTGGCAAAGCAGCAGGCTTACCAGGGTCTCAGCTTCCGCTATGCTGCCGACCGTATCGAAGCCTCCCTGAAAAAACTGCCCTGGAGACATATCCTCTTTGCAGGTTTCAACGCACTCACCCGTGCAGAAGAGAAGATCATCGAAACCCTGCGAACCGGGGGCATGGCAACCCTGCTGTGGGATGCCGATCATTATTACCTGGACAACCGGCAACAGGAGGCCGGTGATTTCCTGCGCGACTGGTTCAGGCGGCTTCCTGAAAAGGATCACCAATGGATATCCGACGACTTTGCCACCGGTGAAAAACGGATCGAGATCATCGGTTCGCCCGACCCGGTAGGACAGGTCAAATACTGCGGGAACCTGCTGAAGAGCCTCGCGTTGCAGGGACTTGCAAATGAAAAAACCGCCGTGGTCCTGCCCGACGAGGGTTTACTGATCCCTTTGCTGAATGCTGTTCCCGATGAAATCGAATCCCTGAACATTACGGCCGGACTGCCTTTGAAACAAACCCCCCTGGCCGGGCTGGCGGAGACCATCTTTCAGCTGCATCTCCACACGGCACAATTTACCTACCTCGCCTCGAAAGGCATCCGCAAATACTATTACCGTGATATTCTCAAAGTGTTGCAGCACCCCTATGTCAGGCGGATGGCCACGCGCCTGATGCATGGCAACCGGTTTGTTTTCGAGGACACCATCGAAGCCATCCGTACCGGTCACCGGATCTTCATCGGGTTCGACGACCTTTCATCGGGGAAAACAGGACTGTTCGCCCCGGGTCTCTTATTCCTTGCCGGCATTTTTGCACCCTGGGAAACGCCGGCCGACGCGGTGTCGTGCTTCAAGGGAATCATTGAAAACCTGAAGGAAAGTTTCAGTACATATCCCTCCGCCGGCAAATCCTTTGAATCTGATCCAGCGTCATCCATGCCCGGAAAGCTGGAAATTGAATACCTGTTTGCCTTTTCCGGGATCATTTTCCAGCTGGGAAACCTGCTTGAAACCTTTTCGTTTGATTTGAAACTGCCCGCCTTTTACCAGTTGTACCAGCAGGTGATCACCCCGACCAGCCTGCCCTTTTACGGGGAACCGCTCCGGGGCGTGCAGCTGATGGGCATGCTTGAGACCAGGACCCTCGATTTTGAGAACCTTATCATCCTTTCATGCAACGAGGACATGCTGCCCAGCGGCAAAATCAACACCTCCTTCATCCCCTTCGACCTGAAAAGAAGTTTTGGCCTGCCGACCTATCGTCACAAGGATGCAGTGTACGCCTACCATTTTTATCGTTTGATCCAGCGGGCAAAGCAGGTATGGATCCTGTTCAACACCGAACCCGACCAGTTGGGTGGGGGCGACCGCAGCCGCTACCTGCGCCAGATTGCCAGCGAACTCCCGGTATATAACCCGAAAATTGTGATTACCGAGCGGGTCCTGGCCACCCCGCCGGGGAAGCGGGAACCTGTTGCCGCGATCAGGATACCGAAAACAGGACAAACAGCGGAAGCGCTGGAGGCAAAGGCGGCAAAAGGTTTTTCGGCCACCGCGCTGAATCTATACAGGAACTGCCCGCTGAAATTTTACTTTTCCGAAATTGCCGGGATCAAAGAACCCGACGACCTGGAGGATACCATCGACCCGGCCATCCTCGGAAGCGCGGTGCATGAAGCGTTGTTCAGCCTTTTCAAACCCTGCCTGAACTGCGTGATCACTGCCGACTTCATCCACGAGATGGAAAAGAGGTCGGATGATGCCGTTGATCTTGCCTTTGAGAAAAAGTTCAAGGGATCCGACACCGCCTATGGGAAAAACCTGTTGTTTGTCAATGTGGCGAAGCTGATGGTCAGGCGTTTTCTTAAGGCCGAAGCGGAACAGTTCAGGGATCCGGAACAGCCCGGTAAACCAGTCTCCATCGCATTCCTGGAACAATACCTGGATACGATTGTCCAGGTTCCTTTTGGGGATAAAATCCTGGATGTTAAAATCAAGGGTTTTCTCGACCGGGTCGACCAGTCAGACCGGGGATGGAAGATCATCGACTATAAAACCGGCGTTACCGAACCCAAGCAGGTTAAGGTGAGGGACTGGGGCGAACTTGCCGGGAATCCCGACCTGAACATCGCGTTCCAGCTCCTGCTATATGGATACCTGCTCAACAGGCGGTTTAAGGATGCCATCACCTGCAGCGCCGGGATCATATCGCTCAAGAAAATAAAAACAGGCTTCATGGCTGTGGCGGTTCCCGCTCCCGAACCCGGGAAATTTTCAACCATCCTGGATCGCGGAACCCTTGCCCTGTTTGAAAAAGTCATGGAGCATATCCTTGGTGAGATCTATGATGCTGAAATACCATTTGATCAGACCGATAACCCTGACCTCTGCGAACGCTGTCCCTACATCAATCTTTGCTGCCGTTAAACTCATCTTCGGAAAAAACACAGGCTTCATAGGTGTAAATTTCGGCATCCTTCCATCCATCCCAGCCGATACCTGCCTTGTCGCGTGCGCAATGTCCCAGGAATTCCTCACGGTTCCAACCGGTCTCCATGGCGACCTGGGGCAAAAATGTTCCCGAACGGTTTCCCTTTTTAATATAGATGCCATGCCGGCCCGGAACAATCTCCCCCGGGGACTGGATTTTCTTTAGCGGCGACAATACCGAGATCTCGATCTCCAGGCTCCCGAGTTCCTTTAGCTTTACCGTGTCAAAGCGGCTGTCTTCGGTAGCCGAAGCGATTGCCATTTCGGAGATCAGCCTGTATAGCGGCAGGTCGGCTGTGAACCGGCCTATGCAGCCGCGGAGTTCGCCGTGTTTTTTCAGGGTCACAAAGACTCCTGCATGAATTTTCAAGCCATCGGGGATGGGAAAGTCGGGTTCATATACCCTTCGCTCGCCAACATACTTTATGATGGTTTTTCGTGCAATCTTCAACATCAGGATCTTATCCGACGGGCTGAAATCAAAGGTCCCTGTACCATGACCTGCCCCGGCCGGATCATGCAGGACTGCTGAACCGGTCTCCTGTGGTTCCGGACCGGTAACCACGAGCGACCAGTAACCCACCACCTGCTGTTTGTCACCATTTTCTGAGTCTCCCGAGTTCATATACTTCACCGGTGTGATCTTTATCGCCGGGTCGTCCCTGAACATGTACAGCATGGTCAGGATGGAGGTCCAGCCGCAAAGGTTGGTGGCCAGGTTGGGGATCCGGCTGGTCTTATAAGAATCGAGGAATTTAACCAGTTTGCCGGGACTCCCTGCCACGATTGCATCGCAGGTGGCCTTGTCGGTGACCTTCGCATCGGCCCAGGATGGATAATGAGAAAAATCGGTGCTGAAAACAAACAGGTTGCGTTCGTTGACGAAAGGTTTCAGGGCTTCAGCAACCGACCGGCAGGTGGCTTCTGATTGCGTGGCTATGACAATGGGTACCAGCCTGAACCCCTTTTTCAGGTGATATTGCAGGAACGGGACCTGCACCTCGATGCAGTGTTCGTTGCTGTCGGCTTCGGCGTGAAAGGAAAACAAACGGCCGGGGGCCATCAGTTTTGCCGCTATTTCCTTGTTCACGGGGACCTTCCCGAGCGGCGTAACATAATCTCCCCGGTCATAGACCGAAGCACCGTCGAAGGCAACATAATGGCTCGATCCAATCACGAAAACGTTGTCGTATTCTTTTCCGGGATCAAGTTGGTTGTAACTGCTGGCGGCAACAATGCCCGAATAGACAAACCCGGCATGCGGTGCCACCACGGCCAGCACATGGCGCGATTTACAGGGCGTAGCAGCGGAAAACAGCCCGGCAAGGGTTCGGCTCAATTCTGCCTGGCTGCCCGGGTAAAAATGCCCTGCGGCCGAGGGTTTCCTGTCACCCTTTCCCGGTTTGTCCTGCGCCGCTGCCCCATGGCCGAAATCAAAGAATGTTCCCATCATGAAAAGGGTTATAAATAGAATATGTCTGTATTTCAATGGTTTGAATGGGTTAAACATCAATCGCTGTCCCCGCTTTTGTTCTGTGAGATGATTCGTCGTAACTTTGAATGAAATTCAATGTAAAGGTACGAAAGGCAGGCCGAAAAATCAATCGGCTGCCCGGCAAAGTCGAGCAATGGATATTTCGGGAAAATATACGCGCGAATCGGCCTGGTACACGGTTGCAGGGGACCATGTCCGTTGTGAACTCTGTCCGCACCATTGCACGCTTCGCGAAGGGATGACAGGCATCTGTCACACCCATTTCGCCTCAGGCGGGAAACTTTATACCATCGCCTATGGCAACCCGTGTTCAGCGCACATCGACCCCGTTGAAAAGAAACCGCTGTTTCATTTCCTCCCGGGTTCTTCCTGTTTCTCGATCGCAACGGCCGGGTGCAACCTGCGCTGCAGGAACTGCCAGAACTGGGAAATCTCGCAGAAAAGTCCCGACAGCATTCCGCACCTGGAACTGTTCCCCGCACAGGTTGTTGCGTCAGCAGCAAGGGAAGGATGCCAATCCGTTGCCTTTACCTATACCGAACCCACCGTTTTTTTCGAATATGCCCTGGAAACCGCCAAATTGGCAAGGGCTGCCGGGCTGAAGAACCTGCTCATATCAAACGGCTACCTGGAGGAACAGCCTTTGCAAGAACTGGCGAAAGTTACCGATGCCGCCAACATCGACCTGAAGGCGTTTTCGGAGGAAACCTACAAAACATTGTTTGGCGGAAGCCTGCAACCGGTGTTGCGCACCCTGGAGGTATTGAAAGAGGAGGGAGTCTGGCTTGAGATCACCAACCTGCTGATCCCCGGTATCACCGACCGCCCTGAGATGATCGCCCGCATGTGCGGATGGCTTGCCACCCATGGATTTTCAGGGACACCCTTGCATTTCAGCAGGTTCCACCCCATGTATAAAATGGGTGGTGTACCGGCCACGCCGCTGTCATCGCTGGTGAAGGCCCGGGAGATCGCATTGAAGGAGGGAATCCGCTTTGTTTACCTTGGCAATGTTCCGGGGGCGGATTCGGAAAATACCATTTGCCCCGGCTGCAATGCCTTACTTGTCAGGCGTTCCGGCTTTATTGTCATGGGAAACCGGATCTGCCGGTGGAGATGCCCGGAATGCGGTACGGCGATTGAGGGAAGATGGAATGAATGACAAATGACGAGTGACGAGTGACTAATAAAGATTAAACTGGAGAGGCAGTTTCAATTTTTTTGAAAGAGTCATTTTTGCTTGTTTTTGTGGTTGCCAGGAAACCTGGGAACTTTAACCACGAAGGGCGCAAAGGAATTACGCGAAGGACGCAAAGAAAATATAAGACGGTATTGATTCAAATATCGGATATCGAATGTCGAATGTCGAATATCGAATGTCGAACGGAAGTGCATCCGGATGAAAGGAAAGCACATGAATTCATCATGAAGGCAAGACAATACCGGTACGAATATGAAACGACACTTAGAGAAGACTTAGGGAGGTCTTAGGGGAGACTTAGAAATAGGACCGGTTAATTGAATGGGTTCGGGGTGTGTCGGTGGGTTTGAAAACACCCGTGTCCCGGGAGGGTAAAGAACCATTGCACGGAAACAGCCGCCCGGCTGCCTATGTGAAATTCAATCCCAAAGATAATAAAACTGTCCGGATTGGTTACGATAAAGCCCAAATTTTTCTTTCCAATTACGATCACGCTATCTGAATAATGATTTATGCGACTCCAGGGTTGGCCATTGCCAGCCAATGTTTTGTACACGGAGATCCACAGAGTTGTCACGGAGGACCATAGAGTTTGATCTGCGTTTTCGTAAATTACTCACAATCATTTTTATTTATTTCGGGTGTTCGTGATTGCTTCGCCATTTCGACATTTCGCTATCTCGCTACCTCGCTACCTCATCACTCGTCACTCGTCATTCGTCACTGTCTTATGGTTTGCCTGATCTCCGCGATAACCGGCAAATGATCGCTGAAACCCCCGTGATACCTGGGGCCGACGTAGGTTCTGTTAAGTTTTTCACCAAAGTAGGTGTTGTCCTCTTCCAGCAGGAACGGGGCGCGGAAGGCCCTGGCATGGATGCCGGTTCGGAGACCAGACAAGCCCTTCAGCATGGGTCCCGACACGATGAACTGGTCGAAGGTGCTCCATTGGTCTCGGTATTTAAGCGTCCCCTCCGTCTTGTTCCGGTTCCGGATACCCATGAGGTTGAATAGTGAAGTTTCAACGAATGGAATGGTATCCGTTTTTGCACCCAGAACACTGACCAGGCTTTCGCTGGTGGGCTCGTCATTGAAATCGCCCATGATGAGGATGTTTGCGCGTGGATTGGCCTGTCTGATCGAGTCAACCTGCCGGAGCAATACAGTGGCCACAAAATTCCTGCGTGGCTGCGATCCCAGGTATCCTCCGCGCCGTGATGGCCAATGGTTGACAAACAGGGTGAGGGTGTCGCAGCCGAACAGGATTCCCTGCACCATCAGGATATCTCGGGTCATGGATAGGGTGTCGAAGGGGAACCGGATCGGTACCCGGCGGCTCGACAGCACCTTCAGAACCGAGGGACGGTAGAGCATGGCCACATCGACGCCCCGCCGGTCGGACGATTCGTAATGAATGAATTTGTACTTCCACGGTTTGAGCGGCGTTTCATAGATCAGCTTGTTCAGCACATACCTGTTTTCCACTTCACACAGTCCGGCAATTGCAGGCGGATCCCACCGGCCGGCCGCCAGCAGCGTCTTCGCCACATGGTTCAGCTTAAGCCTGAACCTGGTGTAATTCCAGTGCCGGGTTCCCGCTGAAGTGAACTCATCATCCAGCTTTGTCGTATCGTCATAAGGGTCATAAAGATTTTCGACATTCCAGAAAACGGCGCTGACAATTTGACTTTTTATTTTTATTGAATCTAAATTGGCACGATTTTCGCTTATGTAAACATCTGCGCCTCCGGCGGTGTATTTGTCGTGTATGTTCTTTGCATCCCGATACGGCGCGTCAGGAGGAAAAGGCTGTGGAAGCCCCGGCGGAAACTTTGCGGGACCGGTTTGAATGGTCGTTATTGTGCCTGGAATACAATAAGATAAATCAGAAATGACAACGCTGTTAACAGGCGTTGTCAGCGAAAAAGAACTACAGATGATCAACAGGAACGTTCTCATAAATTTTTATTTTTTTGTTACAACTTTTTGATAAATCCTTTGTCTGTTAATCGGGTTCGACCCTGAAAGGTGATATGCAAAAACAGAAATCTTTTTAACTTTTTTTTAACAGGAGATTAACAGATTTTAACAGCAGGAGGAAAAATATCGAAAATGTAACGTCGTTTGAGTGTTGTAATCAATACGGAGCTGATCCGGTAAAATAAAACAAACCAGGTTAGAATCAAAACAGGACACTATGAAAAGGATTGCCGGCATTTTTTTAATCGCATTGTTGGGAGGGCTTGTTTCTCTTGGATTATACAAAGCCTTCGAAAAGAAACAGCCATATTTCAGTTCACGGCCCGAGGGTATCCCGGTCAGGCAGGTCAGTTACAACCCGAGTGCAGCCTTCAACCAGCCCGATTTCGAGGCGGCTGCTGCCATTTCGGTTCACGCCGTGGTTCATATCAAATCTGAATTCCAGAAGAAGAGCCTCGTGTATGATGATTTTTTCGAATTTTTCAATTTCGGCGGGCGCCCCCAGCCCCGGGAATATGTATCGCCATACAGTGCGATGGGCTCGGGGGTGATCGTTTCGCCTGAAGGATATATCGTAACCAACAACCATGTCGTCCAGGAGGCAACCAACATCCTGGTAACCCTGAATGACAAGCGGGAATATAAAGCGACCATTGTCGGCACCGACCCGAGTACCGACCTGGCGGTAATTAAAATAGATGAAAAGGGACTTCCGTTCCTGACATGGGGCAATTCCGACGAGGTGAAGATCGGGGAGTGGGTGCTGGCGGTTGGAAATCCCTTCAACCTGACCTCGACGGTCACGGCCGGGATCGTCAGTGCAAAGGCACGGAACATCAACATCCTGGGTTCCCAGGGTGCCATCGAATCGTTTATCCAGACCGATGCGGCCATCAACCCCGGCAACAGCGGCGGTGCCCTCGTGAATACGCGTGGGGAGCTGATCGGGATCAACGCGGCCATCGCTTCCGGAACAGGATATTATACCGGGTATTCCTTTGCGATCCCGGTAAACATCGTTCGCAAGGTGGTGGATGATTTTACAAAATTCGGCAAGATCCAGCGCGCCTACCTGGGCGTTTACTATAGCGAAATCAACGACCAGTTTGCCAAGGAGAAGGGTTTCACCGATCTCCGCGGCGTGTACGTTGAGGATGTGGTTGAAAACGGACCGGCGGCGGCGGCAGGAATTCAGAAAGGGGATGTGATCATCAGGATCGAAAACAACCCGGTGAACGGCAAGGCCGAACTGATGGAGGCCATTGCACAGAAAAGCCCGGGCGACAAGATATCGATCGCGGTGATGCGCGAAGGAAAGGAATACGACCTCGCGCTGACCATGCAGAGCGAGGAATCGCAGGCGGCCGGGGTGAAGGAGAATAAACTCCTCATCCACGGGGCAGCATTCACGCCGTTGACTGTGAATGAAAAAAGAAAATTTCAGATTGATTACGGCTTTAAAATTACAACCCTTCAAAACGGGAAACTGAAAAGTGCGGGGATCGGTGAGGGGTTTATTGTGTTATCGGTTGACCGCAAACCCATGCGCACGACCACAGACTTAAAAGAGGCACTCCTGAACCACCAGGGAGGGATCCTGATCGAAGGGATCTACCCGAATGGCCTGAGGGCTTATTATGGAATCGGACTATGAGACAACTAAAAATATCGAAATCAATTACAAACCGTGAAACGGCTTCGCTCGACCGCTATCTCTCCGACATTGCAAAGGAGGAGCTGATATCGGCAGATGAAGAGGTACAGCTTGCCCAGCGCATAAAGACCGGCGACCAGGCAGCCCTCGAAAAGCTCTGCAAGGCGAATCTCCGCTTCGTGGTTTCAGTTGCGAAACAATACCAGAACCAGGGGCTGACCCTCCCTGACCTCATCAACGAGGGAAATGTGGGGCTGATCAAGGCGGCGCGCCGGTTTGACGAAACCAGGGGCTTTAAGTTCATCTCCTATGCCGTGTGGTGGATACGTCAGGCGATCCTCCAGGCGCTGGCCGAACAGTCGCGTATTGTCAGGCTCCCGCTGAACCAGGTAGGTTCGATGAGCAAAATGTCGAAAGCTACCATTAAACTGGAACAGCAGTTCGAACGGCCGCCATCGGTAAACGAACTGGCACTGGAACTTGAGATCCCTGAACAGAAAGTCGCCGAAACCATGCGCATGGCAACCCGCATCGTTTCGATGGATGCACCTATCGACCAGGACGAGGAGGTCAAGCTGGTGGACATCTTCGTCAATGAAGATACCCCCGGCACGGATGAAAACCTGATCAGGGAATCACTTGCAAAGGAGGTGCAGCGGTCGCTTTCGTCGCTGGCCGACAAGGAACGGGAGATCATCAACCTCTTTTACGGGATCGGGGTGGCCCACAGCTATACCCTGGATGAGATCGGTTCCATGTTCGGACTCACCCGTGAAAGGGTCAGGCAGATCAAGGAAAAGGCCATCAGGCGGCTGAAACATGGCACACGAAGCAAATTGCTGAAATCGTACCTGGGTTGAGCGGGACTGTTTTGCAACAGTCTCATTGAATGTGCTTTTCGTGCAGTATGGCATGGGTTATCAACAATTGGTTAATAACCGGATGAATTTTTTTATCGTCCCATGGTGACGGATTGAAATTTTTTGTAATTTTGCCAATTGTTAAAAGTTTATCAACCGATGATAAGGCGGCGCCATAACACGAAAATATTTTTCATCCTCTTCCAGGCCATTGCCGTGGCTATCATCTGTTTAGGATCACTGATCAATTTTCACCAGTACAAGATATGGGGAAAACCGCTCATCCCGACTTTCATCGGTTACAAGCGTGATGTTGAAAAATATTCGAAGGCTCTCACCTTTTCGAAATTTTCACGCAGCAACCAGTTTACCCAGCACCATTTTGCAGGGAACGATGGTTTCCTTCCGTCCGGCGCTTTTCAGCCAGGGTTTGAAACCTGCACCCTCCTTGTTTTCTCATTTCCTCAAGATTTACCCGTTGCCGCTTGGAAATGTTCCTGTGGCCCCCGGGCTCCCCCTGCCGTTTAATAAATTCTGTTGAGCCAGGAATGGTCCGCCGTGTCTGTGACACGCGCGATACCCGCGTTTGGTTGTCACTGTATCACACAGGCAACCGATGCATATCACTCAGGTCAGCCACCGGCTGATTTTCCCCAACCTGCTCATATCCGGCAAATATTCCGATTTTTCTTTCAATTTTAAGCCATAAACTGTCTGCCATGAAAAACCTGTTGTTCCTCATGATTTTTTGTTCCCTTTTATTTGGAGTTTCCTCATGCAAGAAAAATAGTGCAACACCTGTCATTCCGCCCGCAACGGTAAAGACCGACTCGATTGTCATGTCGGCCGGATATGCCAATGAAGTCTATTACAGCATGCCCAATGGCATCGTGCAGACCTCTTCGCATTTCACCTGGGACATTGCCTTCCGCACTGCTAAAAGAAGTTCATCAATCCTGATCAACGATGGGGCAGGGGTCGTGCTGTATACCTACCCGAAAGCGGATACGAGCGGCTGGGCTACGCTGGATACCCTCGGGCTCCATGCCTGGAAACCAATGTACAACGATCCGAATGACTGGGAAAATGGTGCCTTTTCACGTTATGCGATCGGGCACCCCGATTATGGCTGGGCCATTTATAACAGTGTGACGCACGACCTGAACGGCGATTCGCTGTTCGTTATCAAATTAAGGGACGGCAGTTTCAAAAAACTCTGGATGGTGAAAAAGCTCTCCTCGCTCGATATCTATGTCTTCCGGTATGCCAACATCAATGGATCCAACGAGCAGATTGTTACACGGGATATCAGCACCCTGACCGATATCGATTTTTCGGGATATTCACTTGAAACAAATGCCCCGGTTGTAATGCAGCCGGTCAAGGCCAGCTGGGATATCCTCTTTACAAGGTACATGTCCGTACAACCCGACGGCACGCCATACCTCGTTACCGGCGTGCTGGTAAACAGCAGCGCGAAAACAAAGAAATTTCACCCGGTTGCCCTCACTTACAGCGATTACACACCGGGTGCATGGGATTCTACCCGTTCATCGATCGGCTGGAACTGGAAGAGTTTCGACATGACAAACTTCGTTTATAAAGTGGTTGATTCCACGGTGTACTTCATCAAGGCACTCAACGGCGATACCTATAAATTCTATTTCACCGCGTTTGGCGGCAGCACGACGGGGGTGGTTAAATTCAAACTGCAGAAGGTTGCCGGAACGGCTCTCTCCTGCAAAACAGAGCAGGATTTGCAATTGCCGTCTTCATTAAATTCAACCGGGATGACCGGTAACGGACTTTCTTTTTTTCTTACAGATCTGACAGGCCGACAACTCCGTGCAGATCGTCCGGGAATGCGGAAAGAGGGACGCTGTGCTTTTTCAGCAGGTGGAACCGGGGTGCAACCCGGTGATTATTTCAAGAATGTTTCCAACGCAGCAAAGGAAACATGTTCGGGGATAATTGCCACCGCTTAAGCATGATGACGCGTCTGTTCTCTCTTTTTTTCGGACTTTTCAGTCTTCTGGCTGTAACCTTTGGTTACGGCCAGAAGGCTTTTATCAAAGTCATCGACCAGAAAAGTCATGAACCGGTAGCCTTCGCACATGTCTGCTTTGAAGGTCTTAAATCAGGTTCGCCCAGGTACAGCCTTACCTCGATGGAGGGCACCGTACCGAATGAAATAAAGGAAACTTCAAGGATAGCCGTGAGTTACATGGGCTATACCACCTACAACGATACCATAAAACCCGGCCAGTCACTCAACATCCAGCTTCGCCCGAAGGTGCTGAACATGGATGAGGTGGTGGTGACTGGACAGTATACCCCCGAGCGGGCCGACAAGTCGATTTACAAGGTGAACGTGATCAACGCGCGCCAGATCGACCTGAAGGCCGCCACCAACATGGCCGACCTGCTGAAAGACCAGCTCACGATGCGGGTGACCCAGGACGGCGTGCTGGGAACGACCCTGCGGATCCAGGGAATGTCGGGCGAAAATGTCAAATTCCTTATGGACGGCGTGCCGCTGATCGGGAGAATGAACGGCAATTTCGACCTGAACCAGATCAATCTTTTCAACACCGACCATGTGGAGATTATCCAGGGGCCCATGTCGGTGATATATGGCAGCAACGCCCTGGCCGGGGTGGTAAACATCATCACAAAGGAAAATAAAACCTCTCTTTTCAATGCCACCGCGAATGCCTATGTTGAATCATCGGGCGTTTACAATTTCGACGGCAGCCTGTCTTCCAACTATAAAAAACACGGCTTTTCGATCGACGGCGGGAGAAATTTCACCGCAGGGAACACCGATATTTTTTCAACGGATGTGCTCGACAACCGTTACAAACCGCGCCGGCAGTATTTTGCCGACGGTTATTACTCGTTTAACACTGATAAGATTAAATTAAAAGTCGCCGGTGATTATTTCAACGAGATGCTGCTTGACAAGGGCCAGCTCATCTATCCCTATTATGAAACTGCAACCGACTATCATTACATTACCAACCGGTATACCAGCAGGTTTGACGCTGTTATCAAGCTGCCGAAATTTCATGTGATCGACGCCCTGGCCTCCTATTCCTATTATGAGCGGATCAGCGAAGCGATCTTCATCGATTATACCACCCTTGCAAAAACGGTGATCCCCGAGGCAAGCGATACGGAAAAAGTTTACAATTACGTGGCGCGCGCAACCTATGCACAGAGCAACCCGGGCTACAAACTGCATTACCAGCTTGGTTTTGATGTCAATGACGAGATCGGGACCGGCCGCAAGATCGCCGGCAACAGGCAGGAGATCGGCGATTATGCCGCTTTCCTCAGCATGCAGTACGACCCGGTGAAAGTACTCTCCATCCAGCCTGGCCTGCGATACATAAAAAATACGAAATACACGGCACCACTCATTTATGCGTTGAGTGCCAAATGGTCCATCCTCGACCCGTTGAGCCTCCGGTTTTCATATGCGCGTGGTTTCAGGGCACCTGCCATCAAGGAACTTTACATGCTTTTCGTGGATGTGAACCACAACATTTACGGCAATCCCGACCTGAAGGCGGAGAGCTCCAACAATTTCAGCATCAACCTCAATTATGCAGAAGAGCAGAAAAAGGTGGCGTGGTCCTTTGATTTTGATGCTTTCTACAACCTTGTCGACAATGTGATCCTTCTGGCACAAACGGGCAACAACCTGCAATACAGTTACGAGAATGTGAGCAGGTACAAGAGCACCGGCGTTCAGCTGGGCTGTGCCTACCAGCTTTACCCGGCCTTTAAGCTTCAGTTCGGAGTGGGGGAAACGGGAATCACCGGCAGTCCTGATGCCGCAACACCCTACAACACGTTTAAATGGGCCTCCGAAGTGACCATGAATACCTCTTACCGGTTCATCAAACCTGATGTAACCCTGTCATTGTACTACAAATACACAGGAGCCACGCCGCAACTGACGCTTGATGCCAAAACACTCGCCTGGGGCTGGATCAAACCCTACAACATGATGGATTTTACCGCGAGCAAAGGTTTCTGGGACGGCCGGATCAGGTTGTCGGCCGGTATCAAGAACATGTTCAATGTTACCTCCGTTCCGGCCACGGGGGGCGGGGGAGGCGCGCACAGCAGCGGCGACGGCAACATGAGCATCGGCTTCGGGCGTACGGTTTTCGCAAAATTATCTTTTCAATTCAACAAATATAAATGATGAGGACCGGTAAACTCCTGGTGTTGCTGTTGGTCGCCCTGGCCCTGCATTCCTGTTTCAAAAAAGATAAGATGATCGCCCCCCACCCGAAAAGCGACGCGACCACCGACACCATCCCTTTGACCCAGACCTACCTGTACCAGGTTTACTTCAGTCTTGATTCAGCCCGGTCGGTCGCCACCGACACGAAAACATCCTTCGACCTCGGGTTTGAATGCAGCCAGGCGGGATGGCACATCCTGCTGAATTCAAGTGATTTCATGAAGGCTGGTGATATGGGGACCCTGACGCTGGGCGAGGCGCATGATACCACCGGGCTGAAATGGCTCTTTGATAAATCGGACGGTGATCCCGATTCGACCGCCATCGGGCAATGGTTCTCGGTAAAGGGCAATGACACCGTTTCAAACAAACATCTCTATGCCATCAACCGCGGAATGGATGAACTTGGAAATAACCTGGGCATTTACCAGGTGCAGTTCGACAGCCTTAAAAACAACACCTTTTATTTCAGGTATGCCCCTTTGAAGGGAGGGGCGATTGTGTCAGCCAGCGTAAACAAAGTTCCGCTGGTAAGCTGCAATTATTTCAGCCTGAAGACCGGTACAGTAAAGCAACTTGAACCGCCCCGGAATACCTTTGACCTTTTGTTTACGCAATACACGACCCTGTTGTTCACCGACCAGGGAATTCCCTATCCATACCTGGTCACCGGGGTGTTATCCAACAGGCAGAATGTGAAGGTGGCCCTTGATTCGGTCCACGATTTTATCAGCATTACCAAGGAGATTGCCCTGGCACAAAATTTTTCAGGGGCGCTGGATGCGATCGGGTATAACTGGAAATTTTATAGTTTCTCAACCGGTTCTTACACCATCCGGAAAAACCGGAATTATCTCGTTCAGGGTATCACCGGAAAGTATTATAAACTGAGGTTTATCGGTTTTTACAATCTTAAGGGCCAGAAAGGCTACCCCGTGATCGAATACCAGCAACTGTAACCGCACTCCCCCGACGCTGTCACTTTCTCTATTTTCGCTATTTCGCTATTTCGCTACCTCGCTACCTCGCTACCTCTTTTCATACACCCCGATCGGTATCATCACCCCAACGGTGATATTCCGCCCCATGTTGTAGATACCAACCTCCTTCAGCCGGCTCAGGTGGTCGAAGTATTTTGCATTGGTGAGATTTTTTCCGCTGATGAACAGGGTCCAGTTCTGATGTTGTACCTTTAGCATGGTTCCGACGGAGGCATTCAGCAATACATAACCGGGTGTTTCAGTCTCGAAAATGTCGACGCGCTTCTGGGCATAATGAATTTCAACCCCGGCTTCCAGCCATGGATTTTCAATGACGCTGTGCTTCCCGGTCTTCATGACCCATTTCAGATCATGTTGAGAATGAAGGGCCGGGATAAAAGGCAGCGGCGTTCCTGTCGATATGTTGGTCCCCATCACATAATCGATGTTGTTGTCGAGATGAAGCGGATCCACCGGGTGGATGTCAAGTTCCAGTTCAAACCCTTTCAAAACCGAATTCCCCTGGATGTATCGGTAAACCGGGTAGGAGATTCCGTTGTAAATCTTTTTTTCGTTGCCGGTGTTCCTGTAATAGATGAAATTGTCGATGGTGTTGTAAAAACCGTTGAATACGGCATTCAGGTATTTTGTATTGGCGGAGATTTCCCCGTCGGCCTGGAGACTGACTTCGGGTTTCAGCAACGGGTTCCCGATCTCGTACCTGAAGGTTCCCTCATGCACGCCGTTTGAACCGAGTTCGGCGATGTTTGGTGCGCGGAATCCCCTGCCGACATTGAATTTCAGATTAAAGGTTTTATTCAGTTTGAAGGTGATCCCCGCGGAACCGGTGACTGCGGAGAAGGTGCTGCTGAAACCGGGGAACAGCGTGTCGCCAGAGGTTGATTTGTGTCCTGCCGAATCGAGGTACAACGCCTTGCCAGTTACCTGCCTCACATCGAAGCGTGCGCCGGCGTTCAGGGTCACCCGATCCCAGCTTTTTTTTGCATAAACGAATCCTCCAATGTCATCAAGGTTGTAGTCGGGAACCAGGTACTCGATGCCCCGGTTCCGGTTGGTCTGGGTCATTCCGCTGATTCCAGCTACCAACTCCAGGGATTTTTCCATGCTGAGGGTGTATTTCACGTCGCCTGTCCAGGTGTCGAGATGGAAATAGAGCCCGGGCTCAGCGGGGGTTTCCGAAAATTCGCGCCGGTCGTTGACCTGGTATCCAAGGTTGATCCTTACCTGGCTTTTTCCGGTCACGAAATTGGAGACCGACGATACTTTTTGGTGTGAAACGAGTTGGAAGGGAACGGCAATATCGCGGCTTCTTGCTTCATCGGGGGTGACCATGGCGCCCTGGTGGTTGATGAAGCGGTGGGTGAGCGAGTCGCGCAGTCCTTCGATCATCCCGATTTTGGTGTCGAAAAGGCTGAAATGAATATGGCTGTAACCCCAACGCTTGTTCAGCCCCGCCATTGCGTTGATATCGCGCTCCCAGTAACCGCTGTTGTAAACATATTCCGGGGGCGTTTGATAGGACGCTGCTGTTTTCCATGTTCCCCTGACGCGCCAGATAAGCCCGTTCTGGTTGCCTTCGGCCATCAGCGAATTCCCGAAAAGCTTGTTCCCGGTTGAAAACTGCGATACAAACTCCCCTTTGACGGTATTCAGCGGTGCCGGGATGGGTTCCAGTATGTTGATTACGCCGCCCATGGCGTCGGAGCCATAAAACAGGCTGGCAGGTCCTTTCAGCACTTCGATGCGATCGGCTGAAAACTGGTCGATCTCAATGCCGTGTTCATCGCCCCACTGGCTGCCTTCCTGCCTTACCCCTTCATTCAGGGTGATCACATGGTTATAACTCAGACCCCTGATTACGGGTTTGGAAACGGCGCCCCCGGTGGTGATTTCAGACAACCCCGGCACGGTAGCGATTGAATTGATCAGGTTGGTGGAGGGGATGGTAAGCAACTGGTTCTTGCCGATCGGGGTAATGGAAATGCTGCTCTGGCTGTTGTCGCTCGATAATGCATTGCCGGTAACCACAACTTCCTGCGCCTCGATCGCCGATTCACTCATTTCAAAATCACATTTTGTCGTCTTCCTCAGATCAATGGTGCGCGTGATGGCCTGGTACCCGACGTAGCTTATCTGGATCACAAAGGTGCTTTTAGGAAGGTTGGTGATGGTATAGACTCCATCCTTGTTAGTGGCGGCTCCGGTCTTAAGGTCGGGAATGAATATGGTGGCACCCGCAAGCGTTTCACCGGTTGATTTTTCAATGACTTTTCCGCTCAGGGTGGCCTGTGCGTACGTCATGGCAGGCGCAAGGAAAAGGAATAGCAGGGTGTACAATGATATACGTGGCATAAACGGCTCCTTGGTTGGGATAAAAAATGACAAATGATGTGACTTGATAAAATGGCAGCAAACGATGTTTCCGTTACGGGTCGGCGAACCACTTGTTTTGCCGGGATTCTTTAGGTTGCATGCACTCGGAAGGATGGAATACGAAGGACAAAAGTGGTCACCCCGCGACCGGCATAGTAAATGTCAATGAAAAAATGAAAGGGGTGGTGCCCTCAGGTTGAAAAAGAGAAGGAATGGAACCGGGGTTATTAAAAAAGCTACGGAAAAAACCGGGGTCTTGGCAAACCTTATTGCATGCAGCGCAATTTTAAACGGGGAGGTATAAACGAGCGATGCAATCTGCAGGATATCGCAATGGTGATGGTGAACCTCCAGGGTCATTGCCCGGCCGGGGCTGCAATGCGTGTCATCATGGCCATAACATTCATGGATCATTTCCTTCGGAGTAATGATGAACCCGAAAACGACCAGGAGCAGCAAGGAGATATGGGATGAAATTTTTCGCATCTTCTAATGGGTGCAAAGGTAATTATTTAGAATGATTCTTTTAATAAATTTTAATACCAGTCATTGGACTTGACAAACCTTGCTGGATTATGACGAAAAATCCCTGTAAATAAAAATATCATTGAATAATATTAATTTAGACCAATTACTGATTATATTTGCGGATTGATTCTTTAATCACATTTATACACGACATAAAAAAACGAAATATCATGAAATATCTCCTTTCCGTGCGTATGTCCGTTGAAAAGGGCAACGCAGCAATCAAAGATCCACAGTTTGGGCATAAGATCAATGAGATCATCACAGGGCTCAAGGCTGATGCAGTGTATTTTTCAACAATCAGGGGCCAGCGGGGCTTCTTTGCAATCCTGGATATCAACGACCCGTCGGAGATTCCTCTTCTCTGCGAACCTTTGTTCCTGTGGCTGAATGCCGATGTTGAATTGAATCCTCTCATGAAGCCTGAAGACCTTGCAAAGGCAGGACCGGGAATTGGTGCCGCCGTGCAGAAGTGGGGCTGATCAGCGGCCCGGCTAATTCATCTCAATGGAAAATAAAAATCCCGCACCGGGTTGAATCCAGGTGCGGGATTTTTTTTAACAATGATCAGTCCAGGTGAATGGTGTAGGTTACCCCGTTGATGGTGGCAGTGGCTATGTTGTCGCAGGTTCCGTCGCCATAATCGACTACGATCTGCGGAAGATCCTGGATGTTGTAATTGATGGTCCCGCTTTCAAACCATTCGCAGTTCAGCTTTTTCCTGATGGCTTTGGTAATGGTGTCGTTATATGTTTTTGAATTGGCACTTACACCGCTTGCCGAACCGGTGATCAGGTACACATCGTCCCACCATACAAACGGAGTGGATTCTCCTTCGGACCATTCGAGCTGCCTGACCGAGTGCAGGGTGATGGTCCCGCCGTTATTCGCCTTGATAAGGGATCCGTTCACGCTGACCTCCCACCAGAGGTGGTTGGCGGCATTGCGCCCTTTATTTGTAATGGTTTTGGTACCGGTCAGTTGGTTATCGTTGATGAAATAATCACTGAATGAATAGGTGATAACGGTACCCGTGGCCCAGTAACTGCCGTTGAACTGTACGATAATCTTGCCCCGGCGATATTTCCCGTCGTCGCATTTGCAGTTCGTTGGGCCGAAATTAATGGTAAGTTTATAGGGAATGGTGCTGATGTCGAGGGTTGCCAAAACACAGGTGCCCATGTATACCGTGTCGTTCATCGTTGATTTTTTACCGGCATTGGCCATGGCCTGGTCGGCCCACTGTTTTGCATTGTCAAAAGCTGATTCAGCGCTGGCATTGTCGGTAGTCACCGAGGTTCCCGAGGGGGGAGTGGTGGTGGATGTTTTCTTGCAACCTGTGTAGAGGAAGATGAAACCCGCCAGAAGGGCGAGGGTGATGATGATTTTTGGTGTTTTCATGGCGTTTGAATTAAGTTAGAAATGTGCTTAGGAGTAAACGCTCACGCCATATAACCGATTTAAAGATCATATTAACACGCACGCATTATCATTCCCGCCGTGTTTTCTACAAAACGGAATAAATTGCGGCTTAGTATATTGCAACTGACAATTCCCGGTTATCCCTCTGTGAAAAACAGTGTGACATTCTGAATGATGTCGGGATGCAGGCTCAGCGCTACGGGACATGTTTTCACGCAAAGCTCGAGAATCTTTTTTTGCTGATCAGTGTATTGCATTTCAGGAAAAGTGATGTCAACGATGATCTCGGCGATCCTGCGCGGTGCTTCACGGGTCATGATCTTTGTGATGACCAGTTTTGTGCCGTCAATGGAAAATCCATGCGTTCTTGCTGCGATCCCCATGATGGTTACGATGCAGCTTCCCAGCGCGGTGGCTACAAGGTCGGTAGGGGAGAAATACTCTCCTTTACCCTGGTTGTCGGGAGGTGCGTCGGTGATCAGTTTATTTCCTGAAATTAGGTGAGTTGCTTCGGTGCGAAGCGACCCGATATAAATTGTTTCTGTGGTTGCCATGGATAGAATTATTTATAACCGATAGATGGATACCCGACCCAGTGATGAAGGCTGGCCGGGGCAGTTCTTCCCATTTTCAGGTCATCCACAGGGAGGGAAGCGTCCATGATGGAGGTGCCGTAACCAAGCAATTCGCCCTTCAGCGGGTTCGAACGCAGGTATTGTTCAAGTTTGCAGGCGGTCAGCAGACCAAAAGGAACGGAATACCGTCCGCACCAGGTCCATTTATAGGTTCTGAAATTGGTGTCCTGTAAGGTATATACGGTGAATTGCCTCATTTTGTTCACCGTTGGCCCTCCCAGGAGGCAGCCTGAGATAATTTCATATTCATGGGCCAGTGCGGACTTGTATCCCGCGCTGTCGCACCCGTAGGGCGCATAGTTCTGTCCGCCCCATTCCTCATCGCCGTAATGAACGGCATCGGTCGATATCACGATGGCCACATCCCTTCCCCAGGTCAGATCGAGATCTTTCATCACCTGCATCAGGGCCAGCGACAGGGTTCCCGCCAGAGCATTCATCCTGTCGAAGGACATGTATGGGATCAGCACCGGGACGATTTCAACGTTGCGGTTGTAATACTGCAGGAATGGAATGAGCGCTTCAACCGAATGTTCGGCCTGTTGCATGGAATCATGAACGACATAAGCCGACCTTGGTAACTGGTTCAATATCTTTTCACGAAGGATGGAGACCTTCACCGGGCCATAAGGCTCCTGCCAGTGATCGTAGCTTTCGAATACCATTTTATCCTCCAGCCCGAATTTTTTCGCCTTATGGGCCACCCCGACCAAGATGACCGTTGTTGCTTTGACATTCTGCAGAACAACAGGGTAAAGCCAACCAGCGTAGGTATAATCATCATGCGGACAGATGGCCACCTTCCATGCCGTGGTTTTCCCAACCCCGGTGCGCCTCCGCGAATCGGCGATTCTACGGCCCTGCAACCGTTCAATGCGGTTCATCACCGAATCCATCTGCCATGCCCGGGTTGCAAAACCAACCGGATCGACCGGCTTCCGCACCTTTCCATCGGGTTTCAAGCCGGTGAACAGCAAGAGGAGAGCCAGGCAAATGCAGTATTTTTTCATTATTTTGCGTGGTTGATAATTCGTTTACAAACTTAAGCAATAAAAGAGGTATTTTTACACCTCAATTAAAATGAGTCCCTTGCATCCCATTCTTTCAACCCAGCATAACTTCCGCGACCTGGGCGGCATCGTTGCGATTGACGGCCGGCACGTCAAACACGGACTGCTTTTCAGAAGCGGTGACCTTTTCAGCATTTCGGCCGATGACATCAGCATTCTTGAAGATATGAAGCTTTTGCTGGTCATCGATTTCCGTGCACAGCGCGAAAGCGACAGAAGACCTAATAAAACAATCTCCACGGTGAAGGAGATTATTCATCTCAGGATACATGACAGGGCACGCGAACAGGCTGAGAAGTTCCTTGAAGAGAATGACGCTGCAGGGCTTGAAACAGTACTGGTGGGCGATTACCGGCGAATGGTCAGGACGCACGCGGCTGAATTCAGGGATTTTCTGCATATCCTTGAAAAAACGGACAATCTGCCCCTCGTCTATCATTGTGCAGCAGGGAAGGACCGTACCGGGCTGGCAACAGTTTTCCTGCTCACTGCTCTTGGGGTAGCCATGCCGGTCATCTGGGAAGATTACCTGGTGACGAACCTTTGCATGCGCGCCGCCATCGAAAAATTTATCAGCAAGATCAGTGAATCGGGCTTAAACGGGGAGATCCTGCGCCCGATGATGGAGGTACGCAGGGAATACCTGGAGGCGGCCCTGGATGAGATTTTAGAAATTTCGGGGAGCCTTGAAAAATTTGTCACGGAGGTGCTGAAGGCCGATACCCGCAAACTTCGTGAAAAATACCTTGAAGGTGAACCGGGGTAACAGTGGGATTAAATTTTTTCTATGATTCCGCGGTTTCCGTCGAGCAGGATCATATCGCCGTTCAGGATGAACTTTTTCGCTCCCTTCGCGCCGACAACTGCCGGGATTCCGTATTCGCGGGCCACAACGGCTCCGTGGGAAAGGGGACTGCCGATTTCGGTGATGAGTCCTGCAATGATGCTGAAATAGGGAGTCCACCCGATGTCGGTAAAGGAGGCGACCATGATTTCACCGTCCTGCAATAGTTCCGCATCGTCGAGTGTGTGAATGATGCGGGCGCGCCCCGTAATTAACCCGCTGCTTACCGGCGTGCCCTTCAGCTGCCCGTCTTTGATTTCGGTATCAATCTCCTGCACCAAAGGCTCGGGGATGCCGAAACACACTTCGTTAAAGATCAGCTTGTCAAGCTCGGGCAATAAGTTCCTTCGTTTTTCAGCAATCGCAATCCAACCAGGGTCCTGGTCGGTAAGCAGCCGGCCGATCTCGTCGTGCGTGAGAAAGTAGATCAGGTCGGAATCATTCAGCAGTCCTGCTTCGGTCATCTGTTTTGCGAGCAAGCGGTAGCCTTTTCTCACGGTATTGACCATCCTGATGGAGAGGGCCTTGGTGATCTCGCGGTTTGAAACCGCTTTCCGCGCCGTGGGGATCAGGCTTCGGATGATGCTGCGTTTGACAAGCGGCAGCTGTTTCAGTGCGTCAAAGCCTGCTTTCGACGTTTCATGCACAGGATGCCTGATCTCTCCCAGCTTCACGCGCGTCTGTATCGTCTGGATCAGAAGCTGCGGGTTTTCTTCCCATGTTTTTTCCCGGAGTTCCGATTCACGGACGCATCGGTGCCCGTGACGGTTGATGAATGCAACAAATTGTTCCGAAATGTCAGGAGGGGCATCTTCACGGAGCACCCGGAGCGCTTCGGCAGGGGTTGCGCCAGTGAACCTGCCGGCGAACTGCTGATCGCTTCTGACCAGAGAGGCAAAGTTTTCGAGTGATTTTACGGCATCGGCACTTTCAATTTCAGGGATGTCAAGCAGGAGCATCGTGGCGATGTGATGATCGGCGGCAACAGGCCAGCGGTTTTCGCCGGTCATGAAACGTATCACTGCCGAATAAAGTGTTCCCGACTGGGCGGAAGCGCTGAGATGATGTCCGAACCCGGTTCCAAGCGTCAGCCTGGCACCCCCAAGGTTTGTGTGGAATTCCTGCATTGACCCTCCCGGTTCAATGTGAAATCCTGTTGCCAGCTCCCTGAGGGCTTTCAGGTGTTTTCCGGCCCTGGCGGTGTTGATCACCTGCCGGCTGAAATTGAACACCCGCCTGAAGATCGTCCCTTCGGGTACCGCGCCGATCCCGGGAAAAACCTTTCCGCTCAAAGCAAACTGTACATCCTCGGCCTTGTTGAGCCAGACATGTTTGGGATAGTCCATCATGTTGGTCATGTTGATGAACAACCGGTTGTAAAACATCTGGATATAGCGCGGGGAGGTGCGGTCCTTCAGCCGGTATGCACCTGCACGCTCAGCCAGCAGGGTCATCCCATAGTCAATGGCCTCGGCAGTTACGGAGTAGGTGAGGGGCGTGGCAACACCCGGCATCATCTCGCCGATGTTACCCAATGTCCAGGTGTCGGTACTTGTTCCTTTAACGGTATCAAGTTCATTGTAATGAACCGGGCTGAGCGTGGTCACCGGTCTCACCTGCAGCCAGTGCAGGATGCCAAGTCCGTCGACGGCCCATTCAAGGTCAACGGGTTTGTTCATATAGCGTTCTGCTTTCAGCGCACCATCAACGATTTCCTTCAGCAGTGCTTCGCTGAGCAGGTGGCCGCCCTCAAGTTCAGCGGGGATGTTGGAGCCACTCCTGAAAATTTCATAATGGTGTCCATCCTTCATGCCGCTGACGAGGCTTTCACCGTTTCCTGCGACCGCATTGACCACGACCTTGTCGCGCCGGTTGTTAACCGGGTTTGCCGAAAATACGACACCGGCAACTTTCGCATCGACCATATTCTGGAGGATGACGGAGATACGGAGGTCAGCTTCGGACAATAATTTCCCTGAATAGCTTTTTACGCGGTCGGCATTCGCAGCGGTGATACATTTTTCAATCGCATCCCTGATCTCTTCGAAGGAGTGCAGATCGAGGTAGGTTTCAAACTGGCCTGCAAAAGAGGCAAATTGCCCGTCTTCACTGCCGGCCGAGGAACGTACAGCTTTCGGTCCCTCTCCAAGCATCGAAAGGTGCGACCTGAGCAGGTCATCATCAATTTTACGGGGATCAGGGTGGACCAGGACAAAAGCATCGGGTACACGCAGACCAAGGTTCCGGAGGGTTTGAAGCCCAAGTGCCTTGCCTCCGGCCGATTTGCTGTTTAATTCGCTGAGGGATCTTATCATGATTTAACCCTGGAAGAGTTAAACGGTGTATTTGTCGGCATGGAATCCGAACTCCACCATGCCAACACCGTCGGACCCGTCAAACTTGTAGGTGCCGATCCCTTCGCGCATCATGTATTTGCCGTCATGGAGGTATGGAAATTCGCCATGACGCCAGAATTCCATGGTGTGAACTTTGCCGCTGCGTGTCCTGATCTCAACAATACCGTGATCGGGCAGCAGTTTCTCCCTCGAGATGGTTTCAAGGTCGGTGCATTCAACAATGGCATCGGTGGTGCCATCGGCTGCGGTGATAAAACCTGCCGTAAGCCGGCCCAGGAACTGCCATTTGATCGTGGTGACGGTCCAGTGCAATCCTTCATCCGAAACGCCGGTAATCCAGTAGTGCCGGTCCCAGGTGAGCCAGTTCCGCGAACCGAAGGAGTGGTCGCGCGAACCCATCATATTAAGGTTGAAAGTTTTATTGTCAAGGATGATGGTCCCTTTAAAGTTTCCGGTCTGTTCATAATGAACCTGGTGGGTATCCTTCATCCGGAAAAAGAATTCCCTGGTCCATTTTTCGGATGCAATGGCCTTTACGATCGCATTGTGATCGGAACTTTTTGCAAAATCATACACCGGGTGATCGCCTGTAAAAACCATGTTGGTGACGCAGGCATGCGGCTTTCCGTCCCGGTCGTGAACCGTTCCGGAATAGGTCACCCTCCAGACCTTTCCGATTTCGATGGGTTCCCATTTGAGCTTTCCCTGCTGGAATCCTGTCCCTTCCGGTCCCGGATCGCTGGTCAGTCCGAAATATCCCTCGCCTGCCAGGAAAAAATCGAACCAGTATTCGTGCAGGCGGTCAGGTCCGCGGAAGGCCATCCGCGTGATAAATGCATTTCCCAGTTTGTCGCCACCGTAAAAATAGGAACTGTCGTTTGGGTAGGGTTGTCTGAGATCAACATGTTTCTGTTCAAGGTATTCCACGGGGAATTGCCTGGCCTTGGTGCGGCGAACCATTTGCCGGGCGATGAATTGTTTGAGCATGGGTAGTTTTTTGAGTTGCAAACTTAGGAAATTCACCAATTCATGTCTAAAACCTTACTTTTTTTTCTTCTTTTTCGGGTTGAACCGGTCGGCCCGGCCTGCAAATCCCTGGTCGTCGCCCGGTGATTTTTTGCCTTTATAGTCACTTCCTTTCCTGAAATCACGGTCACCACCCGGTTTTCCCTTGTCCTTGAAAGAACGGCGCTCATTGAAGCTGGCCGGTGCCTGGCCTGCGGCTAATTCCACGGCCAGGTTCGAACCCCTGAATTCCGCGTCGTTGAGCGCTTCGGAAAGAAACTTGGCATATTCATTATCCACTTCGAAAAATCCATCATGTTTGCTCAGGGTAATATCGCCTATACGGATGCGTTTTCCCGGGCTGCTGGCATTGATCAGTTCGATGAGGGTGTTGGGATAAAGTCCGTCGGCCTTGCCTGCATTGATTGACAGACGGGTAAAGCCCGTCACCTCTTTCCGTGCATCGCCCCGTCCGCCTTTATCACGGAACGAATCACGACCGCTTTTTTCGCGCGATTCATGACCTTTTTCCTCGTGAACGTTGATATCCTTGGCATTCCGGTAATACTCGAGGAACCGGTTGAATTCGAGGGCCACGAACCGTTTGATGACATCTTCCTTCTCCAGCCATTCCAGTTTGCGATAAATGGAGGGGAGGAAGGGGTCGATCTCGGAATGTTCAATCTCCACGTTTTCCATTTTGTTGATCAGGTTGAAAAGCTGCTTTTCGCAGATTTCACGGCCTCCGGGAACTTTTGCGGCTATAAAGGGTTTGTTGATGAGCTTTTCGATCTGCCTGATCAGGTGTTTTTCCTTCAGGTTGATGATGGCGATGGAGGTCCCTGTCTTCCCGGCACGGCCCGTCCTGCCGCTGCGGTGGGTGTAAGCAGATATGTCGTCGGGCAGGGCGTAGTTGATGATATGGGTGAGGTCGTTCACATCAAGGCCGCGTGCGGCGACATCGGTGGCCACCAGCAGTTGCACGTGACGGATCCTGAATTTCTGCATGACACTGTCGCGCTGTGATTGTGAAAGATCGCCATGCAATGCCTCGGCGTTGTAACCATCGGCGATCAGTTTGTCGGCGATCTCCTGGGTATCGATGCGGGTGCGGCAGAAGACGATCCCGTAAATGGAGGGATAAAAATCGACAATGCGCTTCAGCGCGGTGTATTTATCCTTGGCATGTACCGTGTAATAAAGGTGCTTGATGTTCTCAGCCCCCGAGTTCTTGTTCCCGATGGTGATCTCGATGGGTTTTTTCATGTATTTTTTGGCAATCACGGCCACTTCGTTGGGCATCGTGGCCGAGAAAAGCAGGGTGCTCCGGTCTTCGGGAACTTCGGCGAGAATGTCGTTGATGCTGTCGAGAAAGCCCATGTTGAGCATTTCATCGGCCTCATCGAGGACAACAGTGTGAACGCTGCCCAGCTTGATCGCCCTGCGGCGCATCAGGTCGAGCAGGCGCCCGGGAGTTGCCACTACGATCTGTACACCCTTTTTCAGCGATTTAATCTGCACCTCCATGCTGCTGCCGCCATATACCGGCAGGACTTTCAGGTTATCCACATATTTAGCGAAATCATTCAGGTCGCCTGCTATCTGAACGCACAATTCCCTGGTGGGACAAAGGATCAGCGCCTGCGGGAGGTGGTTGTCCGTGTCGGTTTGCTGGATCAGCGGGAGGCCATAGGCAGCGGTTTTGCCTGTTCCGGTCTGCGCGAGGGCAACGATGTCGGTTTTCTGTCCGAGGAGCAGGGGGATGACCTTTTCCTGGACAGGCATTGGCACTTCAAACCCAAGGTCCACAAGGCCCAGCACAATCTCTTTGCTGATGCCCAATTCTTCAAATGTTGTCATGTATCTTTATTATTGTGTGCTTTCGGGATTTCCGGGATGTGCTCAAACCAGGTAAAACCTGACCGATAGGTGTGCGATGGCACGATGGCTGCTGATTGTGCGGGTGGGAAATGAAAAATGGTTTAACTAACCTCAAACACTGATTTATACGGCAAAGATACGTCTTTATTTCGGATTTCACGAGGAGGAAACCGTTTCACCTGATTTTATGACAAATCACGGGCTGTCGTCTCATTCCCTGATCCCCAGTGCAGCCAGTCCGCCTTCGGCTGTTTCCTTATAGATCCGGGGCAGGTCGTGGCCTGTTTGCTTCATGGCCTGGATGACCCTGTCGAAGCTGACCACATGCTGTCCGTCCGACAGGAGTGCATACATGTTGGCGTCGAGTGCCCGTGCCGCGCCAAAGGCATTCCGTTCGATACAGGGGATCTGCACCATGCCGAGCAGCGGGTCGCAGGTCAAACCAAGGAAATGTTCCATGGCGATGGATGCGGCATATTCAACCTGCTGGGGAGTCCCCCCGAACATCTGCTCCGCGGCGGCCGCAGCCATGGAACTGGCACTTCCTACTTCGCCCTGGCAGCCCACTTCAGCCCCTGAAATGGAGGCGTTGTTTTTGATGAGGTTACCGACCAGTCCGGCGGTCGCAAGTCCCCGCAGGATCTTTTTTTCGTTGAAATCATACTGTGTCTTCAGCAGGTACAGCACCGCCGGCATTACGCCGCAGGAGCCGCAGGTGGGTGCAGTCACGATCCTGCCGCCTGCCGCGTTCTCTTCCGAAACTGCAAGCGCAAAGGCAAAGGTAAAGGCCCGGCGCGCAAGGGTTCCTTTGAAACTCCGGGCTTTTGTATAATAGGAGGAGGCCTTCCTGGGCAGGTTCAGTCTTCCCGGCAGGACCCCTTCGGCCTCGATGCCGCGTTCAACCGCCTCCTGCATAGCTTTCCATACTTCGGCGAGGTACTCCCACAAACCGGGTCTTTCATGCATTTCGACATATTCCCATAGCGACCGGCCATTTTCACGGCACCAGTCCAGGATGTCTGTCATGGTATCCAACTGGTAGGTTGTTTCTTCCGGTTCCCGCTGGCCCGAATCGCTGATGTCGCCGCCCCCGATGCTGTAGGTAGTCCATTCGGCCCTGGCATTGCCTGCCTTGTCAAGTGCTTCGAACCTCATCCCGTTTGGGTGGGCCGGCAGGAAGACATCAGGCTCCCACACAAATTCAACCATAACGGGGTACAGTGCTTCGGAAATGGCCTTGTCGGTCATGTGTCCCCTGCCGGTGGCTGCAAGGCTCCCGTACATGGTGACCCTCACCTGTTTGATGCCGGGGTTCCGGTTTTTGAATATCCCGGCCGCTTTGCGGGGCCCCATGGTATGGCTGCTCGAGGGGCCAAACCCAATCTTGAAAATTTCCCTGATGGATTCCATAGTGGATTTTATGTCGTTTAATGCTGTTTGCGCCGATTAGGTCCAAATATACTGATGTTTCTATTGTGGTAAAAAAAAAACCGCCAGGCTTCCCGGCGGTTTCTTTCTCTAATATCAAATTATCTGAAGCAACGGTTATCCCATCCTCACCACGAGGTCGGCCAGGCGCTGTGAATAACCCGATTCGTTATCATACCAGGAGATCACCTTCACCAGGTTGCCGCCCAGGACTTTGGTGAGTTCTGAATCGTAAATGGAAGAATGGGGATTCCCGATGATGTCGCAGCTAACCAGCGGTTCATCAAGGTATTGCAGGACGCCCTTCATGGGTCCGTCTGCGGCGGCTTTCATGGCAGCGTGGATCTCATCCCTGGTTACTGAACGTTCCAGTTCGCAGGTAAGGTCGACGATGGAGCCGTCGGGAGTAGGGACACGGACGGCAAAACCGTCCATTTTTCCTTCAAGCGCAGGGATGACAAGACCGATGGCCTTGGCAGCACCTGTTTTGGTAGGAATGATTGAAACAGCTGCAGCACGTGCACGGCGAAGGTCCTTATGCGGGGCATCCAGGATGATCTGGTCGTTGGTGTAACTGTGAATGGTGTTCATCAAACCTTTCCTGATACCAAAACTGTCGTTGAGCACCTTTGCGATCGGGGCGAGACAGTTGGTGGTGCATGAGGCGTTTGAGATCAGCTTCATATCCGGAGTAAGGGTATTGTCATTCACACCGAGAACGATGGTGGCATCCACATCTTCCTTGTTGTCGGAAGGAACGGACAATAAAACTTTCTTTGCACCTGCGGTAAGATGTTTGTTCATCTTCTCGCGTGTACGGAATATCCCGGTGCATTCAACAACGATGTCAACACCAAGGGCAGCCCAGGGAAGATTTGCCGGGTCTCTCTCGGCCATAACCTTGAAACGGTTTCCGTTGACGATCATACTGTCGCCGTCGACCATAACTTCACCGGGGAATTTTCCATGTACGGAATCATATTTCAGAAGATGAGCCAGTGTTTTGGCATCGGTAAGGTCGTTGATCGCAACAACCTCGACATTGCTTTTAGCTAAAAGTGCACGGTATGTGAGGCGTCCGATACGCCCGAATCCGTTAATTCCAACTTTGATTGTTCCCATAATTATCTGTTTTTATATTGAATAAACTTGATCCTGATCATATTAAAACCTTCGAAAACGCCAATATGTTAGATGAAACCCGTCTGTCAGTGGCTGCAAAAAAAACCTTCGGCCGCCACCTTCCGGATTCGTTTGCAAAATTACGGTTTTTAACCATAAAAAAAAACCACCGGTAATTTAACATGGGATGAAACGAGATGTTTTAATTACCCGAGGGCTGAAGATATTGGCAGGGGCTGAATGCCTGAAATCGGACAAGCGGGGGACTTCAGACACGTTTTCCCGGTGCTTTTACAGAAAAAATACTGTGCGCCTGAGCGGAAAAATGCCGTATCTGAAATAATTAGCGTAATTTTGTACGGGCTCTTTCCTGCAATTCCTAATCACATGTCAAAAACAAAATATATTTTCGTCACCGGTGGCGTTACCTCTTCATTAGGGAAGGGGATCATCTCATCTTCCATTGCCAAGTTACTTGTTGCCCGTGGATTTTCAGTGACCATCCAGAAACTTGATCCCTATATCAACATCGATCCTGGGACGCTCAATCCATATGAACATGGTGAATGCTTCGTGACTGAAGACGGTGCTGAAACTGATCTCGACCTCGGCCACTATGAACGGTTTTCGAATGTGCCAACCTCCCAGGCGAACAATGTGACGACCGGTGTCATTTACCAGTCGGTGATCACCAAAGAACGCAAAGGCGAATACCTCGGTGAAACGGTGCAGGTTATCCCGCACATCACCGATGAAATCAAATACCGCATCAAACTCCTTGCAAACAGGAGCGATTATGACTTCATCATTACCGAGATCGGCGGAACAGTGGGTGACATCGAATCGCTGCCCTTTATTGAAGCTGTTCGCCAGTTGCGATGGGAACTGGGCCGGAACTGCGTGGTGGTGCATCTCACCCTGGTTCCCTATCTTGCAGCCGCCGGCGAATTAAAGACCAAACCCACCCAGCATTCGGTGAAAACCCTCCTGGAATCAGGGGTTCAGCCTGACATTATTGTATGCCGAACCGAGCGCCATTTATCCGAAAGCATACGCAACAAGATCGCGCTGTTCTGCAACGTCAGTCCGACATCCGTCATTGAATCCATCGATGCCGAATCGATTTATGATGTGCCCATCCTTATGCGCGAGGAAAACCTCGACCTCGAGATCCTCAAGAAAACCAAGATGCCCTGCGACCAGGAACCCGATCTCGTGGACTGGGAGCAATTCCTCTATACCATGAAACATCCCTCGAGCGAAATCACGATCGGCCTGGTTGGAAAATATGTGGAGCTGAAAGATGCCTACAAATCCATCAATGAATCGTTCATTCACGCAGGGGTTTCCAACGGGGTGCGCGTAAAGGTGCAGACTTTCCATTCCGAATTCCTCGACGATTCGAATGTTGCCGAAAAACTGGGCGGCCTCGACGGCATCCTGGTGGCACCCGGTTTCGGTGAACGCGGCATCGAAGGCAAGATCTCAGCGATCCGCTATGCCAGGGAACATAAAATACCTTTCCTGGGCATCTGCCTTGGCATGCAGTGTGCCGTGATCGAATACGGCCGGAATGTGCTGGGGCTCACCGGGGCCCATTCAACAGAGTTCAACAAGGCCACGCCATACCCGGTGATCGACATGATGGAGGAACAAAAAAAGATTGCAGGGCTCGGCGGTACCATGCGGCTGGGATCATACCCGTGCAAACTCACACACGGTTCGAAAATTTACGAGGTGTACCACGAAGATAATATTACCGAAAGGCACCGCCACCGCTTTGAATTCAACAATGAGTACCTGGAAGTATACAGCAGGGCGGGATTCCGTTCCGTCGGCCTGAACGAAAAGGACAATCTCGTCGAAATCATCGAACTGGAGGATCATCCATGGTTTATCGGCGTGCAGTTCCACCCCGAATACAAGAGTACGGTCGCCCGTCCACACCCGCTATTTGTCAGCTTTGTAAAAGCAGCAAAGGAGTACGCCGACCGATAATGAGATTTTCATACCTTTGCAGCCATTTTTCCACTACCCGCTATGAATAAAAATACCATCATTGGACTTATCCTTATTTTTGGAATTTTCATTGCCTACAGCTACCTGAACCAGCCTTCGGAGCAGCAACTCATGAAGATGAAGCACAAAGCTGATTCGGTCAACATGGCCAACCAGATCAGGCATGATTCCGAGATCACCGCTGCAGCCCGTCAGCATGCAGTCGATGTTGCAAGGCAAAAAGAGGCGATAGCCGTTTCAGGTGTAAAACTTGATTCAGCCGCCCTGAAACGCATGTCGCTCAGAGATGAACTGGGCGCTTTTTCAGTTGCCGCCGTCGGGAAAGACACGACCTACAGCATTGAAAATGATATTTTTAAAATTAAAATTTCTGCATTGGGCGGGAAGATTTCGCTGGTCGAACTCAAGGATTACCTGACCTGGGACAAACGGCCGCTGGTACTTCTTGACAAGGATTCGCTCCAGTTCGGACTCTCCTTTTTCTCCAACAACCGGATCATCAGCACCAACAGGCTCTATTTTCAGCCCTTCATGCCCGACGGAAGGTCAATTTCCGCAGCTCCGGTTAAGGTCACCGGCAACGACTCTATCCGTTTCGGCATGCGCATGTTTGTCGCAAACAGCGATTCAACGGTCGATCCTGGCAAGTTCATAGAGTATATATACACCATCAAAGGCAATGAATACATGCTTCACTATACGGTGAGGTTCGTGAACATGGCCGATGTGATGGATCCATCGACCAAATACCTGGTGTTGAACTGGAGAGACAACCTGAAGCGCCAGGAGAAAAGCCTGAAGATGGAAAGGATGAATTCGGGGTTGTTCTATAAATATGCCGAGGACAAGGTTGACAACCTTTCGCAAACCAAGGATGAAGAAAAAAACCTGAAGAACGAGAAGATCAAGTGGCTATCCTTCAAACAGCAGTTTTTTTCTACCACGCTGATTGCGGATGATTTTTTCAGCGAACCCCGTCTGGGTACCTCCACCCTGAGCGGTGATGGACACTATCTTAAAACAATGACCGCCGAAGTAGGCATCCCGTTTTCTCCGCGGGACAACAAGGCTATTACAATGTCGATGTATTTCGGTCCCAACAAATACTTCGGCCTTAAAAAATACAAACAGGACCTCGAAAAGCAGATCCCCCTCGGATGGGGTTTTTTCCTGATGGCGTGGATCAACATCTATGCGGTAATCCCGGTGTTCACATTCTTCGGTCAATTCGGGTGGAATTATGGTATCATTATCCTGATTCTCACCATCCTGTTAAAAACAATCCTTTTTCCCATTGCCTACAAAACCTATAAATCCTCTGCAAAGATGAGGGTGCTTAAACCCGAAATCGACGAACTCGGCAAAAAGTATCCGAAGAAGGAGGATGCGATGAAGAAGCAATCGGCCACCATGGAACTCTACAAAAAGGCAGGGGTGAACCCGATGGCCGGCTGCATCCCGCTGTTGCTGCAGATGCCCATCCTCATCGCCATGTTCCGGTTTTTCCCATCCTCCATTGAACTCCGCCAGCAAGCGTTCCTTTGGGCGACCGATCTTTCGTCCTATGATTCCATCTGGACTTTCCCCGGCGGGGTCAGCATCCCGTTCTACGGCGACCATGTAAGCCTTTTTGCCCTGCTGATGACCATCTCCAGCGTGATCTACACCCGCATCAACGACCAGATGATGGGCTCGCAGCAATCGCAGATGCCCGGGATGAAAACGATGATGTATATGATGCCGGTGATGTTCCTCTTCTGGTTCAACGATTATTCGTCGGGGCTCAGCTATTACTACCTGCTGGCCAACCTGCTTACTTTTGCGCAGATATATATCATCCGTGCCACCATTGACGAGAAGAAACTCCACCTGCAGATCGAAGCCAATAAAAAGAAAGTCATCAAGAAATCAGGGTTTCAGAAAAGGCTGGAAGAGATGTCCAAAAGAGGAGGATACCCGGTTAAAAAATAATTTACGATATACGATTTACGATTTACGATTTATTCATAGCTGGCGAAGCACTTAAATCGTAAATCGTAAATCGAAATCGTAAATCGTCAAAGGTATTCCAGGAATAGTTTCAGTCCCTCTTTTTTCTTTTCATCGAATTCAAAGGAGATGTTGTGTTCGAGGTAACCCAGGCAGTCGTCGTATGCGGGTAACCTTTCCCTGAAATATTCGATGCACTCCCTTTTATGGCTGATGCCAAATGAAATGGCAGCATTAAACTGGCGCAGTGTTTCTTCGGCAATGACCGACCGTGAAACCCAGGCGGCAAACACAAATGGCAGCCCCGTAAAACGGATCCATTCCGATGCCAGGTCATAAACATAAGGATATCCCCCTCTGATGGCGAATGTTTTATCCCCAATGGCCACAAGCGATTCTATATCTTGCTGCGAATCAGCCTGGCCGGGCTTTAACTTTTCCCATGCCGGTAGAATTTTCCAGGCATGTTTAGCGAGCACCTTCACCAGTTCCACCGACGTACGGGAATCAAAATCAAGGTGGATCTTCGAAATACATTCCATGGGCACTTTTGAAAGCAGCAACACGGTTTTGACCTCGTTAACGGCGCCAATACAATAATCGGTAATATAATGGAACCGGTCGATTTCGTGCAAAGCACCTACAGGGACCAGCGCAATATCCACCTCTCCCTTCCTGAGTTTTTCGGCGCACTGCGACGGGACATCCAGCGACAGGCTGAAGTTTTTCAATATCCCCGACTCATTGAGCCCGTAAACAAAGGGAAAGGTATTTAAATAGGAAACTGCGGAAATCCTTAAAAGATCCATGGTGAGTTTTATTTCGCAAAAATAGGGGATTTGAAGTTACAGTGCCGGCAATAGTCAATTTTCTTTATATTTGCCGACCCTGAAACAATACCTGCTTCTTGAAAAAGGTCCTTGCATATGTCATCCTTAGTTGCTTCCTGTTCAATACAGCCGGGTATTACCTATTATTTGAGCTGGACAAATACCTGATAAAGAATGAGATGAAAGGTGAGACAGCCTTAAAGGAACCAGCAGATGTCATCATCCTGAAAATTTCAAACCCAGAACTGGACCGCGATTTTCACCGCAACGACAAACGTGAGATTGAATACAAGGGCATGCTATATGATGTTGTTCGTGAAATCCCGTGCGGGCTTACAACCACCTTCATCTGTCTGCATGACGCAAAGGAAGAGGGTTTGTTTTCGGGATTGAAAAAATCATCGTTTCACAAGTATTTCCTTGCTCTTTGGGACCATGTGATCAAGCTGGCCTTTACCGGATCCTCTTTGCTGATTGGTCATTTTACCCCAACTGAGATCTGTTTTCCTTATCATACAACATCCCTGATCTCCTTCATGCCGCATGGCTTGAGTCCACCCCCCGAACAGTTTTAATCAACATCTTTGTTTTTGTATTCCATTTTTTGCAATCCCATTGCGGGATTGTTCTATTGTATTTATGTTAAATTTCCAAAACCAGATAACTTATGAAACTGATAAAATATTTTCTCATTGTATTGCTAATCTTCCATTTCCAGTGGAGCTTTTCACAGAAACAGGAAAAAGATACGACGAAAAGCAAAACTGTAAACCTTAAAGAGGTTGTGATCGAATCAACAGTTCATTTGAAGGATACGATCTTCAAGCAACCAAAATCAATCGGCCTTCTTACTAAAACTGATCTGAACCGCACAACAGGTTTGTATCTGCAGGACGCTATCAACCAGATTCCTTCGGTACAGATGCAAACGCGCAGTATGTTTGGCGGACAGCGCATCGTGATCCGGGGATATGGTACTGATGTTTTCTCTTCAAACTTCAATGGTTCCGGGTATAAGGTTTACATGAACGGCATACCCATTACCGATGCCCAGGGACTCACCATCCTGGATGCCATCGACAATTCTATCCTGGGTACCGTTGAGGTGGTCAAGGGGCCATCGTCGACTTTGTTCGGTACGGGTATTGGGGGTGTCGTAAATTTTACGACCATCAGGCCTGAATCAAATGCAACAAGGATTACACAGGAGGGACTGGCTGGCAGTTACGGGCTCTGGCGCACCAATACACGGGTTGAAACAGCAACAAACAATTCTGCAATCCTGGTCAATTATGGTCACCAGAATTATAATAGTTACCGTGTCAGCAGTAAATCGCAAAAAGATTTTGCGACTATTTCGGGCGATTTTAAAAACAGCGAACGTCATTCCACTTCTGTTTATTTCGATTACAGCCATTCATACGAACAATTGGCCGGGGAAATGGACAGTGCCCAGTTTGCCCGGAAACTGAATTGGGCTGATACCGCATACACCAACAACAATGCACATGTTGAAATTGAAAATTTCCGGGGAGGTGTATCCCATAAATCCATGTTCGGAAGATATTTCAGTAATACGACCAGTACTTACTTCAATGGATACAATCTTCACCAGGCTGCTGGGAATAAGAGTTTAACCAGCAATGCAGTGCAGAATTTTGGTGGCCGTACGCAGTTCAATTATGCCCAGTCATGGAAAAAGATCAGTATTGACGGGATTGTTGGAGGGGAATTCCAGAAAACCGTTTCATACAATAAAACCTATAATTCAGTTGATGCACACCTGGGAACCATCAAGGGTGATCTGGAAATAGCAGGCATGCAATACAATGCATTTACACAATGGAATGTTAAATTACCCCTTAATTTCCTTGTTACAGCCGGTGCCAGTGTCAATTTTCTTGAGTACAACATTACCGATTACCTCAACATGGCCGCCGGGAAAAGTCAATCCGGGTATAAGAGATTTTCACCAGTCATCACACCCCGCATTGCAGTTCAAAAAACCTTTAATGACCACATCACTGCATATATTGACATCAGCCGCGGCTATTCACCCCCTACCACTTCACAAATGGTCATTCCATATCTTGGTACCGTCAATACCGATTTAAAACCTGAATCGGCCATGCAATATGAACTGGGTACAAAAGGGAATCTTTTTAACAACCGTTTGTCATACCAGGTCGCCATTTTTGACCTGATGATTTCCAACAAGCTGGTCTCGCAGGCAATCCCGAATGCCCCTGCAGGAAATAACATGACCGTAAACGCTGGAAAGCAAGAAAACAGGGGTGTGGAATTATCGCTTCAATATTCAGTGATCAACGATGATAACAGCTTCCTTTCCCTGCTGCGTCCCTATGTGAACTATACTTACCTGAATTGCGAGTACAAAGGTTACAGCAGCGATAACAACAATTCGAAAACAACGGTTGATTATTCAGGAAAAAAAGCAGTCGGGGTTTCTCCCAATGTTTTCAACGTCGGTTTGGATGCAGCGCTGAAATTAGGGATATACCTGAACATGACCTATCAGCATGTTGACAAGGAGCCCCTCAACTTCCTGAATTCGCATTATGCCCCCAGTTATTGGCTTCTGAATGCAAAGCTTGGTTACAAGCATATGTTTGGGAAGCACTTTGGCATAAACCTATATGCCGGCGCGAACAATCTCACCAACCAGCTATACTACACGATGGCATTCGTAAATGCCTTCCCGCCTTTCAACCCGGCATCCTTCATGCCCGGGCCATATAAGGCCACCTATTATGGCGGAATTTCGTTAAGTGTAAAACTCTAAACCAGGAAAAATGGGGCTGTTCCGGACTTCGGTATCGGGAACAGCCCCTTTTATAAACCTTTCCATATGAAAACCAACCAAATCAGGATTTTTTTCTGCATCATTTCTTCGGTAGCCCTCATGTGGTCATCCGCTTGTTCGCGTTTCGGGAATGAGGATAAAAAACAGGACCACAAAGGCCGTATCGTTTGCATTTCAAAACAATACAGCGAGATCATCTATGCGCTCGGTGCCCAGGAGGATATCGTTGCGGTGGATGTGTCAAGCACCTACCCTCCCGAGATCAAGAAACTTCCGACGGTGGGCTATCACCGTGCGTTGAGCGCAGAAGCGATCCTGGCCATGAAGCCCACGCTGATCCTCCAGGACAACAATATCGGTCCGGAGCATGTTGTAAAGCAACTGACTGACCTGAAAATCCCCATGAAAATTTTCAGGAGTTATCAGAATACCATCGCCGGTACCGATTCCCTGATCCGCGAAATGGGGGCCTGGTTTCACAGGGAAAAACGTGCCGATTCGCTGTGCATGAAACTTGACTGTGAAATGAAGAATGCGCTGGAACAGGCAAAGCAATATAAAAAACCGGTAAAGGTGTTGATCATTCATTTCGGACAGGCATCAAACATCTACCTTGTGATGACCCGGAAAAGCACGGCTGCCAGGATGATCGAATGGGCTGGCGGAACCATGGCCGTAGATGATGAAAAAGGGATGAAGCAGCTTTCTCCCGAGATCGTTGCCGCCGCAAACCCCGATGTGATCCTGCTTACCGATTTTGGCTATGACCGTCTCGGCGGTTCTCCCGAAAAGATCAGGGAACTCCCCGGCGTGGCCTCCACCAGGGCTTTCAGGGATCACCGGATCTTCCGCATCGAGGAACATGATGTGGTATACCCGGGTCCCCGTACCGGTGCAAACGTTCTGCTCATTCAAAAACTAATTCACCAGGATGGCCAATCCAGGTAAACGGTTTGTCGGGACCTTTCCTGTCCTGCTGTTACTGCTCCTCGCTGTGACCTTGCTGTCGATGTGTTTTGGAGCGGTGCATATCACCCCCGGGGAGATCTTCTCATCATTTGCAAAATGGATTCATCATGATGATAATATGACCCTGAATGAACGCATTTTTATGGAGATCAGGCTCCCCAGGTCACTGTTGTGCCTTTTTGTCGGCGCTTCACTGGCCGTTGGGGGCGTTCTTCTGCAAGCGCTGTTCAGGAATCCCATCGTGGAACCAGGATTGGTGGGAACATCCAGCGGTGCCGCCTTTGGAGCTGCGCTTTATTTCGTTCTTGGTGCAGTGTTTAAGGTCAATGCCGGGGAATGGACCCTGCCAATTGCCGCTTTTGCAGGGGGTATGCTATCCACTGCATTGGTGTTCTTGCTTTCGCAATCCAGGCAAACAGGTAAAAGTTCCATCGTTGGACTGTTGCTTACCGGTATCGCCATCAATGCCCTCTTTATGAGTGGTGTCGGGTTTCTTTCCTATATCGCCCGCGATCCGCAGGCGCGTTCCATCACCTTCTGGAACCTCGGGACCTTGTCGGGGGCAAACTGGCATTCGGTACTCATCATCGGCACAGCCACCATTGTCTGCATCACCATTGCCGGCCGGTATGCCCGTCATCTGAATGCACTGATGATCGGGGAGGAGGAGGCCCGTTACCTGGGAGTCAATGTAAAACGCCTCAGGCTGGTAATCCTCCTTGTGAACGTGGCAATGATCGCCATCGCCACGGCTTTCGTTGGTGTCATCAGTTTTATCGGACTCATTGTACCACACCTGTTGCGCATGGTCGATGGTTCCGACAACCGCTTCCTCATTCGCAACGGAGCCCTGGCTGGCGCCATCCTGCTCAGCATAGCCGACCTGTCAGCCCGTCTTTTACTTAGGCCTGCTGAATTGCCCATCGGCATTGTGACCTCCATCATCGGGGTCCCGGTTTTTATCATTTTGTTGCGCAGGAAAAACTATTTCTTCTGATATGCTGACAGCCAAACATATAAACTACACGATCGAAGGCAAAGTATTGCTTGATGATGTTTCCGTTGCCTTTGAAGCCGGGAGGCTCAATCTGGTCATCGGCCCCAACGGGGCAGGGAAATCAACCCTGATCAGGATCCTGTGCAGCCAGATCCAACACGACAAAGGAGGGGATGTATTTTACGGGGATAAAAATGCAAAAACAGCTTCTCTTTCTGAAATGGCGAGGATCAGGTCGGTCCTGTCCCAGAACATTGACCTCGCATTTCCGCTAACGGTGGCTGAAGTGGTGATGATGGGCCGCTACCCTCATTTTACCGGGAAGCCGGCTGCAAGGGATGTAAGCGCATGCGAAGAGGCGATGCACTTTTTTGATCTTCAGGAACTGGCGGGTCGGAATTATCTGACCCTGAGCGGCGGCGAAAAACAACGTGTCCATTTTGCACGGGTTCTCTCACAGGTATGGTACCCCGTACCAGGAAGATGCCGGTACCTGGTCCTGGATGAACCACTAACCTTTCTGGATGTGCATTATCAGTTTGATTTCATGCACAAACTCACGGCGCTGCTGAAGAATAAGGACCTGGTCGTGGTTGGCGTGGTTCATGACCTGAACCTGGCTGCCAGGTTTGCAGATAAAATTGTGTTGCTCCACCAGGGAAGGGTTCTTGCCGACGGGGATAAAGAAGAGGTTTTGACGAAGGAGAACATCAAAGCAGCCTACCGGCTGGAGCCGGTGATCCGGTATGAAAATAACGGGATGTTCCTCTATTTCGGTTAAGGCTTTGCCATTAGCTTTACAAAGGTGATCATTTTGTTTCGGAGGCCCGGTTATCCTTTTCCTTCATCAGCCGGCCATGGATCCCAAGAACCTGTGGGATGACAAGTTCTGAACCGTCATTTCGGATCACGAAATCCGACATGCCTGCTTTTTCAGCATCCTCCATCTGGAATTGCATGCGGCGGACAACCGAGTGGGCGTCAATCCCGTCGCGCTTCATCACCCGGCTGATGGCAATATCTTTCGGACAGGAGGTGTGGATGATATAATCGAATTCACTGCGGAACCCGCTTTCGAAGATAATGGCAGCTTCCTGCATCACGTAATCTTTGCCGGACTGAAGTCCCGCCCAGTTCCTGAAATCAACCATGACCCTCGGGTGCAGGATGGAATTCAATACCTGTAAGGCAAACGGATCGGTAAAAACGATGGAGGCCAGCGACCTGCGGTTGATCTCCTGGTTGTTGGTCAGAACACCGTACCCGAACTGTTTCAGAATCTCGTTTTTAACCACAGGATCATCCAGGAACTTTTTCGATTCTTCATCTGCATGATAAACCGGTATTCCGAGCACTGTGAAAATCCCCGCTACCATGGTTTTACCGCTACCGATATTTCCGGTGAGGCCAATCTTAAGCATCTTTCAGTGTTTTCGGATGTGATTGTTAAGGGCATTGGGTCGCAGCAGGCTGTCGCTGCGATGCAGCAGGCTATCCCTGCGGTCGGTCGGGGATTTGATATAGGCCGGCACGGTCCTTGCCGGAACTTTCTTAATGTTATCCTTTTCAAACTCAAAGAAGAGGGTGTCGGGTGAGACAAAATAGACATCGCTGGGAAAATTCGCCTGGGAAATGATTTCTTTCCCGAGCCGGTTTGTCAGCAGGTATCCCCATACATGGTCCCCGTTGTAACGCAACCGCACGTTGCGCAGGCTCACGTCGTACTCCCTCGACTGCTTCAGCAGGAACTGCTCTGAAAAGAATTCAAAGCCCTGGACCTTGATCTTCAGGTTGAGGGTGGAATCAGAACTGCTTGTCAGCCGGAGGTTCCCGGGAACCTGGGAATAAACCAGCGAGTATTCGATGGAATAATAATAGTCCTTGGAAAGCCTGACGAGCGCCCAGATAAATACCGAAAGAACCAGGCAGACAATGAAGATATACAGTTGATTCCTGAATTTCTCACTTCGTCGCTGCCGGGCATTTCCGATGAATTCAAGAAAATCGGATTTCATCGGTTGAAAAGTTAACAGTGGTTATTTTGCTTCGATCGTCTGGGTGTTGTCCATGGCAACGGCCGTTTTTTCAATTCGCAGGCGCACGCTGTTTTCAACCTCGATGGTAACCGTAGTTTCCTGGATTTCAACGATACGACCGTGGATGCCGCCGATGGTGATGATCTTCTGGCCTTTCTGCAAACTTTCCTTGAACTTCTTCTGGTCCTTCGACCGTTTCATCTGGGGCCGGATAAAGAAAAAATAGAAGACAACAATGATCAGCAATAATGGAAGAAAAGAGTACCAGCCGTTTTGCTGGCCACCCTGGCCCTGGGGAGTCATTAATAGAATGCTAAGAAGGTTTGTCATGACTTGATAATTAAAAATTAAAAAAATTAAAAATTACGTTTAAAAATTTCGCTATTTTGCTATTTCGCTATTTCGCTACCTCGCTACCTCGCTACCTATTTTTCAGTTCCCGGGTTCACCACCTGCGCCTTGATCCGGATGACGGTGGTGTTGGGCTGGGTATTGGACACGACCAGGATGTTTTTAGTCTGGTAACCCCGCTTCCCATTGCTGTTGAAGGCGATCTTGATTGCACCGGAATCGCCCGCCCGGATGGGGGTTTTGGGGTAGGAGGGAACTGTACAACCGCAGGAGGTGCTGACCTCGGCGATCAACAGGTCGGATTTTCCCGAATTTTTGAAGTTAAAGGTGAACGAAACAGTTTCACCTTCGATGATTCTTCCGAAATCATGTTCGGTGACATCAAATTTAATGGCCGGCAGGGTGCTCTTGTCATTGTTGCCGGTGGCCGAATTCGGGTTGTTAACCACATCGGCCGGAATGGTCTCGCGCCCGTTCAAACCGCCGTGCCTGCACCCTGTAACCAGGAGGATGACCAGGAGTAAAATGGTTGAGGTGAGTTTTATAATGTTCATGGTGACCGTGGCTGTTAAAGCGGAGCAAAGGTACGAAAATAATTCATAATTTTACTGCCATGCGTATCTATCTGATCGGTTACATGGCCTCCGGCAAATCGAACCTGGGGAAAATTCTGGCTGAAAAAATGGATTTTTCTTTTATCGATCTCGACTATCTTTTCGAGGAGCGTTTCAGGATCAGTGTCTTTGATTTTTTTGAAAAATATGATGAGGAGGGCTTCAGGAAAATTGAACAATCGCTCCTGGTTGAAACTTTCTGCATGGACCATGTGGTGGTTTCCACCGGTGGCGGCACACCCTGTTTTTTTGACAACATGCGCCAGATCAGGGAATCGGGCATTTCAGTTTACCTGCACTGGAACCTCCCGGCACTGGTTCAGCGGCTCAGGCATGTGAAACGCAAACGCCCGCTGTTAAAGGATATCGGGGGGCAGGAATTGGAAGCAATGGTTGAGGAGCACCTGCGTGAGAGGGAACTCTTTTACAACCAGGCCGATTTTATTGTCGACGCGGAGCACCTTGACCTCGACAAACTCGTAACCACCATCCGTGAGAAAATGGACACCCGTTAAACCCGGGCTTCGAGCAACGCGACATTTTCAACATGGTGCGTGTGGGGAAACATATCGACAGGCTGGCATTTCACGAGATGGTAGACCTCGCTCATCAGTGCAATGTCCCTGGCCTGGGTAGCCGGATTGCAACTGACATATACAACCTTTGACGGCCTGACCTCCAGGATGGACTTAATCACCTTTTCATGCATCCCGTTTCTCGGGGGATCGGTAATGATGACATCCGGATGACCCTGCTGGTCAATGAACTCCCGGGTCAGTATTTTTTCGGCTTCACCTGCGAAAAACGATGTATTTCCGATTGCATTCACTTGCGAATTGATCCTGGCATCCGCTATGGCCGCCTCAACCGATTCGATCCCGGTCACCTTTTGCACATAGGGAGCGATGTAATTCGCGATGGTCCCGGTGCCGGTATAAAGATCGTAAACATGTTCATTACCCGAAAACCCGGCAAATTCGGAGGCAACCCTGTAGAGGTTCATGGCCTGCAGGGAGTTGGTCTGAAAAAAGGAGGCCGGACCGATCCTGAATATGATTTCCTTCCCGCCTTCCCTGAAGGGGGGCATTTTTTCGGTGATAAAGGCTTCCCCTTTATAAAGGTTGAATTCAAGGTCGTAAATGGTGTCGTTTTTTTTCGGGTTGATCACGTAATAGAGGCTGGTGATCTGCGGGAAGCCTGAATAGAGGTGATCGAGCATGCGAAAAATGGCTTCATCCTGGTTTCGCACCACCATGATGATCATCAATCCCCCGGCATGGGTGTTCCTGATGATCAGGTTCCGCAGGAATCCCTGCCAGGTGCGGACATCATAAAACGTCAGGTTTTCAGTGATGGCAAACTGCCTGGCCGCATTGCGGATGGCGTTTGCAGGGTCTTTCATGTGAAAGCACTCGAGAATGTCGACTACCTTGTCGAAAAACTGGGGAATATGAAACCCGAGTGCATTGGTAGCACGGTCAATATTTTCGTCACCCTTGTCGCTTTCAGTCAGCCATCGGTGGTTGGAAAAGGTGAAATCGAGTTTGTTGCGGTAATACCTGGTCTCCGCCGATGGAAGAATGGGTAAAACCAAGGGGTTTTCAACCTTGCCAATCCGGGTAAGACTGTCGAAAACCTGTTTTTGCTTATAAAACAGCTGGTCCTCATAGTTCATTCCCTGCCACCTGCAACCACCGCAAAGCCCGAAATGGGAACAATGCGGCTCCACACGTTTTGCGGAATACTGGTGAAAATGAATGGCTTTACCTTCAAGGTATCTCTTTTTTTTCCTGACAATCTGCACATCCACAACATCGCCGGGGACCACAAAAGGCACAAAAACAACCTTTTTCCCGATTTTCCCGATCGCCATCCCTTCAGCCCCGGCATCGGTGATCTCAATTTTTTCGTATATCATCTCAGGCGTTCTCTGTGTTTTCGTTGAGGAGGTATTTTCCAAGGATGATGAACAGGTCATCCTTACGGAAGGGCTTTGACAAATAATCATCCATCCCTGCATCCATGCATTTTTCACGGTCGCCCGGCATGGCGATGGCCGTAAGTGCAATAATCGGGATGCGGTTCCCGGCTGTTTCCAGTTTTCGGATTTCCCTTGTAGCCTGGAACCCATCCTTTTCAGGCATGTGGATATCCATGAAAATCAAGTCGATCTTGTTTTCCCTGAACTGAACGATTGCCTCGTCGCCGTTCGAAGCGGAAATAACCTGCACACCGGTTTTCAGCAACATCACAGAAAGCAGTTTCATGCTGATGGTATTGTCTTCCGCGATCAGGATGGTTTTCCCCGGATCTATGGTCAGGCTGATATCGCTGGCCGGAACTTTCTGCCCGGATTTTTCCCCGCTCCGCGCTTTTCCTTCATGCAGGAGTTTAAAGAAGTCCTTCATTTTTACCGGTTTTGTGAGATACTGTTGGATTCCCAGGTTTCTGCATTGTTCAAGGATATCGTCTTTTTCAACCGAGGAATACATGAAAATGATAGGCTTCATGTTCCTGGTCTGGTGTTTCCTGATCTCCTCCGCCACAGCAATGCCATCCATTTCCGGCATGTGCATGTCCAGGATGACGAGATCAAAACCGCTTTCTGCTTCATTTGCATCCTGCAACGCTCTCAGCGCCTCCTTTCCGCCTGTACAGATCATGGATTCAATCTCCCAGTAGGTGAGCATGTCTTTCATGATCTTCAGGTTCGTGATATTGTCATCGACAACAAGCACCTTCCTGATGTCCGGTTTCTCGGGTGCTTTATCCGGGGAGTGATCGGTTGCAACCGTCAGCGGCAATTCAAAGCTGAAGGTGCTCCCGACCCCGGGTTCGCTTTCGACGAAAAGGGAGCCGTTCATGATTTTCGTCAGCATCTTCGAGATGGAAAGCCCAAGCCCGGTCCCGCCGTATTTCCTGGTCGTCGAACTGTCGGCCTGGGTGAACTGGTCGAAAATATTATGTAATTTGTCCTGTTCGATTCCGATGCCAGTGTCCTTGACACTGAACAACACCTTTATTTCATTGTCGTTTCCGGTCGTTCCGGGCTGCCTTTTGGCTGAGATGAAAATTTCACCCCGATCAGTAAACTTGATGGCGTTGCTGATGAAATTTACAAGGATCTGCCTGATGCGCAGAGGATCGCCATAAAAGTACTCGGGTAAACCAGGTTCTATCTCGCAAAGTAATTCGAGGTTCTTGTCGAAAGCCTTTACAGTAAGGATATCGACGCTTTTTTCAAGAACCTCATATATGTTGAATTCCACATGCTCGATTTCAAGCTTCCCCGCTTCTATCTTTGAAAAATCGAGGATGTCGTTGATGGTATTGAGCAACAGGTATGCCGAGGTCTGGATCGATTCAAGGTAATCGCGCTGGCTCAGGCTGAGAGTGGTCGTGAGGGCGAGTTCCGTCATTCCGATTACCCCGTTCATCGGGGTTCTGATCTCGTGGCTCATGGTCGCAAGAAACTCCGATTTGGCCTGGTTGGCCCGTTCCGCCTCCTCCTTCGCCTTCTTTAGGTCCGTCTCGATCTGTTTCCGTTCCGTAATATCGATCAGGATGGCGATCACGGCCGGTTCATCATCGAATATGATGTTGCCTCCACGGATGATGGTATCCTTGATCTCCCCATGTTTTGTAACAGCCCTGATCTCGTAATCGCCCACATGTTCGGTTCCCGCGATCCGCTTCTGCATGTTTGTCATGACGAGTGCCTTCGATTCGTCGGCAATGTAATCCAGGATGTTTCCCCCCACGAGTTCTTCGGGCGAAGTGCCGATCACGCTGAGCGCGGCATCGTTGGCGAACAGGATCTCACCGTTCCGGTGAATCAGGATCAGGTCGGGCAATTTGTGAACCAGCGTGGAATAACGCTGGTTGCTGTTATAAAGGTCGCGTTCCACCTCCTTGCGCTCCGTGATGTCTTCAAAACTCTCAATCCCGCCAATGACATTCCCGGCCGGATCTTTTAGAGTGTCGACATTCTTCGATATGATCAGTTTGTTGCCCGATTTGTGGCTGATTGTACATTCACGGCCGTGTACCGGTTTTACGACGTTCAAGTCGAAGAGTCCGCAGCGGTCGTTGCAGGGGGTGCCTGCAAACGTGAAGCAGGAATTTCCGATCATCTCCTGCTTCGAATAACCGGTAATTGCCTCCGCCTGTGCATTCCAGCTGGTGATCCGCTGGTTCATGTCGACAGTAAACAGGGCGCTCGGGATCACCTTGTAGAGCAATTCCGCGAAATCTTTGGCTTCGGTAAGGGCTCTTTCGGTTTCCTTGCGCTCGGTTATATCCTCCTTGATGGCGATGAAACTGGTGATCTGCCCCTCCGCGTTTTTGATCGGGGCGATGCTCATCGACTCCCAGAAAAACTCCCCGTTCTTTTTTCGGTTGTTTATCTCCCCCTTCCATTCGTTTCCCGCAAGGATGGTATGCCAGAGTACCCGGTAAAAGTCCTCGTCCTGTACCCCCGACTTCAGGATATTCGTGTTTTTCCCGATGGCCTCTTCGGCCGCGTAACCGGTAACCTCGGTAAAGCTCCGGTTTACATATTCAATCCTGCCTTCAAGGTTCGTGATGATGATCGTATTTGCACTCTGCTCAACGGCCGTCGATAATTGTTTGATCTGTTCATCTGCCTGCTCCTTTTCGAAAATCTTCTTTATCAGCGTACCCTGCTGCGTGTTGAATTTCCGCATGAGCCGGGCGATGTCGCCAAATTCGTCTTGTTTTTCCAGTAAATCCTTGACCGAACCGATGTTACCGCTCGACAAACTCCTTGTGATCTGTTTTAGGGGGAGCGAAATCCACCGGTTGATGGCAAACAGGAATATAACAAACACCAGGATCAGTACCACGACACCGGCCAGGGCAAACCAGCCAAGCTTGTCAAGTCTCCTGGCATTAGGGTCGCTGCGATGAAACCACAGGTAAGGCTGTCCGCTGCCTTTAATGCATTCGGGAGTGTAAATAAATTCCTCAGCCACATTTTTATTCCGGATGGATCCACCTGGTTTTTGCTGAAGAATATCAAGTTTGAAGGAAGTGGCTTTCTTAATCTCTTCGCAATAGGGCTTGTCCCAGATCATGGCGGCAACCAGGTAGGCATTCGCTTTTGAATGATGTGTAATGTCGGCCGTTGGTACTACCGTGGATCCGAACACCTGTATGACGAGCCCGTTGTGAATGGTGAATTTGTTCCAGGTACTATTATTCTGAAATAATAATTTGATCTGCCCGGGCGAAAGGGAAAACCCTTTCATTTCAGGATTGCCTGCCGAGTAAACCGGGTTGCCCGCAAGGTCGAAAGCCCCCAGGTAATCAATATTAAAAGTAGACAGTACCGGGTTGAAATTGTGTCTGGCCCACACCGTATCCCTGGTTTTGGAGAACTGGTACATCGCATCCCAGGCAGCATTGTCGTTGACTGCTTTCATAACCCCTTCGGTTTTAAAGCTCAATACCGTCCTGATAACCAGCGTATCGCCTTGTTTTTGAATGTCAAGGTACATGGCCTCTTCCCTGGTGCGCATGTGATAATACCCAGCAGCAAAAAGCAGGAAGAAACCCAGCAGGGAAATAAACAACAAAATGATCTTGGTGTTGGTTTTCATGTTTGTTCCTTTGGAGAACAATATTAATGAAAATTATGTTGTGTTAGGTTGTTTGTAACTATTCACCCCCTACAAATGTAGGGCATTAATTTGGGAGAGAGAATGCAAAGGATTCAGATTATTTTTAATCGCAGTATCAATTATCGATCGCAGGATTGCAAAAGATTCGGCGCCAGTGAAAGACTTGAACTG
>CAIMWF010000102.1 GCA_903845055.1 uncultured Bacteroidales bacterium | reverse complement strand
GGGTTGAAACCCAGGTTGGCTGCCTGGATGGCTTTGTCGATGAGTCCGAGAACGCTTTTATCCCATGGCTGAACAATGATCTGGCGTGCATCGGGTGTGCTGATGTTGGCGGTCTGGTCAATGGGGGTGCTTACCCCGTAGTAATCGATCCTGACTCCATCCAGCATCTGCGCACTTGCCTTACCGGCCCGCAGTTTCTGAAGTTCTTTTTCAAGATGCAGGATGGCAAGGTTCATTCCTTCATTGGCCTCATCCAGCGTAAATTCTATCTCATCATTCATTCAGGGTGTAATTTAACAGTTACCAATCTGCAGACAAAAATAATTAAAATTTAAAATATTTGAAGAATCGTGTCGGGGAAATGTAATTAATCATAGAACAGACAATTTAACATAGGCAATAGGCAACAGACATTAATTTGATCCGGCAGGTTCCAGTACAATAATCCTCAAATTCTCAAATTTCCACATCATCATGCCCTGCTTAGCTTACAACGGTTCCGATGGCTTCGCCGCGAATAAGCTTCAGCAGGTTTCCTTTCCGGTTCATGTCAAATACCACGATCGGCATTTTGTTTTCGCGGCAGAGGGTAAAGGCGGTCAGGTCCATGATTTTCAACCCCTTCTCGTAAGCTTCATCGAAGGTAAGCGTATCAAATTTCGTCGCCGCCGGATCCTTTTCCGGGTCGGCGGTGTAAATCCCGTCAACCCGGGTACCCTTGAGGATCGCATCAGCCTGTATCTCGATGGCACGCAGTGCCGAGGCGCTGTCGGTGGTAAAATAGGGATTCCCGGTGCCGGCGGCAATCACCACCACCTGTTTCTGGGCAAGGTGGCTGATCGCCTTCCTCCTGCTCATGGCATCGCAGATCGGATCGATGGCCAGACCTGAGAGTAATTTAACCCGTACGCCCAGTTTCTCCAGCGCAGCCTGGATGGCCATGCTGTTGATCACCGTGGCAAGCATGCCCATGTAATCGCCCTGCACCCGGTCCATCCCTTCGCTGGTTCCCTGGAGGCCCCGGAAAATATTTCCGCCGCCAATTACGATTGCAACCTCAACGCCTTCGTCCACCACCGATTTGATCTCCTGGGCATATTCGGCGAGCCGCAGGGGGTCGATTCCGTAACCCACGTTGCCTTCCAGGGCTTCCCCCGAAAGTTTCAACAGTACGCGTTTGAATTTCATCATGTCTCTTTTTAATGCAAAAGTCAAAATTCAATATTCAAAACTGCTACTCCCCTGTTCCATGACAGTTCTTATACTTTTTCCCGCTGCCGCAGGGACAAGGGTCATTGCGCCCGACCTTTTTCTCAACCTTTACAGGTTGCGGGGCCGACTGCTCCTGTGTCTTCGAGTTTGACTGTGACAACAGGTCCGAACGTTCCTCGCGCATGCGGGCGCGGTCCATTTTGCGCGGGGCCTGCGCCTCCTTGACATTGTCGACCTGGATGGGCACGTCGGCCTTGATCAGGAACGAGGTGATCTCCTTGTTCGTCCGCTGAACCATGCTTTTAAAAAGTTCAAACGATTCGAACTTATAAATGAGCAGCGGGTCCTTCTGTTCGTAGGCGGCATTCTGGACCGACTGCTTCAGGTCGTCCATCTCGCGGAGATGTTCTTTCCAGGCATTGTCGATCATGCCAAGCACAATCCCCTTTTCAATGCTGAGCACCACCTCTTTCCCGTTGTCTTCGTAGGCCTTCTTCAGGTTGGCCACTGCCTGCATGGTCTTGATGCCGTCGGTGACGGGGATGGCAATGTTCTCATAACGGGTGTCATTTTCAAATACATCCCTGATCACAGGGTAGGTTTTGCGGGCAATCTGGTCGCATTTGGTTTTGTACCGTTTATAGATAAAATTGTAGAGCTGGTCGCTCAGGTCGTCGTTGCTCAGCGACCCGAAATCCGTTTCTGAAATCTTGGGATCAACGGCAAATTCCCTTATGAGGTCCTCTTTGAAACTCTTGTAGTTCTTTATTTCCTGGGCATCCAGCACAACCGTTTCGCAAACATCGTAGATCATGTTGGAGATATCAACCGCCAGCCGGTCGCCGAAAAGGGCATGATGGCGCCTTTTGTAAATCGCTTCACGCTGGATATTCATCACATCGTCATATTCAAGCAGCCTTTTACGAACGCCGAAGTTATTCTCTTCGACCTTTTTCTGGGCCCGTTCAATGGAGTTGGTGATCATCGAATGCTGGATGACTTCGCCATCCTTGATGCCCATCCGGTCCATGATCTTGGCGATCCGGTCGGAACCGAACATGCGCATCAGGTCGTCTTCGAGGGAGACAAAGAACTGTGAGCTTCCCGGGTCACCCTGGCGTCCTGCCCGGCCGCGCAACTGGCGGTCAACACGCCGTGATTCATGCCGTTCGGTGCCGATAATGGCGAGCCCTCCTGCCTCCTTGACGCCGGGTCCAAGCTTGATGTCGGTACCACGTCCGGCCATGTTGGTGGCGATGGTTACGGTACCGGCACGGCCGGCCTCTGCCACAATATCCGCTTCGCGGGCATGCAGCTTGGCATTCAACACATTATGAGGGATGTTTTTTCGCTTAAGCATGCGGCTCAGCAGTTCGGAGGTTTCTACCGAGGTGGTACCCACCAGACTCGGGCGCCCCTCCTTCACCAGTTTTTCTATTTCATCGATAACCGCGTTGAATTTTTCACGCTTGGTCTTGTAAACCAGGTCTTCGCGGTCGTCGCGAACGATTTTTTTATTGGTCGGGATCACCACGACATCGAGTTTGTAGATGTCCCACAATTCACCCGCTTCTGTTTCGGCCGTGCCGGTCATCCCGGCCAGCTTTTTGTACATCCTGAAGTAGTTCTGCAGCGTCACGGTGGCATAGGTCTGCGTGGCTGCCTCGATTTTTACATTTTCCTTGGCTTCGATAGCCTGGTGCAACCCGTCGGAATAGCGGCGTCCCTCAAGGATACGGCCGGTCTGTTCATCGACAATCTTCACCTTGTTGTCCATCACCACGTACTCGACATCCTTCTCAAAAAGGGCGTACGCTTTGATGAGCTGGTTCACGGTATGCACGCGCTCTGTTTTAATGGAATAGTCGCGCATCAGCTCGTCTTTCTTCTCGGTTTTCTCCTCCTCCGACAGGTTCTGGCGCTCCAGGTCGGCGATGACCGTGCCAATATCGGGAAGGATGTAAAACGAGGGATCTTCGTACGATTGGGTCAGAAGGTCAATACCCATATCGCGCAATTCGATGGTATTGTTTTTTTCATCGATCACGAAATAGAGCTGGTCGTCGATGACCGGCATGTTCTTGGCCTGTTCGGCCAGGTAGAAATTCTCGGTTTTGAGCATCAGGGCCTTCATCCCGGGTTCACTGAGGAACTTGATCAGCGCCTTGTTCTTGGGCAGCCCGTGATGCGCCCGCAGCAATTGTTCACCGGCCTTTTTCATGTTTTCATCATTCTTCTGATCTTCCGAAAGCGCCTTGGCCTCGGCCAGCAGTTTGGTCACCAGGTTACGCTGGGCATTGTAAAGTTTGGTGACATTGTTCTTGAGATCGTCGAACAGCTGGTTCTCCCCTTTGGGGGTCGGACCGGAAATGATGAGCGGGGTACGGGCATCATCGATCAGAACAGAGTCAACCTCATCGACGATGGTATAGTTGTGCGGACGCTGCACCAGCTCTTCGGGATTGCTGGTCATGTTGTCGCGCAGGTAGTCGAAGCCGAATTCATTGTTGGTGCCGTAAGTGATGTCGGCGAGGTAGGCATCGCGCCTGGCCTGCGAATTGGGCTCGTGGCGGTCGATACAATCCACCTTTAACCCGTGAAATTCAAACAGGGGACCCATCCATTCGGAGTCGCGTTTGGCCAGGTAATCATTCACCGTCACGATGTGCACTCCTTTCCCGGGGAGGGCATTGAGGAACATCGGCAGTGTCGCCACAAGCGTTTTCCCTTCACCGGTCGCCATTTCTGAAATTTTGCCCTGGTGAAGCACCACCCCGCCGATCAGCTGGCAGTCGTAATGCACCATGTCCCAGGTAACCATGTTCCCGCCGGCCGTCCAGCTGTTCCTGTAAAGGGCCTTATCGCCCTCGATGGTCACATTGGCTTTTCTTGCGGCCAGGTCGCGGTCGGCCTGGGTCGCGGTAACCTCAACAAACTCGTTTTCAAAGAAACGGCGGGCGGTATCCTTCATGACGGCAAAGGCCTCGGGAAGAATTTCATTAAGCACCTCCTGTGTCAGTTCGTACACCTCTTTTTCAAGACGGTCGAGCTGCAGGTAAAGGTTTTCCTTTTCATCTATCTCCAGGTCGTCGGAATTGATCTGAACCTTCAGGGCTTCAATCTCCTGTTCCTTGCCGGCGATGTACTCGCTTATGCGACGTTTGAAATCGGTGGTGCGGGCACGAAGCTCATCGTTCGATATATTTTTGATTTCGTTCCATGCGATCAATGTCTGGTCAACCAGCGGGTTGATACTTTTGATATCGCGCTGGGATTTGTTCCCAAGCATCTTCTTAAAAAAATCAAGCATAATTTTGTCTGGTTACTGCAATATTTTTTGCAAATCGGCATCCAGTCCGCTGCTTGGCTGGCCTGCCGGATATTTATAAATTTTACCCTCCCTGTCAATTAAAACAAACAAGGGATAGGTCCGTACATCATAATCCTTTAATATTCCCGGGTTTTCCCCTGCGCTCAGGAAGGTCCAGGTATAATCTTTCTTCAGGTTGATAAAGCGCAGCATTTTGCTGAAATACTTGTCGGCGGAAACACTGACAAACTGTATGCCATCCTTGTATTTGTCATACAACGGCCTGATGAGGTCCATTTCGGCAAGGCAACCTTCGCAGTAGGTCGTCCAGAAGCAAAGCAAAACCGGTTTCCCGGCAAGGCTTTTCAGCGATACCTCCTTCTGATCGCGGCCGGGCAGGGAGAACCCCGGTGCACTGGTTCCAGGTTTCAGGTTTGTCAGGAAAAGAATCATATCTTCGGCTACCACGCGGTTATCCATGTATTTCGACATGATCGCCGCTTTTTTCAGTACCGTGAGCACATGGTCCTGGTTGTACCCCGGCATGTTGTACACCTCCATCATTCCCTTCAGCATCACCAGTTCACGTACCTGTTCGTTTTTCAGCAGGGTATCGGTCGTCATGAATTTCATCATCGCATTGTAAGGGTCGGGGGTGCTGAGGATTGTGCGGCAATCGGTTTTATGGAGGATCAGGGATGTTGCCGTAAGGTATTTCGAGAAAAAGCTGTTGAAGAAATCCATGTACTCCAGGTTGTAATAGAGCACCGGTTTATCGGTAAAGTAGTGGTGGATGAGTTGCGCCTTGTTGTAATACTGCGTAAGCTGTTCGAGCCCGGCAAGTTTGTACACCATGTAGCTGATAAAATATGTATTTTCGACGGATCCGAAGTGCTGGTTCAGCTGCAGGCGGAAGGTGTCGAGCAGGAGTTTGTTCCGGTTGCGGTACAGGGCGTTGAAATGTTCCATCAGGAAGGCACTGTGGATCGAATTGAACGACCCGATCATCATGTTCAGCTCGGTTTTGCTGGTGTCGGCCACCTCGATGCTGAGATTCTGCGACTGGATAAAGGGATTCACCTCGGTGTTATCGTCATAATTCATGGGCGCAACATGAAGGTTGTAACTCCTGGCCGGTTCAAGGTAAAGTTCGGCCCTGTGGAAGTCGATTGTGATGATGGAGCAGACCGTTTTGTTCAGGTCGACCGACAATGAAAAATGACCTGTTGAATCAACCTTTGATGTAGCAAGCGGTTTTTCAAGAAAGGTGATCAGGTCGCCGGGCATGGTCAGCTGGATGGTTTTCCGCTCCGCACCCGGCGCCACGCCGTTGATCACTGTTTTCTGTGCCGCCGAGGCCAGCGAAAAAAACAACAGCAGAAAAAAACAACCCGCCCAAAACCTTGTAAATCTCTTCATTCGTTATTCGTTATTCGTTATTCGATATTCGATATTCAACATGTTCATACCATAATTCCCTCCGGTACGAACTGCGTAATATCCCCGCCGTTCCTGAAAATATCCCTCACGATGGAGGAACTGACCGAGGCATATTCGGGTGCGCACAACAAAAACACCGTTTCAACACCGGGCATCATGAGTTTGTTCATCTGGCCGATCCCGCGTTCAAATTCAAAGTCGGCGGAGGTGCGCAGCCCCCGCAGGATATACTGTGCATTTTCACGCCTGCACAGGTCGATGGTCAGCCCGGCGTAGGTCATGATGGCAACGCCGCGTTCATTCCCGAATATCTGCCGCAGCCAGGCCAGCCGCTGTTCGAGCGGAAAAAAGGATCTCTTTTCACCGTTTTCGCCGATGGCGACAATCACTTTGCTGAACAGCGGGAGCGCTCTCCTGATGATGGATTCATGCCCGCGGGTTATCGGATCAAAGGATCCCGGAAAGACAGCAATTCTATCCATGAATGAATGGTTTGAACGAACAAAGGTAAGAAAAATGGTGTGATTGTGAGGTTATTCAAAGGTGAATGATACCTGGAAAATTTTCGAGTTCAGCTTCCCGATCGAATTGGTATAAAGATTATTTTCCCGTTTAAGGACATCCATCATTCCATACATCATTTTCAGCTCAAGTCCGAACTTGAACCATTCATTGTAAAAATCGAACCCCACGCCTGCTTCGAGGTAAACATCATTCTGGTTGAACTTAACGATTTTCTCGTTCCTGTTTTTCTGTTCCCGTTTCTTGGCCTGTGAAGCAAGGTCGATGGTGTACTGCACGCCTCCCATCAGGTATGGTCTGAAATTATTGTATCTGAACGCTTTGTATTTGATCTCGATGGGAAAATTGATATAGGTGGAGGGGACCTTTTTTGAAATCGTGGAGAACTGGATGGTATCCTTTTCACCCGAGCGCCGCCTGAAGGTCTCAATGTCGTAAACCAGGGTCCGGTCGCCGAAAGAGAGCGAAGGAACGAACTGCAGTTCAAAATCGCGTCCCAGCTGCATGTTGGCCACGATGCTGATGACGAAGCCGGGCGTGGGCGTGGAAGATACCGACAATACTTTTGCCGAGTCGGGCAATGGCAGGATGTCGGGAATGAAGGTGGAATCAAAGACATGGGTGCGCAGGTCACTGATCGGGCGCAGGGAGGCATAACTCATGTTGACCCCCAGCACGAAACCGAAGTGAAAGAGGCTCTCCTTGTCATAATCGGGCATGTTCAGCACCACCATGCGTTGACTTTTCCCATGGAACGGCAGGCAAAAAAGGAGGGCAAGCAGGAGGGCGGCTGTAAATCGTTTGATCTTCAAGGAATGGTAGTAAGGGTTAGAGAAGTAAACGCAGGAATGCGGATTTTATTTTTCAGCCATGTAGATGGAAGCAATACCCATGCTCAGGCTGGTGCGGCTGGCATTTTTAAGCCCGCAATTATCAAGGATGTCCAGGAAATTCTTCCCCGACGGGAAAGCGGCTACCGATTCAGGAAGGTAGGAATAGGCTTTGCTGTTCCCGGATATCATCCTGCCCATCACCGGGATCACGAACCGCGAATAGATGCCGTATAATTGCCTCATCGGGAAAGCTGACGGGTGCGAAAATTCAAGGATGAGCATGACCCCGCCGGGTCGCAGCACCCTCCGCATCTCCTTCAGACCTACTTCCAGGTTCTCGAAATTCCTCACCCCGAAGGCAACCGTTATTGCGTGGAACGAGTTGTCGGAAAAGGGGATCTTTTCAGCATCACCCCTGCGCAGGGTAATCAGATTGTCAAGCCCCTTTGCGGCAAGCTTGGCTCGCCCGACCTCCAGCATCTTCTCCGAAATATCGATGCCGACGATCTTCATCGGTTTCAGCGAAGCGATCGCAATGGCCAGGTCGCCCGTGCCCGTGGCAACATCGAGTACATCCCCCGGCTTAACCCCTGCCAGCATTTTTACCAGTTTCTTTCGCCAGCCATGATCGATCCCGAAGGAAAGAAAATGGTTCAGGAAATCATACCGGGGAGAAATGTCATCAAACATTTCCCTGACGATCTCTTTTTTTGTGGGATCTGACATCTGTCGATTTTTTTTTAACCGGAAACCAGGTAAATTCCCCCGGGCAAAATAACACCCTGATCCAACCCGGCAAATATTCGATTCAGCATTACCTGCATTACCTGCATTATCTGCATTCCTGCATTCCTGCATTAAATAAAAAAGGGATCATCCATATTAACAGACAATCCCTTTTTATTATGCGCTTGGCGGTTATGCCCCAAGCTGGAGACGTTTGAATCCCGTGATGGTCAGTTCCTTGTCGTTGTCGGCAACATACTGGCGCACCGTTTTCTTTGAATCCTTGATAAAATCCTGGTTCAGCAGGGTCATCTCCTTGAAGAACTTGGTCAGTTTTCCCTGGGCGATCTTTTCGAGCATCTCCTCGGGTTTGCCTTCCTGGCGTGCCTGGTCTTTTCCGATCTCGATTTCACGGTCGATCACCTCCTGTGATACATCTTCGCGGTCGACTGCAACAGGGCTCATGGCTGCAACCTGCATGGCAAGTTCATGGCCGATTTCCATTGCATTTTTTGCATCCTTCTTGCTCAGCCCGATGATGGTGGCGAGGCGGTTTCCGAAATGGTTGTAAGAAAACACGACGGGAGCTTCGATCACTTCGTAATGTGCAATCTGGATCTTTTCACCGGTCTTTCCAAGCAGGTCGTTCAGTTTTTCCTCAACCGTTGAGGTTTCCAGCGACATGGGTAATAGTTCAGCAATGGTATGAACCCGGTTTTTCATGCCAAGGTCCAGCAGGTCCTTTGCAAATTTGATGAACTCTTCGGTCTTGCCAACAAAATCAGTTTCGCAATTGACCATGATCACGGCGCCATAAGTCTGGTCAGCGGTAGTCTGGGCAAGAACAAAACCCTGGTTGGCATCGCGGTCGGCGCGTTTGCCGGCAACTTTCTGTCCCTTTTTACGGAGATAATCAATGGCTTTGTCAAAATCGCCCTCCGTTTCCTGCAGGGCTTTTTTACAATCCATCATCCCTGCACCACTCATCTGGCGCAATTTATTTACATCAGCAGCAGTAATATTCATATGAAAAATATATATTTAGTTTAAAAACTCAAATAGAAAAATAGCGAGGTGGCGAGGTAGCGAAATTCGTCACTCGTCACTGGTCATTATTTTTTGGGTCTTCCGGCCGGTTTGCTGATCCTTTTCCTGGCAGGTTTGTTTTTATCGTCGGGTGCCGGCTCAAGTGCCTTCATTTTGGCCACCTTGGTATCAACAAAATCCTTTTTCACGATCTTGATTCCGTCCTCATCCACCTCCTCCTCGTCCATATCGAGCAGGTTTAAACCGAGTCTTGAATCATTATCATCCATGTCGCGGTCGTCGCCGGCCTCTTTCTTGTCACGGTCGAGTTTGCGTTCAACGAGCCCTTCTTCGATGGCCCTGACCATGGTATCCACGATGAGGGAGATTGATTTGGAAGCATCGTCGTTGGCCGGGATCGGGAAATCAACCGTACGCGGATCCGAATTGGTGTCGACGATGGCAAACGTCGGGATGTTCAGCTTCTTGGCTTCAGCAAGGGCAATGTGCTCCTTGAGAATGTCGACGATGAAAATGGCAGCGGGGAGGCGGTTCAGGTCGGCAATGGACCCGAGGTTCTTCTCCAGTTTGGCACGTTCGCGGGTGATGGTCAGGCGCTCCTTTTTGGAAAGGTTGGTATAGGAGGGGCTGCTCATCAGTTTGTCGATGGAGATCATTTTGCGCACCGCCTTGCGGATGGTGGCAAAATTGGTGAGCATACCGCCCGGCCAGCGTTCGGTCACATACGGCATGTTGATCCGCTTGATGTGTTCTGCCACAATTTCCTTGGCCTGTTTCTTGGTAGCGACAAAAAGCACCTTTTTACCAGCCTTGGCAATCTGTTTCAACGCAGCAGCTGCTTCGTCGATCTTGGCCATTGTTTTATACAGGTCGATGATATGAATCCCGTTGCGCTCCATAAAGATATAGGGTGCCATGGCAGGATTCCATTTGCGGCGCAGGTGACCAAAATGGACACCGGCATCTAATAATTCATCAAAATTCGTTCTTGACATATACTGATTCTATGAATTCTACAATACTAACGTTTACTAAACTGGAATCTTTTACGGGCCTTCTTCTGCCCGAATTTCTTACGTTCCACCATACGCGGGTCGCGCATCATCAGGCCTTTGGCCTTTAACGGCGGACGGTTTTCAGGGTTGATTTCGCAAAGGGCACGGGCAATGGCGAGTGCAAGCGCTTCCGCCTGTCCGCGGATGCCGCCGCCGTCGAGGTTGACCTTGACGTCGTATTTGCCCTGGCTGTTGGTCACCTCAAAGGGTTCGGTCACCTTGAACTGAAGAATCGGGGTAGGAAAATAGTTCTTGAAATCACGGTTGTTCACGGTAATGATGCCCGAGCCGTCTTTCAGGTAAATCCTAGCGACGGCAGTTTTCCTTCTGCCGAGGGTATTGATGACTTCCATATCTACTTGATTGAGGTTAATTTCACTGGTTTCGGTTGCTGTGCCTGGTGCAGATGGTCGGGACCGGCATAAACGTAAAGGTTGCGGAACATGGTGGCGCCCAACCTGTTTTTAGGGAGCATTCCCTTAATTGCTTTTTCCACGACGGCCGTCGGTTTTTTCACCAACAGTTTGGCCGGTGTAACCTCTTTCTGTCCACCGGGATAACCCGAATGGGAGAGGTAGATCTTTTCTTCCATCTTTTTACCGGTCAGCCGGATTTTCTCGGCATTGATGATGATGACATTGTCACCACAATCGGCGTGCGGCGTATAGTTGGTCTTTAACTTGCCTCTCAGCAACAGGGCCACCTTGGCAGCCAGTCGCCCCAGTACCTGGTCTTCGGCATCGATAAGCACCCATTCCTTGGTCACGGTGGCCGCGTTGGCGCTTATGGTCTTGTAACTTAACGTATCCATGCTTTCTTCCTGATTATTTTAAAATATGAACCTTTTTCTTCCAAAAAGGGGTGCAAAGATAAAGTTAAATTTTATTCCCTCTATGCATTACGATGATTAATTTTATCATTTTTCCACTTATCCCTTATTATGTTACATTTTTTTGTATTTTTATGGCTGATTTTGTAACATAATGCCATGGCTGCACGATATCCCTTAAAGGGAGGTTGTGCAGGGCCTGGCAACCTATACCTGCTAAGACAAGAATTATGGAATACCGTGAGAACGAACAGCTGCGGCTGGCAGCCGAGTTTGTCCAGTACACCAGCCAGAACATCTTCCTCACCGGCAAGGCCGGGACAGGAAAGACCACCTTCCTGCACAACCTGCGGAAAATCACACCGAAACGGATGGTCGTGGTTGCACCCACCGGTGTGGCCGCCATCAATGCCGGGGGTGTTACGATCCATTCCTTTTTCCAGCTCAGCTTTGCCCCTGCCATCCCGGGTTCGGGACCAGCCTCTGATAACGCTCCGGGCGCGAACGGGTTCCAGCGAAAGTTCAACCGGGAAAAGATCAACCTCATCAAGTGCATCGACCTGCTTGTGATCGACGAAATCAGCATGGTCAGGGCAGATGTGCTTGATTCACTTGACGAGGTGCTGCGCAAATACCGGAACCATTACAAGCCCTTCGGAGGGGTGCAACTGCTCATGATCGGCGACCTACACCAGCTTTCTCCCGTGGTCAGGGATTCGGAGTGGCAGATCCTGCGGTCATATTATGACAGTGTCTATTTTTTCGACAGCCTTGCCCTGAAAAAAACCACTCCCGTGACCATTGAGCTGAAGGAGATCTTCCGGCAGTCGGACGGTCATTTCATCTCGCTGCTCAATAAAGTCAGGGAAAACCTGATCGACGAACAAACCATCAGGGAGTTGAATACGCGTTACATACAGGGGTTCAATCCCGGTGAGGATGAAGGATACATCACCCTGACCACCCACAACGCGAATGCATCCGAAATGAACCAGGTACGGCTTTCGGACCTCAGGGAGGATTCGCAGACATTTACCGCCGATATTTCCGGCGATTTCCCCGCCCAGAATTTCCCGACGGATGAACTCCTTGAACTGAAACCCCAGGCACAGGTCATGTTCATCAAGAACGACCTTTCAGCCGACAAACTCTATTATAATGGTAAAATCGGGAAAATCACCCGGATCGCCGATGATGTCGTTTATGTAAAATGTCCGGCCGACACTTCAGAAATTGCCGTGACGCCCGTTACCTGGGATAATGTAAAGTATTCGCTCGACGGGGAAACCCGGGAGATCAGGGAGGAGGTCGCCGGCAGTTTCACCCAGATCCCTCTGAAGCTGGCGTGGGCGATCACCATCCATAAAAGCCAGGGACTTACCTTCGAGAAGGTGATCATCGATGCCAACGCTGCATTTGCCTTCGGCCAGGTCTATGTGGCCCTGAGCCGTTGCCGGACCTTCGAAGGCATTGTGCTGAGCACCCCTATTGCCGGATCGGGCATTAAAACGGATTCGTCGGTGATGAACTATTCCCGCGGGGTACGCGAGAACGAACCGGGGCCCGGCAAACTTTTTTCCTCAAAATTCCAGTTCCAGAAGGAGTTGCTTGCCGAGTTGTTTGATTTCAAACTGCTGAAATACCGGTTCGACAACCTGATGAAGCCTGTCCGGGAAAATGCAGCCATTCTTGACCCGTCCCTGCTTCCCGATCTGCAGGCAAGGAGAGAATGCTGTGACCAGGATATTTTCGGGGTGGCTGAGAGATTCCATTCACAATTAGCCAGGTTCCTCGATCCCGCGATCCTGCCCGAACAGAATCCGCCCTTGCAGGAACGTGCGAAACAGGCTGCCGGTTACTTTTCCGATACCCTTAAAAAACACCTTAAAACCTTTCTCGGGGAGATGAATACCGAAACTGACAACAAGGCAGTAAGACAGGTATTATCGGAGGCGCAGGAAAAGATGCAGAAAGAAGTTTTTATCAAAATCTCCTGTCTCGACATTTGCCGCGAAGGTTTTGAAACCATCCCCTACATCCGTATGAAATCGAAGGCCGATGTTGATTTCAGGCCGGTCTCCAGGCAGAAGACCCAGGATTATCTTAACTTCTCAAAAAGCATCAGTCATCCTGCACTTTACCTCGCAATCAAAAACTGGCGGAACAACCTGGCCGACGAATTCAACATCCCGGCCTATTTGATCCTGCCGCAGAAATCGATGCTGGAACTGACAAACAAACTGCCGGTTACCATTGCCGGGTTAAAATCGGTCAAAGGGATCGGTCAGGCGAAAATAAAACAATATGGCAGCGAAATCATCGCGATCATCCGCGATTTCTGCACCGATCACAACATCGTACAGCCCCAGACGGAGATGGCGGTGAATGTACCAAAAAACAAAAAAACCCGGAAAAACAAATAAATATGCCCCACCCATTATTTCCTAAGTCTTATCAAGCCATTTCGCCATTTTGCTATCTCGCCATTTCGCTATTTCGCCATTTCGCCATTTAATTATGTTCCCCCGTCACCTCTCCCCCACCCTTACCCGTACCTCCCCCTTCTGCCTGTTTGGCGCCCGGGGAGTCGGGAAAACCACTGTGATCCGCGATTTCGCCGGAAAATTCAGCAACTCGATCCACCTCGACCTCGAAACTGCATCCGATCGCTCCATTTTCAATTTCGAAGCGCCGGCCATGGAGACCCTGAAGGCGATCAGCTTCCTGAAAGGGATCGAACTCAGGGGCAAAGGAACGCTGATCATCCTGGATGAACTTGCCCGTTGCCCGGGGGCGGTCAGGTGGGCAACAGCAATAATGGAAGAGGAGTTGAACAGGAAAAACAAGGAGCGACAGGGTACAGCCGTTCATGCCGCGAGCGCCATCCCCCTGGTTGTTGCAACCTCATCATCCATGACGGAGGAACTCAGCCGGCTGGCCGACCCTGCGGATGGTTTGATGCAGCCGCTCAGCCTTTTCCCGTTTTCCTTCGGGGAGTTCCTCGCGGTAATGGAGGATCCGGCCGCCATGGAAGCCTTTGATGAAGTGCCCGTTCCCTACTATGCCTATGAGAAACTGCTCAACTACTTTCACCTGTACACCCTCATCGGCGGGATGCCCGAGATCATGTCCGAATATGGCCTGAACCGTCATCTTACCGGACTGAGACGTCTTTATGAAAAGATCGAAGAACGCATTGTCGGAGACCTGGAGGGCATAACCGCCGGTTCAAAAAGCCGCGACCTTGCCATGGAGCTCCTCCAGAATACCTATCCCTTTGCGGCAACCCGCATCAGCCTGAACCGTTTCGGGAACATGGAAAAAGGGAGCCGGGAGATCGGCCAGGCTTTTCATTCCCTCGAACGCGCCTTTTTCCTTCAGCTCGTCCATCCGGGCACCTCGGCAACGCTGCCCCTCATCCCTGACCGGTCGAGGTTTCCCAGGCTCCAGATGCTCGATACCGGGCTGGTAAACTATTTTTCAGGAATACAGAAGCCATTGTTCCGTTCGCACGACATGAATGCGATTTTCGAGGGACAGATCGCCCGGCAGGTGGTGGGACAGGAACTTCTCTCAGCCGGAATGGCAGGCAGGCCGCAAACAGCTGCCGAAGCCGGGCCGGAAAAAAATCCGTCCGGGGCGGTGTACCTTGCCTCCCCGGCCCTCGGCTTCTGGACACGGGCAAAAACCCAGTCGACCGCCGAAGTTGACTTCGTAATCCCTTTCAACGACCTGCTGATCCCTGTGGTGGTGCGTTCGGGTGAACCAGGGCGGCTGAGGGCATTGCACCAGTATGTTGACATCGCACCGCACGCCTACGCAGTGAGGCTGTACGCGGGCAAACTTGCCGTCCAGCAAACGCATACCCTCCGCGGAAAAAAATTCTTCCTGCTGAATCTCCCCTATTTCCTGGCCGGCAAGATCAACGACCACCTGAAGGGGTTCATCAGGCTGGCAAACGGATAATAACCGGGATAAGCGAAAATGCTTACCTTTGCGCACCATTTCCAACAACCAGGTTTTATGTCCATCAGCGTTACAAACATCACCAAACTCTACGGCACTCAGAAGGCGCTGGACGCCGTTTCCCTCGAAATAAAACCAGGTGGCATCACGGGCCTGCTCGGACCAAACGGTGCCGGTAAAAGCACCCTGATGAAGATCCTCACCTGTTTCATCCCCCCCACTTCGGGTGATGCTTCGGTTTGCGGTTATGATGTGATGGAGCAATCGATCGAGGTCAGAAAAAAGGTTGGATACCTGCCCGAAAACAATCCCCTGTACCTGGATTTATATGTCCGTGAGTTCCTGGGTTTCATCGCCGGCACACACCAGCTGAAGGGAAATATTGCCGGGCGTGTGGCCGACATGATTGAAATGACCGGGCTCAGCAGCGAACAGCACAAGAAGATCGGGGCATTGTCGAAAGGCTACCGGCAGCGGGTCGGGCTGGCACAGGCCATGATCCACGATCCCGAGGTCCTCATCCTGGATGAGCCTACCTCAGGTCTCGATCCCAACCAGCTGCTCGAGATCCGCCACCTGATCACCGAGGTGGGCAAAACAAAAACCGTCATGATGTCGACCCACATCATGCAGGAGGTGGAGGCAATTTGCAACAGGGCCATCATCATCCACAACGGGAGGATCGTTGCCGACGACTCCACCCTGAACCTGCAGCATCTTGCCACCTCCAGGGTGGTCATCCAGGTTGAATTCGCAACCCCTGTCGCACAGATACTGATGATGCAGGTTCCCGGCGTGACCGAAGCCAAACATCCCGGCCCGATGCAGGGAGCTTCCACTTCAAACATCTGGCTTCTTTCCGGGGCAACTGGCACCGACCTCCGCCCTGCCGTTTTCCAGTTTGCCGTCGACCATAAGCTCGCCGTCCTTTCGCTTCACCGCGAGGAGCAGAAACTAGAGGAGGTCTTCCAGGAGCTGACGAAAAAATAATCGTGAAGCAGGATTAAAAAAATTATTATTTTTGTACGCCGATAGTGGACAGATTTGATTGATTGCAACCACTGGAAAAAAATGCTAAAACAAATTTTCCTTCCTTCAGTCACAAATCAGCCTCTTTTTTAATTCGTAAATCAAAAATCGTATATCGTAAAACTATAATTATGGGATATTTATTCACATCGGAATCCGTTTCAGAAGGACATCCCGATAAAGTTGCCGATCAGATCAGTGATGCATTGCTCGATGAATTCATGCGCTGGGACCCTGAGTCCAAGGTGGCTTGCGAAACCTTTGTAACAACCGGACTCGTTGTTTGCGGCGGTGAAGTAAGAACGCAGGGCTGGGTCGACGTACAGGAAACCGCCCGCAGGGTAATCCGGGAGATCGGTTATACCAAGGCCGAATACCGTTTCGACTGTGATTCGTGCGGGGTGATCTCGACCATCCATGAGCAGTCGCAGGATATCAACCAGGGCGTTGTACGTGAAAAGAAAGAAGAACAGGGCGCCGGCGACCAGGGAATGATGTTCGGCTATGCCTGCCGTGAAATGGACAATCTCATGCCGATGTCGGTTGAACTTGCGCATGTCATGCTCCAGGAACTGGCCGATATCCGCCGCGAAGGGAAACAGATGAAGTATCTCCGTCCCGACAGCAAATCGCAGGTGACCATCGAATACGACGACAACGGGACTCCCGTTAAGATCGACACCATCGTGGTGAGCACCCAGCACGATGATTTTATCAAACCAAAGGACGGTTCCGCAAAAGAAGATAAAATAGCCGAAAAGGCCATGCAGGACAAAATCAGGGAGGACGTGCAGAAAATCCTGATCCCCCGTGTGAAGAAAACGCTACCCGCCCGCATCCAGAAACTCTTCCAGGCAGATGTAAAATTGTTTGTGAACCCGACCGGAAAATTTGTCATCGGCGGACCACACGGCGATACCGGGCTCACCGGCCGCAAGATCATCGTTGATACCTATGGCGGACACGGCGCCCATGGCGGTGGCGCATTTTCGGGCAAAGATCCCTCGAAGGTCGACCGCTCCGCAGCCTATGCAGCCCGTCATATTGCCAAAAACATGGTTGCTGCAGGCGTTGCCGACAAGGTAATGATCCAGGTGGCCTATGCCATCGGGATTGCACAGCCGGTTGGGCTGTATGTCAATACTTACGGAACTGCCGCCGTCAGGGATAAAAAAGGCAGGATCCTCACCGACGGCGCCATTGCTGAAAAGGTAAACAAGATCTTCGACATGCGCCCCTATTCCATCGTGGAACGGTTCGGCCTTAAGAACCCTATTTACCAGCCAACCGCCTCCTATGGCCATTTCGGCCGTGACTATTATTCCCGTGAAGTAGAGGTGTTTTACCCTGTGAAGGGGGCAAAACCTGTGAAGGTAAACGGAAACGGCAAAGAGGTTTATCTCAAAAATGTCGATTTCTTCGGATGGGAAAAACTTGATTTCGTCGACAAAGTAAAAAAAGAGTTCGGACTCTGATTTTGAACATACCCAGATTTTTCCGCCTGTTCATTCCTGCTGCCCTGCTGCTGATTTCAGCAGCAGGCGTGGCACAGATCAAATTGCAGACCTATACCACTGCGACCGATACCTTTTACTGGAAGCATTACACCCATATTCCCAGGCCGGCAAAGATCAGCCTGCAGCAATTCGTTGTCCCCTCCCCGGGCCGTGCAGTCGAATCCTTCCTTTTGAAGAACCTTGACCAGTTTCCGCAGTTTACCCGCGATTCGCTATCGAATCATACGGTTAAAGAACTAAAAAGGTGCCTCTACCCGGTTGACATCAATGGCGACAACCTGCCCGACATGATTTTCAGCGGTTACAGCGGCGGGGAATCGAACATGGTCATGATATTCCTGAACCGCAGGGATAGTTTTGAGCTTGTTTTTTCCGACGATCAGTATTTTACACGGTTCAGGAAGAAGGCGGGGAAACTGGCCGAACTCCAGACCGGCGATATCGGCTATGGGGGCAATTATCTCTATTTTACCCGGGATTACAGGGTTGAAACGATCAACGGCGAATTGTCGTTCATCAGGGAAAAGCAACATGTGGCTTATAAATATACGGAAGAACCGACCCGCTATTACACCAGCCCGATCCCTTTCATTGCCAAGGCCGATACCATGCTGCTGAGGGCTTCGGCCGCACTTTTAAATGAGCCCTTCATTCCCAGACCGGAAACATTCGGGAACATCGTGGCAAAATACCGTGAAAAGGCGCGGGGGGTGGTACTGGCTGTAAAATCTTACGGGAATGGGAATGACTGGTATTTCGTTGAAGTTTCACCGGGAACCTATCCTTCTGCGTCCATCCTTTACGGACTTGACAAAATGCCCTCGTTCATCCGCGGATGGGTTTCAGGCCAGGCCATCTTCCTCGACATTAAATAGGCCATGCACCTTTACCCCGTTTTGCTGATTCTTTCAAGACGTTCAACATCGAGGATTTCAATTTTTTTTCCAATGACCAGCAGGATTCCCTCCCGGTGAAACTTCGAAAGGGTGTGGATCACGTTTTCGGTAGAACATCCCGCAAATTCGGCAATCTCTTTCCTCGTGAGGGATAAGGTGAATGATCTGTTTTCGTAGACCGACCTGGAAAGATAAAGCAGGATATCGGCGATCCTTCCGTTTACCTGTTTGTGCGCCAGGCTGATGAAATTCAGTATCGATGATTTGAACATCCCGGTCATCATCTCCATCAGTTTCAGCATAAAAAGGCTGTTGGTCATGGCAATCTCAAGCAGTATCCGGTAATCGATAAAACAAACATCGCACTCCTCCACAGCCTGCAATGAATAAAGATTCAGCCCGTTATTGATCGCATCCGCCCCACCGATCATGGCAGGCGCTTTGCTGATGGTCAGGATCAGCCCCTTTCCCGATTCGTCGTGCATGCAGAATTTTACGATGCCCGACTGCAGAAATACCAGGTGCGACGACTTCACCCCCTGCTTCAGAATCTCCTCCCCCCTTGTGAAATGGACCCGCAAGGACTGCTCCTGCATCCTCAGGAATTCCTCAGTTTTGATATACTGGCAGCTGATGGCTTTGAAAAAGCACTTTTCGCAATCATCCAGGTTCTTATGTTGCAGTGTATTCAATCAGGCAGTATGGTTAAATGGAAGGTTTGAAAAGAACGTTACATTCGTCATTCGTCACTCGTCATTTAAAAAAAAGCTGTCTAAAAATTTGACATTTCCAGACAGCTTCCGTTTAGGTTATAAGATTGTCAGTGCTTAACGACCATCTTTTTTGTCTGGCTAATGTTTCCGTCAACCAGCAGGGAATAAAAATAAAGACCGTCGCTCAGTCCGCCGGTATTAACTTTCAGGGAACCGGATCCTTCGTTAAGTTGTTCTGTCTGAACCGCAGCACCAACAAGATTCCTGATAACGATAGAGCCGTTTGAACCGGCAGGTACGCAATAGTTGAAACTGGCCGATCCGTTCGCGGGGTTCGGGTATGCAGCGGAAAGCATTCCCTGGCGGGCGATCTTGCTGTCGATGCCAAGCGGGTAAGTGGTGTATTTAACGTTCAGGTAAACAGAATCATTGTGGTTGGCCTCATTAAAGAACACCCAGCGCACAATACTTTCACCCGATTTGAATCCATGACCGGTAACAGTCCCATAATGTCCCACAAAATCAGTAATTGTCTGCCCTGCAGCCATGGCGGCCGAATTCGGCGAAACACTGACAAAAGAGGGATAGCAGCCACCTGCCCAGCACATGGTGGTCTCGCAGGAATCCATCACCTTGACTTCAACTTTTTTGCAAAACACATTGATCGCGTGGCTGGAAATGTTTTTCACGAACATATAGGTTATAAGTTCGAGACTGTCGGAAGTGCCGATCTGGGTAATGGATGAATTGGTAATCACCGAACCCGAAGTGGTGAGCAGCGAAAGGCTTTGCGAGTAGCCATAAAATGCTATCGAGGAAAGTAAAAAGACGAGCAGTATTAACCTTTTCATATCTGGTGGTTTAAATTTTCAAATGTTCTATTGCAAAATTACAACTTTTTTCAAATCCATTCCAACTTCTGCCATAATATTTGATATATTTGTAAGGTGTAAAATAAAAATTCCGATATCATGAAAAAACTCTTACTCTCCAGCATTTTTATTCTGATGATCCTCATTGGCTTTGGCCAGTCGCAGCGATTCATCGTATTTGAAGAATTCACCAACGCATGCTGCGGACCCTGTGCTTCGCAGAACCCGGGGTTTGATGCCCTGTTAAATGCAAATTCGACCAAGTGTACTTCCATAAAATACCACGTAAACTGGCCCGGTCCCGACCCCATGAACGCCCAGAATGCAGCTGATGCGGCAACCAGGGTAAGCTACTACGGAGTAACCGGTGTTCCCTATGCCACGATGGATGGTGTTCCCCAAACCGGAACGAATTACACGGGTGCGCCTGCCAATGTCACGCAGGGGCTGATCAACACGGAATACGCCGTTCCCTCACCCATCGAAGTGAGCCTGCAGCATTATGTATCGGCAGGACTCGATTCGGTTTACTCCAACCTGCTGGTTAAATGCACGCAGAACTTCACCGGGAACCTCGTCGCCCACAATGTGATCATCGAAAAATGGATCCATTTTGCCTCTCCTCCGGGGACCAACGGCGAAAAGGATTTTTACAACGTGATGAAGAAAATGCTCCCGACCTCGGCCGGAACGGCAATCCCATCCACCATGGCCGCCGGTGACTATGTCCTGATTGAAGGTGCATGGAAGTTCGGAACCGTGTATGATGTAACACAGATCGCCGCGGTTGGTTTTGTCCAGGATAAAAGCACGAAAACGGTATTCCAGTCGGGCCTCAGCTCCACCAGTGCCCTGGTTCTGCCCTACACAACCGACCTCCAGGTCATGAGTGTGAGCAATGTACCTTCTGTCACCTGCAAAAACAAGATCACCCCGACCGTGGACATCCGCAACAACGGGAACAACCCCGTCACCAGCATGGTCATCAAGTACAAGGTCAACGACGGCTCGCTTGCCTCGGTCAACTGGACCGGCACCCTTTCTTCCATGAAACATGTGGATGTCAACCTCCCCGAATATTCCTTCGGCATTGAAAACCAGAATACGCTGACCATTTACACGACCAGCCCGAACAACGCCACGGACCAGTACCCGAAGAATGACACCATCCACTTCATCATCAAGGCTGCCCCCATTTCAACCAATACCGTCACCCTGACACTGCACACCGATAATGCACCGCAGGAGACCACATGGGATGTTAAAAATTCGCTTGGTACGGTGATTGCAAGCGGCGGGCCCTATACCCAGCCGAACCAGTTCATCACCCAGAACATTACGCTGCCCCAGGCCGACTGCTTCACCTTCACCATCTATGACAGCGGCAACAACGGATTGTGCTGTGCAAACGGTTCGGGCGCATACCAGATCGCTTCGGGTTCAACTGTGATCAAACAGGGCGGCACATTTGGCTCTTCCGAATCGAGCGAATTCTGGATGGAAGCTCCGACAGGGGTCGGCGAGGTGACGGGAACACCTCAGTTCGCGGTCTATCCCAATCCCATTGACGGATCGGCGAAGGTTTCATTTTACATGAACAGAAGCGGGAATGTCACCCTCAACCTCTACAGCACGCTCGGGCAGCTCATCTCGGCCCGTTCACTGGGCAACCTGCCGGCCGGCCGGCATGAAACCGTTCTTGACGCACAGACCCTCAATCCGGGAGTATATATCCTCCAGCTGAATTCAGGTACCGATATTTATTCCAGGAAAGTTTCGGTGATCAGGTAGGTCATTCGTTATGCGGAATCCTGACTTCCAGGGCTCCGACACCATATTTTGCCATGGGGGCATCGAAGAACTCGATGCCCTCCTGCTTTTTAAGCAGTTCGATCAGGTTGGTACGAAGGACACCGTTCCCGACACCATGAATAAAAACAACCTTAAGAAAATGGCTGGCAACCGCACTGTCGAGGCATTTGAGGAAATAGTTCCGCTGGAATTCAAGAATCTCCGACTTTTCGAGGTTGGTCGGATCATCAACCAGTTCATGAATATGCAGATCGACCACCGCTTCGCGCGGAGCCACCTGGTACCGGCTGATAAGGGCGGCATGGTCCCCCGGCAACCTGCCCGCATTGCCTGCTTCCGCAACATGGTCGGCCGTTTTAAAATGAGAGGTCAGCGACAGTACCTTCAGTACAATCCCCTTGGCCTGGATCAATGAGTTTTCGCGGTAATTACCCTCCTTGAAAAACTTTTTTCCCTCAACCGAATATTCTGAATTGAAGGGCGGAAGCACATCGGTACATTGCTGCCTGTGAAAAAGGAATTGCAGGCACCCGTCGGTCCAGTGGGTCAGTTGCTCCCGGTTGATCGTATCCAGCAACAATTTTGAATCGGGGAAGATGCTTCCGTAATCAACCCCGTTGTAATGGCCGAGCGGTGTTTTGCTGAAGATGTTGTACAGAACATCGTATGAACTGTTGTTGATGAGGAAAATATCGACCGGGCCGGTGATCAGCCATTTCTGGTCGTGTGGAACGAATGCAAGGTAGATATCCTCCGATTTCCGGTCGGCTGTAAGATGATGGGCAAGCCGCCGGAGCCGGTCGTCGCCCTCCACTGGTTCCTGCACCGCAGCCGGAAGTTCAATATGATAATGTTCCTCGAAAAACCGGCCGGCGGCATTCGAAGGTTCGATCCTGATGAGTTCACTGATCATGGTCGGTATCTCAAATCCGTCCTCGATCAGAATGCTGACCATCCTGCTGTCGATGATCCTGGCAACAACTCCCCCTCCCGACGTGTTCAGGAATTTCACTTTATCTCCAACATTAAGCATGATATGGGTCTGTTTTATGATTTAATGGTCTCTGTTATTCCGGCAAAAACCGGCTGGAAGCGCCGTCATTCCCTGCTCCGCCATCCCCCCGGTTTTGCATTTGCAAAGTTACGGCAATAACCCGTCTGAACATGCCTGCACCCGTTTCTTTCTTTTCAGGCTTGGAAGTTGTTCCCTGGCACCCTTGATTTATATGGAGAAACGCTAAATATGAAAAATTTTGAATATTAAAAAAAATTGTAACTTGCGCCCAGTATTAACCAAAAAAATGTCATTATGAGGAAAATTACTGTCCTGCTGCTATTCGTATGTCTGGCAGCAACTACGTCGTTTGGCGGAGGTTACCAGGTAGGCTTGCATGGTGTGCGCAACATCGGCATGGGGCTTATCGGAACTTCGCTAAGCTATGATGCCAGCAGTTTGTTTTACAATCCTGGCGGTGCTTCGTTTGTCAATGATAAATGGAGTTTTTCAGGAGGTATTGATTTTATTTTCGGACGGGCAACCTTCCAGGCAAAAGATGAAAATTACCAGGCGACCATCAAACATGACGTAAACACGCCATTTTATTTTTATGCTGCTTTCAAACCGACCAAAAAGCTCAGCGTGGGTATTGCAATCAATGCACCATACGGGAACAGGCTTTCATGGAAAGATGATAACGGCGCAGACTGGCAGGGACGATACCTGATCAAGGACCTCTCCTTCAAAGCCATCACTTACCAGCCAACCGTTTCCTACCGTTTTAATGACATCATCGGGATTGGCGTCGGTTTTGTTTATGCCACCGGAACGGTGGACATGACCAGGGCGATTCCCATCCAGGGCGCCACCGGTGACGGTTCGCTTCACATCAAAGGATCCACGAGCAATATCGGTTTCAACGCCGGTGTCATGATTCACCCCGACCAGGGATGGAGCATCGGCATCGACTACCGTTCGAAGATTCAAATGAAAGTTAAGAACGCGGATGCAACATTTGAGGTACCCGTTTCCCTCAGCACAAGTTTTCCCAACAACAAGGTTGACGTAATGCTCCCCCTGCCCGCAAATCTCGACCTGGGCGTTTCGTACGAGTTCGGAAAGCGGAAGCAGTGGATGATCGGCATAAACCTTTGCTATGTCTTCTGGAGCACTTACGATTCCCTGGTGTTCGACTTCAAGACCAAAACCCCGGCAATAGGCCGAACCGCCAATGCTTCGCTGTACCAGGACCAGATGATCGAACGCATCGGGGCACAGTACAGGATCAACAAAACGGTTACCGTCAGGGTAGGTGGCTATTACGACCCGTCACCGGTTTCGAGCAATTACCTGAACCCGCAAACCCCGAGTTTGACCGAAACAGGCCTTACCTGCGGTCTTTCTGTCTACCCGATGAAAGGATTCAGCATCGATGCTTCCTTCCTGTATCTCATGGGTGCAAAAAGAAGCGGGACCTACTCGCCCGACAATTTTGCCGGGACATACCGCACAGGATTCAGTATCCCGGGAATTGGCTTATCCTACAGTTTTTAACTTTATAAAATATGAACATTATGAAAAAATTTCTTTTCATTATATTGTCCCTGGCCCTCTTTGCCTCCTGTGAACGGAAGATTGACAAATTCACGGCTTCTGCCAACGGGCTGGACTTCTCAAATTTTGTTTCCGTAGGTAATTCACTGACGGCCGGCTATGCCGACGGAGCACTTTCCAGGGTCGGACAGGGTTATTCCATTCCGAACATCATGGCCACCCAGTTCAAAACCGTTGGTGGGGGCGAATTCAGGCAGCCGCTGCTTTCAACAGACGACGGGGTTGGCTTCCAGCAGGTCCCCGGCGGGATCTATTGCTATACGAAAATGGTCCTGAAACTTAACCCCGACAAGGATTGTTACGGAACCCCGCTGGGCACGATGTCGATAAAACCCGGCTTCGCCTCCAACCCCGACCAGGGCACCCTGCAGGGACAGTTGTTTGCCGCTCCCACGGTTGCAGGTCCATACAACAATATGGGTGTTCCGGGTGCCACGCTCGAAACCCTGTTCTACCCCGGGTACGGTTCAGCTATGGGCAACCCGTTTTTCACAAGGTTCGCAACATCTCCCGCCACGACCATCCTGGCCGATGCCATCGCACAGCACCCGACCTTCTTCTATCTCTGGATCGGCAACAACGACGCCCTGGCCTCCGCACTTGCCGGCACCGACATGTTCCTGACCCCGGTCGATACCTTTGCCAAATACTATCCCCTGGCAGTGGGCGCCCTGATGGGCTCAGGCAAAAACCCGAAAGGGGTGGTTGCCACCATCCCCGACATTACCAGCATCCCGTTCTTTACTACCATATCCAAACAACTGCCGTGGAATGGCGTTCCCCTGGATGCCACCCAGGCAGCGCAGCTTAACGCACTGTACGGATTGCAGGGCCACCCGGAAATCGTATGGAAAGCCGGCCTCAACCCTTTCGTTTACAAGAAGGAGAACGGAACACTCGCACAGCTTGAAGAAGGCGACCTCTTCCTGCTCACCCTGCCGACCGATTCGATCAAATGCAGGGGAATGGGTATCGTTGATACCACAAAACACCCATTGCCTTACATCTATCCCATCCCGGGAAAATATGTGCTTGACAAATCGGAACTGGCGAATATCCGCGGAAGGATCATCGCCTATAACGCAGTGATCAGGAATGTTGCAAAGAGCCAGGGCCTCGCCCTTGCCGACATGAACCAGTACCTCCCGCAGTTTGAAAGCGGCATGGTGTTCGACGGCGTCAAAATGACTACGGCGTTTGTGACCGGGGGAATGTTCTCAACCGATGGCATCCATCTTTGCCCCAGAGGAAATGCCATTGCTGCAAATCTCTTTATCAAGGCCATCAACGATCAGTATAAATGTGCCATCCCGCAGGTTAATATTACCAGCTACCCCGGACTTATCTTCCCGTAGCAGGCAATAACCGAGTTAAATCATGTAAAGGCGGAGTGGCGTTTTAAGCGCTATTCCGCCTTTTTACTTTTCAGCCATTTCACCATTTTCGTCGCGGCCCGGCCCCGGTGCGATATTCCGTTCTTAAGGTAGGCTGGCATCTCCGAAAAGGTCTGTGAATAACCTTTTGGCATAAAAACAGGGTCATAACCGAATCCATCCTCCCCGCTGCGCCAGGCTGTGATGGTGCCATCGATCCTGCCTTCAAAAAGATGTTCAGTGCCCCCCACGATCAAACATATCACGGTTCTGAAGCAGGCATCGCGGTTTACAACACCATCCATCTCCAGCAATATTTTGTTCACGTTGTCATCGAAACTGCATCCCTCCCCTGCATAACGGGCCGAATATACCCCGGGGCGTCCCCCCAGGGATGCGATTTCAAGCCCGGTATCATCGGCAAAACAGTCCATCCCGGTCAGATCATGAATGAACCGGGCCTTCTGCGCCGCATTGCCTTCAATAGTCTCCTGTGTTTCAGGAATATCCACTGATATACATACATCATCCAGGCATCGAATACGGAATTCATGCCCCATGATCTCCTGGATCTCACGGATCTTATGGCGGTTGTTGGTTGCAAAAAGAAGGTCGGACATAAAGGGGGGAGATAAAGTGGGTTGGGGTTGGGAAAGGGTGAAAAGGTTTAAAAGGTGACAGGGTGAAAAGGTTTAAAAGGTGACAGGGTGAAAAGGTTTAAAAGGTGACAGGGTGAAAAGGTTTAAAAGGTGACAGGGTGAAAAGG
>CAIMWF010000101.1 GCA_903845055.1 uncultured Bacteroidales bacterium | reverse complement strand
TCAGATGGAATAGTTTTGACCGAAATTACGCTGGAGGCTGTCGTATTCAACAATTAGCTCATTACGGGCGTGTTGGGTATTTTATTTTTTGTCAGGGGGAGTACAAACTGAAAATTTATAAATAAATCTGAACGATGAACCAAACATTATTACAACAAACCATCCAGGGACAAAGGTTCGCAGATGCGAAAGCTAAACCATTGGAAACAGAATTCCTTCCGGATCCCGCCAAAATAAAAATTCACCATACCAGGCTAAGATCAGTCGCCGTGGCAGTGATGTCCTTAATTATTCTGATCACCTTCGAAAGAGGAACAAGTTGGGGACAGGTTAAAACATATAATGGTTCATTGCAGGCGCAAACGAACAACGATCCGCCTGCTTTTACTCCGGGCAGGCTGGTCGTTTTAAAGACCACGACAACGATCAGTAAATCTTCATCACCTGTTGTATTGCAGGAAATCTCAACTTCAGGAATACCGGGAGCGACGGTTATCATCCCTTCTTCTGTTACAGACAATTTCCCTTTCCAGACATCCGGGGTATATGGCGGTTCTGAAGGTTTTCTGACTAACTCCACCGACGGGAGGTATCTAATGATGGGAGGGTACGGAACCTCTTCAATTTTTACAGACATTACCGCCACTGCATCGTTGTCGGTTCCCAGGGTGATTGGTGAAGTCACACAGTCGGGATGTTACGTGCAGGCCGGAACCAGTAACACATTCTTTAACCAGAATGACATCCGGGGGTGCGTTTCCGATGGCGTAAACTTCTGGGCATCAGGTGCCTCCAGCGCGGGTATTGATGGTATTGATTATTTTGGGCCGGGCATACAGGCCGGACTGGGTACCCTGGCAACCAATCCTCCCAAGGCATACGGGTTGAGGATATTCGGAGGAAGCATCTATTTCTCCACGCAAAAGCAATACAATGCACTTCCCAATAATAATTTCGGAATTTTTAAAGTTACAGGATCACCGACGGCGAATCCTGTAACGATCACACAGGTTATCAATACGGGGGCCAACATCCCTGAGGACTTTTCGTTCAACCCGACACTGGATGTATGTTATATAGCCATCAACCTGAACAGCAGCAATGGCGGAATTCAAAAGTGGACCAAAACAGCTGGAGTTTGGAGCCTGGCCTATACCCTGGGCACCGGTACAACCAACATCGGAGCCTATGGCTTAATTGCCGATTATTCGGTACCAGCCACCCCTGTATTGTACGCAACTACCTTTGAAAACGCCGGCAACAGGGTGATCAAAATCACCGATAACGGGTCTGCAGCAAGTTCCCCGTCAACAACACTGGTGAGCGCAGTTACAGGGGTCTATTATAAAGGAATTTCCTTTTCACCCGTCGATTCCGGAATTCCGGTCGTTAATCTCACCATCAGCACCAACACCGGTTCGGAAGCCGGCGCCACGGCGATCACGGTGACAGCCTGGGCTTCCTCCCCGGTTACTTCAACGCAAACAGTTTCCCTCGGCGTTTCAGGTGCAGGAATAACAACCGGTGATTACACCCTTTCCAATTCCACCATCACCATCCCGGCGGGATATGCTACAGGTACTGTGACCTTTACGGTAGTTGATGATGCCATTCTTGAACCAACGGAAATCGCCATCCTGACGATCAGCAACCCATCCGCCGGCCTGGTACTTGGGCTGACAACCTCACAAAGCATCAGCATCCTGGACAATGACAACACAGCGCCCACCATATCCATAAATACTGCCACAACCTCTGATTATGTTGATGGAGGTGCAACCATATCCCCCGCAAGTCCTTTTACCTTAAGCGGCGTGATTGCCGACAGTACGGACCCGGGTAAGATATCAGGAATTGATTTTGCCATCTTTGACGCGGAAACTGCCGCTCCGGGGCTGACACTGACCGCAACCAGCAGCAACACTGCCGTCGTGCCCAACGCCAACCTGGCACTTACAGGAACAGGTTCCATCCGTAACCTTAAAATAACGCCCGTAGGTGTCGGGTATTCCAATATATCCGTCACGGTGAGCGACGGGGTCAACAATACGACCTACCTGGTCGCATATGCTGCCTCAGCCCGCACGCCGGATATCTTTCCTGCCCGTACCTTCTGGCACACGGGAATGTCGGATGCGTCGGATGGGATAGCGCTCGACGACAATTATTACATGAGCGGGGATGATGAATTTGACTACATCAATGTCTATTCAAGATATGCATCCGGATCTCCGCTCGTTTCCTATGACTATTCATCAAACCTGGCCCTGCCCGATCCGGCGCATCCTGAAGTGGATGTGGAGGCAGCAACCCAGAGCCCATCGGTATCCGCCAGGAAATACTGGTCAGGCTCCATGAGCAACGGTGCCTCTCCCTTTCCAAACAAACCGAACCGCGACCGCCTGTTTGCCACCAATGTAACAGGAACGGGTTCTTCCACAGCCTTCAACTTTGGCGGATATGTGAATCTCCGGATCCCGCTGCTTGCCTGGGGAGATGCAAACGGTTACAATTTTACAGCTTCCGCGGCAGCTGGTGTCGATTCGAAGGCTCCCAACGGACTCTCCCTGGAAGGGATGGTATTTGGACCGGATAACACCACCTTGTATCTTGGCATGAGGGCTCCCCTGGTGCCAACCACGAATCGCACCAACGCCGTCATCGCTCCAATCCTGAATTTCGAGACCTGGTTCAATAACGGCAATCCGTCAGGTAACCCTACATTTGGCGCTCCCATCGAATTGAACCTGGGTAACCGGGGCATCAGGGACATCATCAGGCTTTCCAATGGAACCTACATCCTGATTGCAGGAGATCCCGGGGAGATTCTGCCTTGCGATATTTTTAAATGGACAGGGTATGCGGCAGATGCGCCGGTGCTGGTGCCCAGTGCGGCAACCGGGGTGTTGAAAATGGAAGGACTAATTCCTGTCTATACCAATTCTCAGTTATCGTTGTCACAGATGCAGGTTGTTACTGATGGCGGGGATGTTGTGTTATATAATGATGGTTTTGCGGCAAAGGACCTGGTGGCCAGGCTGCGGAAATTCAGGTCGGATGTTCTAACCGGCCTGGACCTGGATATCTGCACCGGCTTTACGGCAACAATTACCACGAACGGGAACACTACTTTTTGCCAGGGTGGGTCGGTAACCCTAACTGCAGCAGGCGGAACCAATGTGAATAACACCTACCTGTGGTCAAACGGGTCCACCGCTTCCTCTGTTACCGTCAATTCTGCAGGCACCTATACCGTTACTGTGAATCATGCCGGTTTATGCACCAGTACTGCTTCGGTTTTAGTAACGGTTAATCCATTGGGGCAGGTCAACCAGCCCCTAAACCAGGTTGTTTGCAACGGCAGCAACACAACGGCTGTCATCTTCGGCACCACAAATACGGGAGGAACCACCACTTACGCCTGGACCAACAATAATCCGGGAATAGGACTCGCTGCTTCAGGGACCGGCAACATTGCCATATTTACTGTGTCAAACAGCGGTACTGCCCCGGCAATTGCCACGATTACTGTCACACCGGTCTATTCAAACGGGGGTATCAGTTGTTCAGGCCCTTCCAAAACCTTTACCATTACTGTGAATCCAACGGCACAAGTCAACCAGCCGGCAAACCAGGTCGTGTGTAGCAATACAACCACTGCAGGGATCACCTTTGGGACAGGCAACAGTGGCGGAACGACGACCTATTCCTGGACAAACTCGACTCCTTCCATCGGACTGGCTGCAACAGGTGCAGGGAATATTGCAGCCTTTACTGCCGTAAATACCGGGAATGCCCCGGTTGTCGCAACGGTTGTTGTAACGCCGACATTCACCAACGGGAGTACAAGCTGCAGCGGTACCGGTAAAACTTTTAATATTACGGTCAATCCGTTGCCGGTTCCTGCCATTACCGGGACTGCCAGCCTGTGCGTAAACTCAGGGTATTATAATTACGTTACCGGGGCAGGAATGTCAAACTATACCTGGACGATCTCCGCTGGAGGAGCCATCACTTCAGGCCAGGGTACAAACAGTCTCATGGTAAGCTGGAATAGCACAGGAGCGCAGTGGGTTGCGGTGACCTATACCAACACCTACGGATGCAACGCATCAGGACCAACCCTACTGAATATTTCAGTAAACCCGCTGCCGGCTGCAGCCGGAGTTATTACGGGAACCGCGGCCATTTGTGCCGGAATGACTGGTGTTGCGTACTCCGTTGGCCCGGTTCAGAATGCACTTAGTTACGTCTGGTCACTGCCCCCGGGTGCTTCAGTTGCATCTGGCAACGGCACCAGCAACATCACTGTAAATTATCAGTCAAATGCCGTATCAGGGAACATCACCGTTGCAGGAAACAACCTTTGTGGCAACGGCGCCCTTTCACCGAATTTCCAGGTTACTGTCAATGCATTACCAACGGCGGCCGGGGCAATTTCAGGATCCGGGAGCGAATGCCAGGGAACAACTGGGGTCATCTATACCGTACCCCCGGTCAGCAATGCAACAAGTTACGTATGGAGTGTCCCTGCCGGGGCTGCTGTTGTTTCCGGAAGCACCACCAATACGATCACGGTTAATTATGGCATGAACGCTGTTTCAGGGAATATTGCTGTTTATGCCTCCAATTCCTGCGGAAACGGAACCGTTTCACCCTCATTGACCGTGACGGTGAACCCGATCCCTTCCACTCCGCTGGTGACTACTGCGGGAGACATTCTCACAAGCAGCGCACCCGCCGGAAATCAATGGTATTACCAGGGATCTCCATTGCCCGGTGCCACAGGCAAGGTTTTCCATGCCACACAGACCGGCTGGTACTGGACCGTGGTCACCCTCAATGGTTGCAGTTCTGATTCTTCCCACCATCATTATATCCTGATGGTGGGGGAACCACAACTGGTGGCAGGGAATGTTGAAGTTTACCCGGTGCCAAATGACGGGAGGTTTACTGTCTCGTTAACCAACTTCTCAACCGAAGCTGTAAATATCGAAGTGTATTCCAACCTTGGCATGCGGATCTATGAATTGGAAAATGTCCGGGTTCCGGGCAGGCTTGACCAGGTTATTGATATCAGGCCGGCAGCGGGTGGGTTGTATACAATCGTAATACGAAACAGCCGTCTGGAGATTGTTAAAAAGCTGATCATCAGCAGGTAACTATGTGTTAACATTCCGGGAAAAGGTTGCTTCAATACCACGGGGCAGCCTTTTTCAATTTTGTGTTTCCTGCTACATTCAATAATTCATATGATGGCATCTGCGAACAGGGTTTAAAAAAAGTACATTTCACTTTTACCTGGAGATTATGGAAAGCTGACCCGAAAAAACTACCTTTGCCTTGCCATTCGTATGATCCGGCGGCATGTTTTCTTACACGATCATTGAGTCCGACAACCTAATTTCAATGAGAGGAATAAAAACGGGCATCACAAGTATTTTGATATTTTTCTGTTTTTCAAGCCTGTACGGACAAAAGTTTGACAGCCTCGCCTTGTTACCTCCCATGGGCTGGAATGACTGGAATGCATTCAAATGCAGCATCAATGAAACAATCATACGGGAAGTCGCCGATGCCATGGTCACCAATGGCATGAAAGATGCGGGTTATATTTACATCATCATTGATGACTGCTGGCAAAAAGCAAGGGATGCAAAAGGTAACATTCTGGCGGATCCGGTGCGTTTCCCTGGTGGTATGAAAAATTTAGGTGAATACCTTCACGCCCTGGGATTCAAATTCGGCATTTATTCTGATGCGGGGTCCTCCACCTGCCGCGGAAGACCCGGTAGCAAGGGATTCGAGTACCGGGATGCCCTGACATACGCAGAATGGGGGTGCGATTACCTGAAATATGACTGGTGTTCGCATGGGACGCAGGATGCAGTATCATCTTACCAGCTCATGTGCGACGCATTGTGTACGGCAGGCAGACCGGTGGTTTTCAGCATCTGCGAGTGGGGAAAAAACAAGCCATGGGAATGGGGAAAGGATGTTGGTCATTTATGGCGGACAACTCCCGATATCATCAACTGTTTCGATGGCAGGAACATCTGGGGTGGAATGGGCATCCTTCAAATCATCGACCGTATGGCGGCAGTTGGCAGTTTCTCCGGGCCCGGCCATTGGAACGATGCCGACATGCTCCAGGTCGGCAACGGGAAACTTAGTCCAGCCGAGGAAAGGTTGCATTTCAGCATGTGGGCCATGTTTTCGGCTCCCCTGATCGCAGGAAACGACGTTC
>CAIMWF010000100.1 GCA_903845055.1 uncultured Bacteroidales bacterium | reverse complement strand
GGCCCTGCAGGTCCTGCAGGATGGTGATGGGCTTGTCGAGTTCGCCGGAGATCTGCCTGATGGTGGCGATCACGCCGGCGTGCTCTTCATATCTGCCGTGCGAGAAGTTCAGGCGGGCAACGTCCATGCCAGCGCCGATCATCTGCCTGATCATGTCGGGCGAGCTGCTGGCGGGACCAATGGTGGCGACGATTTTTGTACGGCGGAAAGAGGTTTGCATGAGGACGGTAAAAAAGATGGATTGTTAAAGTTCAATGCTTTCGCCGTATTGCGGCAGGAATGGCTCGATGCCGTAGCGGTCGCGGATAATTTTGGCGAGGACGGTCCTGGCATTGTCTTCACCGTGTGTCAGCACCAGCCGCGGGCGGTCGGGGGCGAGGGCGTTGAACCATTGCAGCAGGTCCTCCTGCCCGGCATGGGCGCTGAACCCGCCCAGCTTGTGGATTTGCGCCCGCACGATGATCTTTTCGCCAAAGATGGTGACAAAGGGTGAACCGTCGACCAGCCTTCTCCCAAGCGTTCCCATGGCCTGGTAGCCAACGATCAGGACGGAGGTTTCGGATTTCCACAGGTTATGGCGCAGGTGGTGCCTGATGCGGCCGGCGTTGCACATCCCCGAGCCGGCGATGATCATGCAGGGACCCGGAACATCGTTCAGGTGCTTCGACTCTTCGGCGGTGGCCGTGGGATGGATGAAGCCCTGGTCGAGGCGGGCCTCCCCGCTTTTCTGGAAATCGACCATCTCTTCGTCAAACAACTCCGCGTGGCTCATGTAGATTCTCGAAGCCTCGATGGCCATGGGGCTGTCGATGTAAATCGGGAAGCGCGGCAACCCTCCTTTACGGAATGCCTGCCCGATGTAGTACAGGATGTCCTGCGTGCGGCCGATGGCAAAGGATGGAACCAGGATTTTTCCTTTTGAATGAAGCGCATCTTTAATGATCGCGATCATTTCATCGATGGTCTCCTGCAGGGGCTTGTGGTTGCGGTCGCCATAGGTCGATTCCATGATCAGCATGTCGGCCTCCCGGAAGGTTTCGGCATCGCGCACGATGGGCATCCCGTGTGCCCCCAGGTCGCCCGAAAAGACAACCGACTTTGTTGCGTTCTTTTCATGGACGGTGATTTTAAGGCTGCCCGACCCGAGAATGTGGCCCGCCTCATCGACGATGACCTCGATGCCCGGTGCCACGGTAAATGACTCATGGTAGGGGAGCGGCTTCATCAGGCTGATGGCCCCCTCCACATCTTTTTCATCAAAGAGCGGTTCGATCTTCGACCTGCCGTGCCTCGACATCATTCGGTTCAGCTTTTCAAGATCGCCCGTCTGCACCTTCAGCGAATCGCGGAGGACGAGGGCGACCAGGTCCATGGTGGCGGGGGTGGCGAAAATGGGCCCTTCATAGCCGTCGCGCACCGCCATGGGCAGCCGCCCGCAGTGGTCGAGATGGGCGTGGGTGAGCACGATGGCATCGAGGCTCCTGTAATCGACGGGGGGCGCTTTTTTGTTGCGCGCTTCGTCGGACCTGCTGCCCTGGAACATCCCGCAGTCGACCAGGATGTTCGCCTGCGACGATTCGCAGTAGTAGGCGGTGCCGGTAACGCCGCCTGCAGCGCCAAAGAAGGAGATTTTCATTTCACTTGGATTTCGGTCGTGTGTTGAGGAGGTAAAGGTAAGGATTAAGTAAAAAGCATCCGGCGAAGTTTTCAAAAATATAAAGGTGGAAAATATCGGAATTGCTATCTTTATCGGCGCATCCCGGACCGGGATGTCTAAAACTAAAACTTCGATGAACTTTTTTGCACTTACCTACCTGGCCTGGGGCCTCTCCGAAATATTTCTCGCCGTGTTCACCCGCTCGGGCAAATCCGACCGCAAGGGGGCCGACCAGCAGTCGCAGCTGATCATCTGGATCGCAATCATCGCCTCCATCACCCTGTCGGTTTTTGTCGCCAGGCGCTTCCCGTGTGCTATTTTCCCGGAGGAGAGGATGGCGGTTGCCGGCATCATTGTGCTCTGCCTCGGCATCCTTCTCCGGTTCATTGCCATCAGGCAGCTGGGCCGGTTTTTCACGGTGGATGTCACCATCCGAGAGGATCACCAGCTGATGGACCGCGGTTTTTACAAATATGTGCGCCATCCGTCGTATACGGGCGCACTCCTCTCGTTTGCCGGCTACGGAATTTCCACCGATAATTGGTATGCCTTTTTCATCGTTTTCCTGCCCGTATTGTACACCTTCCTGGTGCGGATCCGGATCGAGGAAAAGGTGCTTTTAGAACAGTTCGGGAAAAAGTACAAGGACTATTCCGGCAGGACGAAGCGGTTGGTACCGTTCCTCTATTGAAATGGAGAGAAATAATTAAAAATTAAAAATTACTGCTGATGCGTTAACTGTTTATATTTTATTATAAATCATTGATTCATAAAACAATATTGCCGTTATAATTTTTTTTGATTTGAATTGATCGTGAGTTCAGCAAACTTAATATGGCTTGTAACTTGAATTATTCATAAAATTCCTCTCTGTGGCTCTCTGTGAGGTTTCTCAGTGGTACTCGGTGAAACAAAATTACACAGAGTACCACAGAGATTTCTATGAGGGCCATAGAGGGAAACAGAATGTATCAAAGTTTGGGAATTGACCAGATGAAATATCATTGAAAGAACTACTTGCAAAATATCAAATCAGTTAGAAAGTCTAAGGAAATAACATTCTGATAAAACCTTAATTTTAACGCATCAGTACTAATTAAAAATTAAAAATTACGGGGAAGATGGTGGGTTCTGACGGGCGGGGTTTGGCAAGGGGCGACAACAGCGGGCCACGGTTGGACACGCCATGGCGTGTCCCCACAGCTACCCGGATACCGGTCAATCAATTACCCGGGCCTTTCGGCCCGGGGCGGAGGAAAAGGATTGACAAAAGGGCTTTAGCCCGAAATTTTCTTATGTTTTCGGTTATAGGCTGAAGCCCCTGGCTGGATCGCATGGCGTTAACCCGGGTCTGAAGACCCGGGTAATTCAAATTTTGTTTCCGCATATTCAAACTCGTATGAAAAAGCTCACTCTTTTTGTCTTGATTGCGGTCTGCGTTTCCGGACTGTATGCCCGGGAAAAATTACCTGTCTGATATCTTAGGCCTTTGTCATCGCGCCTGCATTCCGTAAATGTGCGCTTGCCGGATTTGTCAATTTGTAAGGCCGGTTAAATGCTTCCTGTGAGACTTTGAAATGTGCAGAAAGAACCCGGATGATCTCTTTCGACAACCCTTTCTTATAGTTCAATATATCTGAGACCAGGCCTTTGCTCACTCCTAATATTTCAACCAGGTCTTTAGCCTTCATTTTTTTGTCATGCATCAGGGAGTGCAACAATTCAACAGGATCAAGTTCGTTAAGGGTGGAATGTTCAGCATCCCATTTCTCAATTAACAAAGAGAGTAGCTCAATCTCATCCTGGACATTGTTGCTGTTCCCGCCTTTTTCCAGCAAATTCGCCAAGACATCACAATACGCTTTATATTGCGTTTCTGATTTTATAATTGTGATTTGCATCGTCTTCAACGTAAAAAGAATTAATACTCAAAAGCAGTAAATTGTCCGCCATGACCGCAGAGGTCATCGTACGCCACATGTGTGCCAATCCAACAAACAAAAAGGTGTACTTTCGTGTTGCCAAAATGGTATTTACAGATCAAACGGTAATTGTTACCCCCAATATCAAAGACAACTCTGTCATAACCTCCTCCCAACAAATCAGCAGGTCCAAAAGTTTGCTGAATATCCTCAGGAGTTTCCCAATCTGCATATTTTATGGCAGTTACCCAATACTCAAAAGAAGTATGACCAGCCACGTGCGCTTCAATTGCCTGTCCCTTAATAAATGAACTCTCATGCAAAGATAGGTTTAAACTTCAATAGTTCACCTTTTGTAAACATATTGATTTTTCAAAGTGTTTATTTGTTACCTTTGAAAAAAATAAAAAATGCTGACAAAAGATAAAATCAGGAAAACCATTGATACCCTCCCTGATGAAAACCTGTCAATAGAAGAAGTTGTTGAAAGATTAATTCTTTTAGACAAGGTGGAACAAGGTTTGCAGGATATCCAAGACGGGAAAGTCCACTCAACGGAAGAGGTGAAGAAGAAACTGGAACGATGGTTAAAATAATCTGGACGAACAGGTCGTTGGTCGATTTGCAGGAGATCGGGGATTATATTTCCAGGGATTCGGTTCACTATGCCCGACTGACCCTGGAAAGAATTATTGATGTAACTGAACTTTTGGAATCCATGCCATTTATTGGACGGAAAGTCCCTGAAATCAATGAACCAACAATCCGGGAACTCATTATAGGCAGTTATCGTGTGATTTATAAAACCATAAAAGAACCCCAAATCTACATATTAACAGTACATCATTTAGCAAGGTTGCTGAAAAAAAGCGCACTCAAACGATTGAAATGATCCGGCTAACCGGGTTCTATCCTTTGAACATCTAACCGGAAATGAAAATAGTGAAATGGCGAAATCGCGAAATCGCGAAACAAAACCTTTCGAAGCAAAAAGTTTTGACTTTTGAGTTAAGCTTTGATTTTTGAGTTTTGACCTTGAAGTTAATTCTTACAACACCTCACCCCAAAGGCATTTTGCCTGGATGACGGATACATTGACACACTCGGATTAAAAATATTCAGTCCCCTGGCCACGGCCCGGTCGGTCCCCGAAGCAGTCGAGGTCCAATACATCGCTCCCGCATCCAGCCCGGATGTAAATGCCCAGGTATTGTTCAGATATAGAAATCCATGCTGGTATGAATGAAATCCGCTTATAAGTAAGGAATCCTTGAGATACCCTCCTGCCTGGCCTGCACCGGAATAAAAGGAGAGCAGGACGTTCCATTCGGCAGCAGAAGGAATGTGCCAGCCCGGAGGACAAAGCCCCTGTGAACCGGGAGAGGTTTGGTAGCGCATCAGCTCATCCCACTGGTAGAAGGAATTACTAATTACTAATGACGAATTACGGGTGTATTTCTCATTCAGGCAGTTGTCGGTTTGAGGAGTTAAATCTGAAATCTGAGATCCGAAATCTAAATTTGAAGCCATCCAGCATTGGGAACCGATCTGAATGGTCGGGTAAACTTTGTTATCCCGGATGTCGGTCAGGTTGTTGCCACAGGTGAACGTTGGGTTAGGCTGAACCAGGATGGTTTTTGTTTTAGAAGCAAGACAGGTGTAAACGTTTGAGTAAATATAAGTGATAGTTTTCAGCCCGGTTCCGGCAACAGAAGGGGTAAAAGTTCCGGT
>CAIMWF010000099.1 GCA_903845055.1 uncultured Bacteroidales bacterium | reverse complement strand
CAATAGTAAAATCAGCTATCTTACAAACAATCAATCAACCGGAAACGGTTAATATCGTTTAGATTTATAAACGAAATAGTAAAACAACCCTGAAAATTGTTAATAACCCTTGGATTTAAAAAAAAGGGGGTGAATAGTTACGGTTGTTTTAATTTATAAATTAGCGTGGCAAATATTATGTGGTGCAGAAAATCTTACTTAATAGCAAAATTTATGGAAACATTTTTCTACGCTCTCTTTGACCAGGCAGGTCCTGTTTCTGGCAGTTTGATCCATGGCAAAGGATCTGAAAATGCTGCAGGATCGGTGTTTTGCAGTGGTTACAAGATGGCCGGGAGGGGTAACCGGAAGATATACCTTCACAGCAGGATTTACAACGTGGAAGAAATTGGGAAGCATCTTTCATACCATACTGAAAATGTTGCAGAACTTCTTTTTGAACTGTTTGACAGGGAGGGGCTCAGCGGATTCAGGCGGCTTAATGGTAAATTTACAGTCATTCTCACTGAGCCGGGAAAAACGACCATTGTGCGCGACCGTAACGGTGAGGACCGGATGATCTATTTTACAAAGGATTTTTTTACCGATTCTTACCATGGATTGAATGATTTCAGCGATTTTGTCGCCAGGCCCGACCTGACAGGGGTTACAACTTTTCTGAAAATAGGATATATTCCCGCCCCGGGCACCTCACTCGAGGGGGTCAGCAAGATCCCGGCCGGGGAGGTGCTGCTGCATACACCTGACGGATTCAGGTTTGAGAAACTTTTTGATTATAATGAAATTTTACAGGCTGAACGGAAAGAAATTTCACTGAATGACGCCATTGCCCAATACAGCGATTTGCTGAAGAAATCGCTGGTACGCCGCATCGGCGGATCGGAAACCGTGGGTGCCCTGCTGAGCGGGGGTTACGATTCGGGGGGCAATATTGCCATGCTACGGGAGGTCCACCCCGGAACCATCAAAACCTATTCCATCGGGTTCAAGGACAACCCGGCGTCGGAACTGCCCTATGCCCGGATGATGGCCGACAAATTCGGCGCCGAGCATCATGAGTATCTCATGGATGGTACCGAGATCGAATTTTTACCCGATATCATTGATTACATGGGTGATCCCTTTTCCGAATCGGGGTTCATGCTCAACCATTCGGCCATGAAGATGGTGAGTGGCGAAGACCTGCCCGTCACCATTGGCGGGGATGGGAACGACCAATATTTCGGCGCTGGGATCAGGGAAACCGCCCTCCATTATAAAATGCAGCGGCTGGGACTCAAACCGTTTTCAGTTTTATTCGACAAACTCAGCGATAACAGCCTTTTCGATCATGACAACCTTTCCTTCAGGATCCATTTTCAGAACCAGAAGATATTAAAGGTGATGGAGCCGGAAACCTTTGGATTTCATGATTACCAGCTCAACAAGATGTTTAGCATGCGGAACATTCCCGATCATCCTTACCTTGCCGATATCCCGCACTCCTTTAAAAGTTATGACGAATTGTTCCTGCAGCGAAACTACTTCCTGCATCTCCGTCATTCTGTGAATGAAGTGATCATTTTTAAAGCTTCCCGGTTGTCGGAACGGTTCGGGGTTAACCTCGCATTCTCCTATACCGATCTCGATCTCTATCATTTCCTGCAGCACCTGCCCATCAACCTGAGGGCAAAAGGGACCGTAAAGGAATCGATGAAGGGAAAGGGAGTGACAAAATACATCCACAAACAGCTGGTAAAACCCCTGTTGCCCGATGCGGTTACAAACCGCCCGAAGCAGGGTGGCTTTTCGCCGCTTGAGATCTTCTTCAATAACACAGAGCGCCGTGAAAAAATTTACCATTACATCAGGGGTTCGGCCTTTGCGAAATCGTTAAAGGACAAGAATTTTCTTGACGCATTTTTTGTACAATACGAGGCACTGTCAACCGGGAGGGGTTACTGGTTTTGGTACAAGCAGGTCAAATCGAACCAGATGCTCAACCTCCTGATCATCACCATCTGGTGGGATAAGGTTGTTGAAGGAAAGAAAACAGGAAAATTATCGGATTACCTGGCGTGAGATTTCAGTTTTTTTTTACCATTCGGCCGGAAAACGAACGGTCACCGATATGCAATGTATAAAGGTAGATTCCATCGGTGATGCCTGAAACATTTTCGGTGACCGATTGATTCCCGGCCGGTACCTGCCGCCTAACGCGCTGGAATATTTTCTCCCCCTGGAGATTGTATATGTAAAGGGTGACATCGCACCGTGTTTCGTTCTGGTACCGGATTGTAAATTCGCATCCAACAGGGTTGGGGAATAGGGGAATGACGATCCTGGTAGCCAGTTCTTTTTTTGGTATTCCAAGGTAAGCAGGGTTGTATTCAAATGCCCCGATGTCGAACCCGGGCCCGTATGGTCTGGCGTGATGATAGAAATCAAAATTGACTCCGCGTGTGTCCATATAGGCAGCATCGATCAGGGGCGAACCCGGCTGCAGGCTGTAACCCTGGGAGGCAAACCCCGCGCTGTCGGGAGTCCTGGCAAGGTAATTCCCGGCAATTTCCACATCTGACCCGGGATTCGGGATCATAATATAGGCATCTTTCCCTTTGAAACCGGTATTTCCGTGTTCATAATAATCAAAATTACCGGGATTTATTACTACGTTCGAAGCAACCAGGTTGTGGCTGCTGATGGAGCTGGCAAACCTGATGCCGTCGGATTTCGGGTTGATGATGTCGTTGAAAAGGATATAAAACGACGAATCGGTCTGAACTGAAACATCGGAAACGAAGATCCCATGTTTCATCTTGCTGCTGTCGCCGGGCAGGTATGTTTTTCCTGCATTCACTATAATATTGTTGAAAATGCGGTATCCGCCGAGCCCGTGACTTTCGATCCCGTCCCCTTTGCCGTCGGCGATATAATTGTTGAAACAATCGCATTTAGAGCCGCCACCCAGGATAATTCCCGACATCTGCGATGGCACCTCACCCTGGCTGTCATACATCACGAGGTTGTCGAAAACCTGGCAGTTCGCTGATGCCGAACTGACCTGGATCCCGTCCCATCCGGAATAATTGATGATATTGCTGTATATTTTAACCCCGTTCAGCAGCGCGGGAAACAGCAGGGTGTCTGCCCCGTTGCACCTGACCAGCTGGCCCGTATACTTGGTACTGCCGATATACAACCCTTCATTGCCTGTTCTCATGATGTAATTATCATGAATGACGGTATTGTATTGCGTGAACTTGTCGCGGGTATTGGTAAAGGAACAATCGGGGTCGGTCTTGGCATAAATGCCCGCGATCGGTACATTGTTGAGGTAAATGTGATCAATTTCAATATCCGAAGACATGTTCCCGGCGCCAATGCCGGTGCCGGCAAGCACACGCCGGATCATGAATCCGTAAAAGTTTTCGGAGGAGCCTGAACCGGTGAACCTGATGAACCTGCAGTTTTGGATGGAAACACCAAAATTATGATCGGTGCTGATGACAACAACACTGTCGAGGTTCATAAAAACAATGGTCTTACCAGTGGCGCCCTGAAAATTCCGGATCAGGATGTAATCGCGCATGCCCGCCTGGAAGAAAAGTGTGTCGCCGGGATGGACCTGGTTGAATGGGGCTACCGTGCCATCAACAAGTGTGGTCGTATTGCTTACGATGATCTTCATCCTCTTTGTCTGTGCAACTGCACCGGCATGGGAACAACCCATTGCAAGCAGGCAGCAGAGGAGGCGGACCAGCCGCGAATACAGTAAAAATCTGCAGTTATCCACGTTTAGCCCGTTCCCAGTTAACCGATTGAGATTTTTTTATGTATCTCCTGAAACCAAGGAATACCGAAAGGTTCATGATAAAGAAATAGTATGGAACAAATAGCAGTTTCACGCGGATTGCCCGGTTTTCGAGGTACCAGCCGAGCAGCGCGGCCAGGTAGAATAAAACCTGCATCCAGAAAATAATACCATAGAGCCCGAAGGCAAACAAACCTTCGTTCAGTGCCAGGATCACACCTGTGATCAGCATGAACAACAGCGAAAGCGGGGCAAGCGTCCATCTCAGTACCCGATGCGAAATGTACTGGAAGGAGAGGGTCCCGTACCTGAAAATATTGAGGAGCGATCGCAGCCTGACCACCGACTGGATTCCCCCGGCGGAGATCCTTACCTTTCGCTTCAGTTCCTCCTTAACATTTGCCGAGGCGGTTTCAATGGTGTAGGCGTCGGGATCGTACTGGATCGTATATCCCTTCTGGGCAACGCGGAGGGAAATAATAAAATCGTCGAGCAGGGTGTCACGCTCCACCTCCTGGTACAATTCTGTCCTGATGGCGAACAGTTCACCCGCGGCCCCGACAACAGAGTAGAGTTCGGCGTCCCATTTCTTCAGGGTTGATTCATACTTCCAGTAGAGTCCTTCGCCTGCACCTGCGGCGGTATCTTTTTCCTTGCTGAATATCCGCTTTTCACCTGAAACACAACCAACCTTTGGATCGCTGAAAAGGTTAACGATACGCCGGATTGATTCCCGGCCGAGCATCGTGTTCGCATCGCAGAAAACAACAACCGGTGTCTTTACAAACTTCATCCCCCGGTTCATGGCGCCGATCTTACCGCTACGCTGGTCAAGATGGTAAACCTCGATGCCTTCATATTGTCGCAGCAATTCAGGTGTGCCGTCATCAGATCCATCGGTAACCCACACCATGTGCAGCTTGTTCTTAGGATATTCCAGGGCCATTGAATTCCTGATCTTTTCAGCAACAAAATCCTTCTCGTTGTAAGCTGCGATAAAAAGGGTCACTTCGGGTTCATATCCCGATGCCGGATTGGTTTGACGCCGCCTGAAAATCCTTTTGATCCTCACAAGAATGAATAAAAGGATGCCGTAGCCGATGTTAGCATAGAATACGATGAAAAGGAGAACCCAGAAGATGATTTTTAATGCCGTCATATTTTGGTTCAATTAGAGGTAAAATTGCTTATTTTGGTGGCAAAGATGTTGAATTCGTCAACAATCCCGTATTGAAAACCGGCGATGCTGTCCAGTGCCTCTTTGATTGGATGTTCGCCGGTATGCTTGTCCTCAAGCACCAACGTGATGTTTGGGTATTGCAGGATGAATTCTTTTGCACCCATGATCGCGGCCGGCTCCATCCCCTCGAGGTCGAGCTTCAACAGGATGAAATCATCCTTGTTGAGCTTCAGCGAAGGCACGAGGGAATCGAAGGTGCGGATTTCGACTTTACAGTCGGTCTCACTTCCATCCGGAACAATGTGAGAAGCACCGGTATTGACTGGGTTGAAGTTGAAATATGAGAACCCGTTGACATCCCCCAGTCCAACCGGGTATGCCATAACGTGATCACCGAGACTGTTAAGCCTGAAATTCTTCATCATGACATTGAAGTTATTCATCACCGGTTCGAAAGCGATGCAACGGATATTGTAACGGGAAAGCAGTACGCAGTAATCCCCGACACAGGCCCCCCCGTCAATAAAAACATTGAAATCCTTTTTGTGGTCGAGCAGGTATTTTTTTACCCCCCATTCATAATGGAAGTTGGCGAATTGAAAATCATTTGTATTTTTCCGGCAGAAGAAGGTCCCGATCGAGGTGCGGATAACCCGGTCCCTCCGGTGGGAAGACTTGTTGAACAGGTACCTGGCCGAGGCAATGATCGATAGAAAATCTCCGTATTTCAGGTATTCAACCAGGTACCAGAAATAGGTTTTCAGTTTTTTCATATTTTCAGTTTTACCGCGTTTCCCGTGGTCACGTTTTCCCGTTTATAAATCGCGGCCCGTTTCATTATAAATCTTCAAAACGTTTTCTGCCATTGCTTTCCATGAAAACTGCGCTGCCCTTTCAATCCCTTTCCCGGCAAGTCTGCTTTTAAGTAAAGGGTCGCCTGTGATCGTCACCAAGGCATTCGTTATTTCAGCCGGGTTGAATGGATCAATAATGCAGGCTGCATCTCCTGCAACCTCAGGCATCGACGAGGTGTTGGAAGTGATCACCGGTACCCCGCACGCCATCGCCTCAAGCATCGGGATGCCAAAACTTTCGCGTAGCGACGGGTAGAGAAACACCTCGCACTGGCCGTATATGGCAGGGAGATCAGTATTGACAACATAACCGGTTAGTACGATGCGTTCGATCAGGTATTTATCCCCGATCTCTTCAAGTAATTTGTCGAGTTCGGCACGGTCATAGTCAAGCATGACCAGCCTTATGTCGCTCCCGGTTTGTTTCAAAAAATCGGAATAGGCCTTCAGGGTCCCTTTGGTGTTTTTCTTCGGATCGGTATTGCCAAGGAAGAAGAAATAGCGTGCCGGCAGGTGGTATTTCTCCCTCACCCGGGCCAGTTCTCCGGCATCGGTTACCGGTTTGAAGTGTTCGCTCACGCCGTTGTATACAGCCGTGAGCCGGGGGTCGCCCTGCATTCCGAAAAATTCGCCGATCCGGTTCTTTTCAAAATGTGAAACGGTGATGATCTTCCTGCTCTCCCTGACAATGCGCGGAACCACCATCTTCCGGTAAACGTTGCCGAATTTCTGGTAGGGTGAACCGGTTCCCTGCATGATCCTGAGGTAGCTGCTTTCCATGTATATGATGTCGTGAAGGGTGACAATGAGCGGAATCCGGGTGTTGACAGGCGCCGTGTTACTTGTACAGTGCAGCAACCGGCAACCCGCTGTTTTGGCGGCTTTCGGCAGGGCAACCTGTTCCCAGAGCGGGTAAAATCCTCCTTCAAGCCGTACGATCCTGAAATTGGATGTTTCGGTCAGCACCATTTCATCCGCATCAGGTTTGATGAACAGGACGTATTCATTCTCATGGTCGATCTGCTGGAGGTTCCTGATCAGCTCCAGGGCCACCATATCCATACCATGTTTTTTCCTGCGGAAAAGCCGTTGTCCCTCTATCCCTATTATCATATGACGATCTTGAACATTAACTGAAAGTTATTTTTTTGGTGATGGCGTTGCCGCGCTGTGTTTCGTGTGGATAAACTGTTTGTTGGCTCCCCTGATCCTAAGCAGCGAACCAATCATGAGCAACATCCCGCCCGGCAGACTTCCCAGGGCTTTCAGCGTGGCCGTATTGTAAAATTTCCCGGGAACCGAAAAGAGAAAGGCCATGATGCACAGCAACCCGAGCCCAAGCCATAAAAGGCTGTAAAGGAATGGCAGTCCCACGAAAAAATTGATCACGATAAAAAAGATCAGGGCTGAGAGAACAGCGCCAAGCAGCAATACGCGGGGTGGTTGCACAAACTGGATCGCCTTGTCAAAATAATCAAGGTTCCCCTTGGTAACCAGGGCTTTGCATGATGATAAAATATCGGTGCGGAAGTAATGCAGCTGGGCCGAGAGCCACCGCCGGCGCTGGTTGCTGAAAACTTCTGCTTTCTGAACTTTTTCGTCGAAAACCAGTGCATCGTTGAGGTACCCGATGGTGTGGTTTGCCTTCAGCATGCGAAGCTCGATCTCCTTGTCAAAACCGCCTATGGCTGTTACGGATGCCATCATCTCCTTGAAAAATGAATACCTGAAGGCCATTCCCGAGCCGATGATGGCCGATGAAAGACCAAGAACCCGGTGTCCTTTGCGAAAAATGTGGTTGTTGATCTCCTCGCTTACGGCATCCAGGATGGCAAGCGGGGTGTCCATGTTTTTGGCCGCACGGTGTCCCTGCACCGCCATGTAGTTCCACTCGAAAGCCGCATTGATCTTCGCGAGGAAATCTGGTGCCATCAGGTTGTCGGCATCCAGCACCACCGCCAGGTCGTATTGGATTGTCAGCAGTTCCATGGCTTTATTGAGGGCCTTTGATTTGGTGCTTTTATCAAACTTCACCTCGATGACGATCAGCGGGAGTTCCTTTAACCGGGCAAGGGTTTCCGGCTGGAAAGAATCGGCAACAATCACGATATCAACCCTGTCTTTCGGGTAATCCTGCGCGAGCGCATCTTGTGCAACCTCAACGATCACATCGTCCTCCTTGTACCCGGGAATAAGTACGGCTATTTTTCTCGGTGCAACAGCCGACGGGTAGGGACGTTGTTTATAGAACAGCCCGGCCGAGGCAAAGATAAAGATGTACAGGGTTGGCGGCAACAGTGCTGCAAATGCAACGATCTGGACAACCAGGAAGAAGGTATTTAAAACAGGGTTCATCGATGGGATGCGTTAAAATATGTTTGTATGAACTTGATAATCCCTATTTCCCGCGAAGCTTGTTCCTGATTTTGAGTGCAATCTTCCTGAGGAAGGGGAAATATTTGCCGCTTTTGATATTGTACATGATTGATTCGGCATCGAATATCATTTCAAAGTTCTCTGTGCACAGAACCGGTTTTTTGGTGATCCTGTTGATTTCAATGGCCTGCGACAGCGAACTTTCAATGAACAGGATGTATTGATTGTTCATATAGGTTTTGGCCTTATGAACTGCGTGACTGTTGGCCCGCATCCGCGCCTCCTTGTCGGGAAGGTCAAGCAGCACCAGGTCGTTGTATTTAACATTATTGGCAGCGAGCCATGTCTCCGTTTCCTTCCTGTATTTTTCAAGGCGCGAGGTGACGATGGTTCCGATCTTGCTCCCCGGAATGAACAGCGGGGGGGCGTTGAGGATAAAGTCACGGTATTTTTCACCGTCGTCGTTTTGTTCTTCGGTTGGATCGGTGCATAAAACGCCGTCGATGTCGAAGCATGCTTTTTCGAGACTTGTGTGGTTGAGTATGTTCCACTGGAAATACCTTGGCAAAGGAACGACTTCGAAATAATGATCTACTGTTTTTTCCTTACCGGGGATCACGTATATGGCACAGAAACTGAACGAAAAATCCTTTTCCAGGTGCTTCAGGCTTTCCCTGCATTTGTCCATCGCCGAACCGGATGCAATACTGTCATCCACTACCAGGACTTTTTTAAAATCTTTGATGTCAAAGAACTGGCTCCTGGCACCTGCCTTATAAATGTGCCCGTTAATAAAGGAATGGATGTCGGTATACGGGCGGTTGAGGTAAAGGGCCAGCAGGTTGGCCGGAAGCATCCCGCTTCGTGGTATGCCGACGATCAGGTCGAAATCGCGCGGAATTATATTCAGGCGCTTGAGGATTATCCTGTTAAGATCTGCGACGTTCCTGTAGTACATAATTTCGTTATTAGGTTAATGATTCCCCGATGCATTTAAAAAGCTGGTTGACATTGTTTTTCCAGCTGTGCGACTGGGCAAATAGTATTCGCTGCCGTGTTTTTTCAGCGCTGTTGTTGACCAGCGCATCCTCAACGGCCGCCTGGTAACCGGCCACCGAGGTGCAAAGATAGGAGTGGTCCCTGAAAAGCTCCATCGTAGCGGTTTTCGTAGCAATCACCGGTTTGCCCAATGCAAGGTACTCATCCACTTTCCTGGGGTAATTGCCGATGGTAATTTCATTGACAAGCTGCGGGTTCAGGCATATCTGGAGGGCCGACATATAGGTCGGAACCATGCTTTTTGGAATGCTGCCAAGAAAATGAACATTGCCCAGGTTGTGAAGCGCATGACCTGCAAAAAGCTTGTCTTCCCTTCCTATCATGACAAACGAATAACCCGGTTTGCTTTTGGCCAGTTCATAAATCAGGTCCGCATCCAGGCGCAGGCTGTTGATATCGCCGATGTACCCGATCCGGGGTTCGCTGATCGCCGCGATCTCTGGCGGCGTTTCAAATTTCAGTCCGGGATCATAGGCTGACAGGTCGACCCCCTGCCCGATATCCCAACTTTTCGGATTGAAGGGCCTGGCAAAATCTGCAAGTTGGGGTGAGTTGCAAACCACGAGGTCGCTTTTACCGATAAGCAGCGGCTCAAGCCTTCCGACATGTTTCTTCCAATAGGCAAAAGGCTGGAGGTTGTCCCTGCGGTAGTAAACCGACAAGGAGGGCTTAAGAAATTCCTTACTGTAAAAACTTCGGTAAATGTCATTGTCGATAAAATGAATGACATCCTTGAAATGAAGCCCGGCGGCTACTTTTTTTACATAATCGAATATCTTTTTATTATTTCTTTTATTGAAAAAATCAAAGAAAAAACCATCCGGGAATTCATTCACCGACCAAACGGAAAAAGGGAAATCAAGCACCCAGAGGGAATCGGAAAGCTGCCGGAGCGGCTCCTTTTTTTTTCGGTATACATCCAGCCGTTGCTGCGTGTCGGGTTTCGGTTGATTGCGGAAAATAGTCATCTGGTCCAGGGCGCTGTTGACATAGAGCACCCGGTTGTCAACGGCTATTTCCCTGGCGATATCGATGGCGTTTGAACCGATGGGAATATCCCATGGCTGTAAACCGGTTATGATAAAATCTCTGCCTGTCATGAGGTCTCTTGTTTTTGTTTCAATAATGCAACAATGCCAGTTTATTAATGGTTAAAAGTACGAATTATATATTGTAAAAAAACAATTGCAGGCGAATCAATTTTTTACAGTTTCCTTCGGAGTGTCGAATACTTCACTGTTGAGCATGATGGCCATGGAGACATATATAAGGATGCTGGTTGGCATTTGTCCGAGTACCGCATTCCCGTATGAGGCCACCATTACGCCGAACATGCCCGAGGTGAGCGCTGCAATCTTCATACGAAGGATCGGGTCCCGGATTCTGAACATCACAAACCACGACCCTTTGATAAGGATATAAAACAGGATGAAAAGGTGCATCAGGAGACCAATAATGCCCTGTTCCACCCAGATAAGCACATACCAGCTGTCGGTCGCAACGCTCGAAAGAAACGCATTCGGGAGGTAGCGCTGGGCCTTGACACCCCCATGGCCTATTCCGCCGCCGAAAGGCCTGGAGGCCAGGTAAACCCTGAGTCTCTTCTGGTTTTCAAGCCTGACCTGCAACGAAGCATCGTTCGGGTCGAATGCCGTGCGCATCCTCCTGATCTGGTCGTTCCCCTGGCCGATGGAGGTATATTTGAAAAAGATAAAAACGACAATGAGCAGCAGGAAACCGAAAATCATCACCCCGACATTTTTCCGCAGCACAAAAAAGGCCAGGAACCCGGCCAGCGGGATGCTGATGGAACCACGTGTTCCCGAAATGATCATGCCATAAAGACCACAAACGGCAACTATAATGAAAAAAAGCCTGCCTTTCCAGTTTTTCTGGACCAGTGAAACAATCGTTGCAACCACGGCCGAATATGCCTGGTTCCCTCCGAACTGTCCCGCATCACTCAAGAAAGAAAATGCCCGTAATTTTCCAAACAGGATGTGTGTCTGGGCATTCCCATCGTCAAGCCAGCCCTTTTCCCATTTGTCAATACCGATGTTCAGCTGCACGATCCCCTTCAGGGTTGCCAGGATGGTGAAGATCCCCCAGATAAATAGAAAAAGGTCCAGCTTTTTGTTCGTATTGATGAAAATCAGGGTGAGGGGGACGAGCAGCAGCATGTATAGCGCGACTCCCCTTCCTGAAAACCAGGCGGCGGTACTCCGTGCTTCGGGGTTCACAATTTCAAAAACCGAATACCCGAACCACAGGATCGCCAGGTAGGTGACATCCTTGTTTGCAGGCTTCCAATCGACCTTTTCACGAAACTTATTGAAAATAAGTGCAATGTATGTTGCGTAAAGGATTCCGTCCATGGCCAGTCCCACCTGTACTCCCTTGAGATACCGGCCGATGCCGATTAAAATGAACCCGAATACAACCGCGGTGTAAAAACCCAGGATGGGAAACCTGAAAAGATAGTTAAGGTAAACAACGATAAAGGGCAGGATGACCAGGATCACCCCCCCAATGATTCCCATTTTACTGATCAGGAAGGCTGAAACAAGTGTCAGGAATAGCAGGAAAACAAGATAACCAGGCTTTCCCAGGTTCCCGGAGCCTGTTTCTGTATCGAACGGATTCACTTGATTCAGCATAAACCAGGTACATTCTGTTTGTGAAATTCAGTCACAGGCCTTTCAGGAGGCACGAATCAACATACCCTTGAATTTCCGGTACATTTCTTTGTAGAAATCAATGCCGGAGGTGAAGACCAGGCGCTGTTCAATCTGTATCTCCTTATTGAGGAAACGGTAACCCACCCATACGCCTATGGCAGTGAAAATGATGGAGGCGATGGCTACCATCGGCAGCGATTTGAAAATGAATACTGCAACCAGGTCCCCGATGACATTGGCAATAACCATGATCATCACCTTGATGAAGTTTTTATCGGGTTTATTGATGGAATCGAGGCCGATGCCCGTCATCCTGTCAATAGGTAGCAGCAGCCCGTAGAGGGAAAATATCCTGACGATGTTGACCGTATTGACCCCTGTGACCGGGTCAGTGCCCATGTATTGGTGTCCGCCAAGCATCAGAACGAAAAATCCGGCAAATGTAAATGTCACGAGACTTATCAGGATAAAAAGGTAGGTCATGGCGCCCGCATAGGAGTAAAAAACCGATCTCACCTCGGAAATGCGTCCCTGGATGCTGGCCTTCGACATTTTTGGAAAAGCGGTGGCCACGAAACTGCGCAGGGGGATCTGCTGGATCTCGGTCAGTTTCATCGGGATGCTGTACAACGCGACGGCTGCCGTTCCCATCGGGCTCAGGCTGATGATCAGCGTGTCGGCGCTGCGCAGGAGGTTGGTGCCAATCAGCGTGAAGGTGGTGTATTTCCCGAAATCAAGCAGCACTTTGTTGGTGTGACGACTTGCTTTGGTAATGAATTTGAGCCCGTCCCAGCCATTGACCAGGCATACGGCGGAGGTGAGAAGGGTCAGGAGAAGTTGTGCCCAAATAAGTTGCAGCAGCGTCATTTTGAAAAACAGGTAATTCAATAGCAGGACGACGAAGAATCCTACACTGTTCAATGCCTTGACCAATAATATTTTGCCAAATTTCTGATCTGCCTGCAGGATGACCAGCGCTGTATTGAGGGGCAGGTTGACAAAAGCAAGGAGGGGGTACCATGCGAAAAACAGCTCATAACCTGAATGTTTGATAGGAACGGGAAAAAGAAGATGGCATGTTACCAGTACGCAGGTGATCAGGATGGTGGCAATGAGACCGATCAGCCCGTTGGAACCGATGTATTTGATACGGTCAGCCTCATCAACCCCCGAAAGGTAACGGATGATCGCAGTGTTGGTTATACCGAAACGGAACATTTCGATAAAAGTGCCTGAAGAGATATACAGCACCCATTGCCCGAAAACATCCACGGGGAAGGTCCTGGCCATCAGGGCAAACCCTGCAAAGCCGAAAAAGGCAATGGTCAGGTTCCCGGTAAGGGAAAGGAAGTTGGCTTCGCGTGTTATTTTCCGAAAGGCGCGTTTCATTCAGTGGTTCCTAAGGTTGTTGCCGGGCATAAAACTGCAGGCGGACGAGATTCTTGAAGATCCTGCGCAGCCGGGAACGCTTCCTGGGGAGGTCACCCAGGATGGATTCAACCGCGATCAGATCAACCCCGTTCAACAGGATGACAGGTTCCCTGGATGAAATTTTCATGACGAGGTCGAGTGCACCCTGGTCGGCTGCCGACCAGACCCGGTTGGCGCGGCAAACCAGGATTGCCAGGTCGGCCGATGCAACCAGCTGCTGCGGGAATGAATAATAGAGGATCGGGGGAATCTCAATGATCACATAATCGGGGATGGCATCATATGAAATCCCGCTGTTTTCAAGCAGGTCGATGTAGCTGCGCGTTTCGTAATATTCGGGAGTGATCGGGTATTGGAAATATTCGTCGGCATACAGGTAATGTTCCGGGTTTTGCAGGAAGGGGCTGAATGGATCGGTTCGGTTGTCGCCGTAACCAAGCATGCGTGTGATGAACCTGGAACGGTTTTTAGCCGGGCTGAACCCTGCCGGAGATTCCGGCCGCGAGGTGTCCGGATATCCTACCTGGCTCCTGGTTGCCGACCTCAGCGATTCGTGTGAGAAGTTCAAATACAGTACCTTTTTGCCCAGGTTCTTCAGTTTCCACGCAATATTTCCGCCGGTTACGGTCTTTCCCTCTATATTGTTCGAACTGGTCATCAGGATGATCCGTGGCCCGGATTTGACAGCCTTTGAATCGGTGAGCATGTCGATCTGCTGCAGGACGATCTCAAGAAGCCTGTTGGTGATGAAAGGAAAATTGAGGGTTCCTGCCTCCATGATGATCTTCGGAAAGACGCCGATCGCCTTCAGCCTGATCACCTTTTCGGCATTGGCTGCGTTTTTAAGCGTCTCGTCAAAATATTCCATGGCCATGATGGAACTGAAGACAACCAGGAATCCGAACAGTGCGGCGACAATCACGAGGATCTTCCTTTTGGTCGGGTTCGGCGACAGGGGGTAGAAGGGTGGGTCCACCGCTTTGATGGAGGATGACAATTCGGCATCCTGCAACTTCAGCTTGGCAAGGTTCAAACCATGCAGGATTTCCAGGAATTCCTGTTCCGAAACAGATATTTCACGCTCGATCCGCTTTATATTGGCACCGGCCGGTGCGTATATGGCATATTGTTTCTGGAAATCCTTGATGCGGTCGCCCAGCACTTCAAGCCCCGCTTTGGTGTCTTCATACTCGATCACATTGTTGATCCAGTCGTTCAGAAGCGTGCTGATGGGTAAACCGTCGACGCTGTTGCCGTAACTGTAAAGGTCGTTTACCGCAACCCGGATTTCATCCTTGAGTTTCAATGCACTGAATTTCAGCTTAGCCAGTTGTTTGTCATCAACAGGATTCCCGTTTGCAGCCAGTTCAACGTTTGCCAGTTTGGAATTTATTTCACTCAACTGGTTCCGCTTGTCAATGATCGTGGAACTTTTAAGCTGAACCAGTTTCTGGTTCCCGAGTTTATCCTCGATCCGCGCGATCGCCGCCTTCAACCCGGCCAGTTTGATGCGCTTGTTGTGGTAATCCACATCCAAGTCCTCCTTCACGACAGCCACCGCCTTACTTTGCTCGTAATAGTTGATGATGTTGTTGTCCTCATTGAATTTCAACAATTTGTCTTCACCTATTTTAAGCCGGCCTGCAGATTGCTTGAGCTGGTATTCAAAATATTTGACAACGGCGTCGGACCGGTTTTCTTTGATGAGCTTGTAATTCACGATGCATACCTGGGTCAGCATGGCCAGGGTTTGCTGGCATATCCCGGGGTCGTCCGAATCAAATTTAAGTTTGACAAGGTCACTGCTGGCTATGCGCTGAACATTGACGGTTGAAATGGCCTTGATGGAATAATGCGGGTCTTCGAAATAGAGAAGCCTGTAAACAAAATTGGTGTCGTTGCTTGCCATGTAGGCCTTCAGGCTCAGGATGGTCTGCTCGTATCCTTCGCGGTTGATCGATGCCGGGAGCGTTTTAAAGTCATCGGAACTGTAAAGATCAGAAAATGAAAAAGAGGAGGCGCTGTCGGGCCTGGCTTCACCGGCGGTGGTATCAGCCAGGGCATTGCCAGGACTGTCGGCGCCGGCTGGGCTTATCTTAAGAACCTGCCCGGGGGAGATGGCGTTGTCCTCTAAATCGTTCTGCGACCTTATCTGCTCTTCAGGAACATTGTACCAGCGTGAAATGGAATAAACCGTTTCACCCGGACTGACCGTGTGTGTAATCGGTTCAGTTTTGGGGCTGGTCCTGGCTGCAACTTTTGTTGCAGTTTTCGGGGGCTGAGGTTTGGAAAAATACACGGGAGACTGCGTATACGATTTTGCGACCAGTTTCCTGATATAGGCCGGGGTGATTTTATTGAGATCGGCAAAAGATTCAGCAGAAATGTACCTCGGGTCGGGACTTTTAAGGATAAGGTGCTGGGCAAGCAGCCTGATGGCGACCTCCTGCTGGGTTTCGCGCGAATTGATGACATTGATAAGGTTGTCGAAGGCGGTATTGTTGGCGAAGTAGCTGAAAGCCTTATCCATTTCCACACTTGAACCAGAAGCAATGCCCGTGTAAAGGGTTGTCTCGGAGGAGTATGTGTAATTGGGCTTTCGGGTAAGCAGGATGACCAGCAATGCAAGTATGAGCGGTGTAGCGATCAGCAGCACCATGTGTTTTCTCAGTAGTTTTAACAGATCGCTAACTTTCATCGGTAACGGGTTACGGGTTACTCAGATGAAACTTCATGCCCACAATCTCCTCCAGGACCATGTAGGCGGTCAGAAAATCGATGCGTGCGGTTTCATAGTCTGCTTCTGAATGTGTAACTATTTCTGATATACGTGTATATTCGGTTACGGTTACGATACCGTTCGAAAATTCCTTCTCAGCCATCTGCATGCTGATCCTTGCCGTTTCCATATATTTCGAACGGATCCTCAGCAGCCGTTGTTTCAGTATGACGTCATTGTATTGTTTGATGGTCAGCTGGCGCGTTTCTGAACTTTGTTCCCCGGCCATCTCCCTTGCCTGTTCGATCTCCGTCTTCGCCAGTTTGATCTGGTTTTTCCGGTCGGCAACCGTATTGACGGGCATGTTCAGGTAAACAGCACCGTTATAATTGCTTTCACTCCTCGATGTGGTGATGTTTGAGGTCGGGATCCCGGATTCGGAATTGGAAGAATAGTTGTAAAGGTTCCCGTAACCCAGGTTCCCCTGTATCCCGAGGTTGCGTGTCCACTCGGCCTGCTTGGCTTTCAGTTTGCATTCATTCACGATTATCTGCAGGTTCCTGAACTGAACGTAATGGTTATGTGCGACGGCAGAATCGAGCAGCACGGACAGCGGGGGTATTTTCGATGCAATATCGTCCCGGAGGGGATCAAAACGTCGTTCGGCCTGCGAAAAAGCCGGAACCGAAGCCGCCAGGCTGGAAACAACAAGAAGAAAAAACAAGTTTTTGAATCCCATGATTTCTCTTTTTGCTCAGACCGTCGAATCTTTTTGAAAAAGAGCTTTTGCCGTGCGTATAATCAGTTTCAGGTCGAACAGGAAACTGTACTTGTTGTCGCAGAAGTTGTCGGCATAGTTGTTATCGAGTCTTACCCGCTCTGCTTCCGACATCACCCCGCCTTTCCCCCTCAGTTCAACCTGCCAGAGCCCGGTGATGCCGGCAGGGGCGATCATCCGCTTGTTGCTGTATTTTTTAGTCAGCTGGTCGGCCTCGTAGGTGGGCAGGGGACGGTTACCTACGATAGACATGTCACCCTTGATCACATTGATAAGTTGCGGGAGTTCATCAATGCTGGTGTTCCTGATAAACTTACCGACTTTGGTGACCCTGGGATCGTTTGATATTTTAACGAATGTTGCTTTCGACCGTTCAACCTTCGCCTTCTGTTCGGTATACCAGTAGTCGCATATCTGGTGCGATCCGATGTAAATGAGCTCGGAACAGGGCGACCCGTCAGTCCTTTCCCCGCACCTGGGACAGGGGTCGTTAAAATCGATGGTAACGGCTTTAGATGTGCCCGCATACTGGTTGCTGCTTTGAGCCAGTTTCTTCAACTCGGCATCGGCACCGACCCGCATCGAGCGCAACTTGTAAAAATTAAAATCGTCAAGCCCGCGCCCCCTTCTCTTGGAAATATAGTAAACCTTACCCTTCGATTCGAGCCTGATGGCGATGACCACGATTAGCAGGAGCGGTGAAAGCAGCACCAGGGCGGTTGTGGCGACGACAATGTCAAAAAGCCTCTTGATCAGGGGCATGTGATAGGTGAACTTCTGATCGATCCGCCTGAAATTCATCAGGTACCGGATGCGTTTCACCAGTCTTTCGGCTTCGGGCAGCGGCAGGACGAAGAAATCATCCATCCGCAGGCGGAATGCCTTTACAAAATTTTCATCCTTGAATTCGTGACACAACAGGATGAAAACAATATATTCATATTCAGGATCTTCAATGGGTTCGGCCCGGATATAATCATATACGGTAAACCCGCTGCCTCCCGGGATATTCAGCTCGCAAAGGATGGCCTTCGGTTTATTCCCGGCTTTGAGATACTGGATGGCAGCCTGCGCATCGCGCTTGTGAACGACTGAAACCTCCGGGTGCGCTGCCAGAATTTCAACAGCCTCATCAGCCCCGCCAATGTATAAGATGGAAACAGTATTTTCTCCCATAAGTCAATTGATTACCACTTAACTGCATAATGTATCGGATAGATATTCTTTTTAATTACCTCCTTGAGCTCAACAGGACTGAAGGGTTTCGGAAGAAAATCCTGTGCACCGTACTGGTAACATTTTACCCGGTCTTCACTTCTTTCACCGTTGGCCGAAAGCATCAGCACAGGTGTATGCTTGGTAAAACCACGCTGCCTGAGCGCCTTTAAAAATTCATAGCCGTCCATATTGGGCATCTGGATGTCGCAAATGATCAGGTCGGGGAGGTTGCCTTCGAGCCATTCAAGCGCCTTGTCCCCGTCCTCCTTTGTGACAACTTCATAGTTTTTTGAGAGAAAATTTTCAAGAAGCATCCGGATGGTGTGCTCATCGTCAATGATCAGTATCTTGGGTTTCATAGTAAAAATATTTAACTATTGTTGGTTCGGTATCTTCACTTAACTGGTTTTCATAATGATATAACCGGTAATATCCATTCCTGCGGATGATAATTTCTGCTGGTTCACGATGCAATTTACAAATTTTTACTTCATTTAGTGTTAAAAATATTATTTTAATCATTTACAAAATAAATCACTCATACGATCAGGTGCAACTACCTGGCGGTTGTTTTAACTGCCGGAGTCCAACATAACAATGACAGTCGTGATGTTCTGTTTACCCCCCTTTGTCAAGGAAGCCGGTTTCAATGCAAGAACCTGAATGTCTCGGATGTCCGGCAATGTCATGATTGCCATGTTGGCATAGGCAGGACCCAGATGGATGTGGTTGGCTAATGCAATAATTGTCAGCTTAATATGTAATTTTACCCGACAAGATTGACCCCAAATTGGGAAGAATGCCGGAAAATGGCTTAACTTCGCACTTTAAACGAACAGTATATGCCATTGAAATGCGGAATCATAGGTCTTTCCGGATCCGGGAAAACCACCTTGTTTAATTGTATCTCCAACAACCGTGCGGAAACCCATGCGGCGGCATTTTCGGGGACGAAATCGAACCTTGGGGTGATGAATGTTCCCGATGCACGTTTGCAGGCCATTGACGACATTATCAAGTCGGTCAAGGTTATCCGGACCACCATCGAGATGGTCGACATCCCGGGCCTGACAAAGGGGGGGAGCCAGACGGAAGGCAACAAATTCCTCTCGGATATCCGTAATGTCGATGCTTTGATCCATGTGATCCGTTGTTTTGAAGATCCGCAGCTGCCGCATCCCGAAGGGTCTATCAACGCCGTGCGCGACCGCGAGATTGTCGACCTGGAATTACAGATCAAGGACCTGGAGTCGGTGGACAAGAAGATCGGGAAGATGGAAAAAATGGCCAAGGCCGGTGATAAGGATGCCAAACACGGGCTCGAAGTGCTTCACGTGGTGAAGGATCACCTTGAATCGTTCATGTCGGCCCGAACCGCGCCTGTTTCACAGGATGACCGCCGGTTCATGGAGGATATGTTCCTTTTAAGCGACAAACCGGTGATGTACGTCTGCAACGTGGATGAAGCCTCGGCCGTTAGTGGCAATGACTACACTTCAAGATTTATGGAATCGGTTGCCGATCAGGAAGCCGAAGTGCTTGTGATCGCGGCCAGAATGGAGGCGGAGATCGCCGAACTCGAAACCGAGGAGGACCGCCTGACCTTCCTGGCCGACGCCGGCCTCGCCGAGCCGGGCGTGAACCGGCTGGTGCGTTCGGCATTCCACCTGCTCGACCTGCAGTGCTTTTTTACCGCCGGCCCTAAGGAGATACGCGCCTGGACCATTAAAAAGGGGATGCTGGCGCCCCAGGCGGCCGGAGTGATCCACAGCGACCTCGAACGCGGGTTTATCCGGGCGGAAGTTATGAAATACGACGACTTTATGAAGTACGGTTCGGAACACGCCTGCAAAGAACACGGAAAACTGATGATCGAAGGAAAGAATTACATGGTGGGCGACGGGGATATTTTGCATATCAGGTTTAATGTCTGATTTAAGATTTTCGATATACGATTTACGATTTAAGACGGTTTTTACCGAAATTCAGGATCTCATTGAATACCATTGAAGAAATATTTGCCAGGGCCGTTTTTTCCAGGGAAGACCTGCTCTTCTTGCTTGACAGCAAGGGCCCCGATCGTCTGAGGCTTTTCGAAAAGGCGAAGGAGACCAAAACGGAGCAGGTTGGCCGCAAGGTCTATTTCAGGGGGCTGATTGAATACTCCAATTTCTGTAACAAGAACTGCTTCTATTGCGGCATCCGTGCCGGCAACAGCCGCTATGCCCGTTACCAGATGACCGATGCAGAAGTGCTCGAAGCGGTGGATTATGCCTGGAAAAATGAATATGCCTCCATTGTCATCCAGTCGGGTGAGCGGACCAACAAGGCGTTCGTTTCGAAAATAGAATCGCTGTTAAAGAATATCCATGCGCGTACGGAAGGGCAAATACATGTGACCTTGTCCCTGGGCGAACAAACCCGGGAAACCTACCAGCGGTGGTTTGATGCCGGTGCACACCGATACCTGCTGCGCATCGAAGTGTCGAATCCCTCCCTCTACATGAAACTCCACCCGAACAACAAAACCCATGATTACTACCGGCGCCTGGAAGCGCTTAAGACCCTTAAAAGTATTGGTTTCCAGGTTGGCACCGGCGTGATGATCGGTTTGCCTTTCCAAACCGTGGCAGACCTTGCCGACGACCTGGTTTTTTTCAGGGAGTTCGACATCGACATGGCAGGCATGGGACCCTACATCGAACATGTGGATACCCCCCTTTATCAATACAGCAGCAGCCTTTTACCGCTGAAGGAGCGGTTCGACCTCTCCCTGAAGATGGTGGCCATCCTCCGGATCATGATGAAAGACATCAACATTGCCGCCACCACCGCCATGCAGACCATCGATCCCCAGGGACGTGAAAAGGCGTTGCTCGTGGGTGCAAACGTGATCATGCCCAACCTGACCCCTGTAAAATACCGCCAGGACTACCTGCTCTACGAAAACAAACCCTGCCTGGATGAAGAGGCTGAGGAATGCAAAAGTTGCCTGGAAGCGAGAATCCACATGGCAGGGGATACCATCGGGTATGGCGAATGGGGCGATTCAAAACATTTCGCGGGAAGAGACCGGCAGGCCGGGTTCACTCCAAAAAAAAATGCCCCTTAACCGCGGGGCATTTTTTTTGAAAACAGGAAACCCCGTTAATATATTTTCACGTGCCGGGATTACTTGGAACCCATGGGCAGGACATAACAGACGCCGAAATTGACGCCGGCATAAACATTGTGTGATGCGCTGTAATTTCCGTCCTTGTTGTTCATTCTCCAGTCCGTGCCATTGATGTCGAGGAGGCCGTAAGCCATGGTGACGCCGAAATTGATAAGGAGATGTTTTGCAAGGGTGAAGTCGACGCCAAGGTCGATGCGGCCCATGACATCAAGCGAACTGTAACGGTCGGTGATGGTGCTTTCGCCAATGATGGTTGGTTTGCTCCAGTTACCGGGGACTTTATCTCCGAAAGTAGCTCCATTCTTTGTGTAGGTTTGTTTGGCATTGAGCAGGAAGTTGAACTGCGGGCCGAACATTAAATAGAATTTGGCAACCTCGCCGCCGGTGCGGTACTTGAACATCAGCGGAATCTGGAGATAATGCAGCTGGACCTTGCGGGTATAAACGGTATCGGGTGTCACCTGGGTGTCCTTGGTGAGGTCCTGGCCGATTTTTGCGTAACCAACTTCCAGCTTCAGACCGATGTGTTTGTTGAAGTCAAAACCAACATTGACATTACCCGATCCTCCAATGGTGATGTTTTTATAATCCATGTTGAATTTCAGACCATAATTGGATACGTTGGTAATCCAGGAACTGAGGCCGGTTCCGCCGACGCCGAAATAAAGTTGCTGCTGGGCCATCAGCGGGCCTGCAGAAAGAAGTAATGCAAAAAGAATGATGGATACTGTTTTTTTCATAGGTCGTTCGTTTTTGTTGATTTTGTGCAAACTTAGGAATTTTTTGAAATTGTTTCACCGTTTAAGCAATTTCAGCGACATATTTAGACCGATTACCGGGTTGTCCATATTTATTTTCGAGGGTCCCTCCCGGAGGGAACCGTTATATTTGATAAAAACGGGGTTGACCATGTTGGAACGGGCAGCCGTTGAAAACAGGGTGTCACCCTCCTCCGAAAGGGTGTACCACGATTTGAGGGATCCTGCCTTGCCACCATAAATCCGGCGCCTGGTCGTGGTTTGCCGGCAGGTTTTCGTGATCCTTAATGGCGAGACTCCCGTGAGAAGGGTAAAATCGCTTTCGAGTATGTTCAGCAATGCTTTTTTGTTCAGCGGGCCGAAACAGGAAATTACTTGATCACCCCCGGGTTTCAGTTCCAGGTCAAAATAGGTCATGCCGATCTCACTGGCAAAAACAATCCTCGTGGCGACATCCTGGCGTCCCTTACCGGCTGGTTGCCGGGAACCCATCGACGCCCCGGCGCGTGTGGAATCCGCAACGGTATCCATCCGTTTGATCATCAGCAGACCGGTGAGGTGGTGACCTTTTATGTCCAGCGTGGCCCTGAACAGGCTGTTGGTCATGGTGATCCCCGGCTGCAGCCACTGCTGATCAGGCGCAACTGTCATTTCCTGCTCCAGGTGAGATGGCCTGATGGAGACACAACCGGCAAAAACCGGCAGCAGCAACAGCTTAAGGAACAAGGAATTTTGCATCATCAACTGGCTGGTTTATTTTTCGGTCGGTAAACGTGATCCGGGTATAATCGCCTCCGGGTTCCATGATCTCAACTTTTATTACGGCATAATCCCTGCGGTCGAAAGAAATCAGGATCTCCGACACGGCATTCTTCAGTCCTGGCGACAGCGTCTTCAGTTTCACGATCCAGCTAGCGGCATTCGAAGAATATTCAGCGCTGAAATTTTTCTCATCCGACAGCAGGGTTCCGCGGATGCTCCCGAGGATGATCCGGTTGATCTCCCTGAAAATCCTGTTGGACTGGATGTTGAACGTGTTTACCTTGTTATCGTCCTTCACCGTGATTTGGTCGCCCCGGATGATGATCAGGTAGGCATAGGGCTGAACATATTCCCAGCGGAGCATCCGATCCTTTTTAAAATAGAATTTCCCTTTTGAGATGATCTTCTCCCTGATCATGCTGAGCTCCTTGACCTGTGAAAAATCGCTCGAAATGGTCTGTGTGCGTTGCGCCGCAAGGTTGATCCCCGATTTCACGCTTTCGATGACGGCACGATCCGTAACCTGGTCTTGCGACCTCGACCCTTTGGGAATCACCATCAGCAACGAGGCGATCAAAATAAAAACAAGAGACGGCCGGCTTGATCCGGCGAAAAAGACCGGGATGATCCGCGAACCCGGCATGACGGAGCAGTTATGCATAGGCTTCGGTATTTAACAGTTTGTCCAGTGCTGCAATTGAATAACCTGCGTGGAAGATGGCCGTGATCAGTTCATCAAGGTGATCCCGGGTAAAAGGCGTATGATCATGCAGCAGGATAACAACTCCCGGCTTCAGGCGGCTGATGATGCGCCTCATGGTTTTCTCAGGAGTCCGGTTCATGGTATCAAATGACCTTACTGACCAGCAAACGGTTTGTCTGTTGACTGTTTTCACGGCCCCTGCCACCATCGGGTTGATCACCCCGTAAGGTGGGCGGAAGAAGAGGGGAGTCCTGCCGGTAATGCCTGAAATGAGTTTGTCTGTCCGTTCGAGTTCAAGCGCAATACGGCGGGTCGGGAACAGGTCAATGAAAGGGGAGTGGCTGAATGTGTGATTCCCGAGAAGATGACCTTCGCCCGCAATCCGTTTCGCAAGCGACGGGTGCGCCGCCACGTTCCTGCCCTTGCAGAAAAAGGTGCCGCTTACCCCGTGCCGTTTCAAAACATCGAGCACCAGTTCGGTATTCCCCGGAACCGGGCCATCGTCGAAGGTGAGTGCAATCGTTTTTTCAAGGGTATTCCCGCGGGTTAATACGGGAAGATAAAAACCGGAAGCCGGGAAGAATGCTAATACCAGCGTGATAACTGAATAGAAAATGAAAAGGATCAATGCTGCGAGAGGCAGGGAGATGCCTGCCAGTGAATGAGGTTTGCTCCACAGGAAAAAATTCACGAGCAGGCAAACCAGAATAAGGGCGAAAAATATCACGGTTACCTGTCGGAAAGAAACCATTTACGGACGGCTTAGGAGGATGAAAGCGTGGTTATTCTCCCGGAAATGGTTGTAAATGAGCACATGTTCGATGCTGCCAGGCGCGTGGTTCAACATGGTGACGGGAGGAACATGCTGTCTTTTAATGATCTTCGATCCAAGCCACATCGCAAACGAAGATGCGGTGTGATATTCCCCGCAGAGATGCTTGTAAAAAGCCTGGGGAACACCGTCGAACTCAGATCGTGCAAGGTCGCGGTAAATTCGGTCGTGACGGGGATCGCCGTTCAATCCCAGGAGCACCACGCTGATGTCGCCGGCGGTAAGCCCGAAGGTGCCGAGAAATGAATGCAGCCTGTTACGGATTTCCTGCAGCGATTCCGGGCGCAGCATGGTGGCAATGCCGCGCAGTTCGGCATAGGTGTTCGGCACCTGTTGATTTTCAAGAAAAAAGAAGGATGCTCCTTCACCGGCTATGGAACCGCGCCGGGGGTCGTTCAGGAGGCCGGTGGTGCCGACAAGTTTTTGTTTCCAGTAGCCCATGCGTGAGGTGATTGCAAAGGAATGGTTTGTCAGTTCATCTGTCGCGCCGGCAAGTACATTGGAAACGGCACCTGTCTGCAACTGGGTCATGGCGTCGATAAGGGCGCTTTCAAAGGAGATCCCCCGGTGTACATAGGTGAAATTGTACCCGTGGCATTTCAGCAGCAGGGCGATTTGTCCGGCCACCGTATTGTGGGTGCTCTGGATGAAGGAGGTCGGGGTAAGAAATTCTTCCCTGTTGACGATCATAGAGGTGAGAAACTTTTCGGTATCCTCCACGCATCCGAGCCCGGTGCCAGTGATAATCATTTCGGGTATGATTTCTAGGGCAACCCCGGAGCCATCACCGGTCCCTGCATCTTTCAAACAGCATTTTGATGCGGCGACTCCCATTTTGATGACCCGGCCCATCCGCCTGATCATTTCGGCAGGGATGAATTCCCGGTAAACCGGTTCCACGCACCTTAGACGGTTTGATACGGGAATAACCGGGTTTTCCAGAAAAAGGGCGGTGTCGAAGGTCTCCTGAGGAGAGATGATGCCCGTACCGTTGATGTAGACATGGGTCATTGGATGCCGGGTTTTGAAAGGATAACCGAGGAATTGTTCCCCCCGAATCCGAAGGAATTGGATAATATGTGATTAAGGGTAAGGCCTTGTTGCAGCTTGCTGACAGGCTGTATGTTAAGCTCCTTCATCGGAACTGAAAAATTAAGGTTCGGAAAGATCATCCCGTGCTGCAGGGAAAGGATGGAGATCACAGCCTCAACGGCCCCGGCGGCACCGAGGGTGTGGCCCGTAAATCCTTTCGTTGAACTGAAAGGCGGAACCCGGTTGCCAAAAAGCCGTTCAAGGGCAACCCCTTCGGAGAGATCGTTGTTTTGCGTGCCGGTTCCGTGAACGTTGATGTAATCAATGCCGGCGGCATCGAGCCCGCTCATGGAAAGCGCCTTCGACATGGCAAGGTAGGCGCCTGTGCCTTCCGGTGAAGAGGCGGTTTGATGGTAGGCATCATTTGCATTGCCATATCCCGATACGATGGCAAGGATGCGGGCACCTCTTTTAATTGCCGCCTCCTCCGATTCGAGCACCAGGAATGCAGCACCTTCACCAAGCGTCAGGCCTGCACGGTTTTCATCAAATGGCCGGCATCCGTTTTTATCGAGGATCATCAGCGTATTAAAACCGTTCAGGGTGAATTTCGTGACCGAATCATTTCCACCGGCAACCACGCGGTCGAGCTGCCCCGATTTGATGAGGTTCGATGCGAGCATTATGGCGTTAACCGACGAAGAACACGCGGTGCTGAGGGTGGTTACAAAATCCGCGATTCCCAGGTGCAGTGCAATCCGCTCGGTGCTGTCGCCGCAGTCGTGGTTGACAACGTCTCTCAGCCGGCCCCTTTTCGGATCCGCCAGGTATTCGGAGAAAAAATTTTCAGTACGGTCCATCCCCCCCACGGTAGTAGCCGATATCAGCCCGGTGCGGTATTCCCGGATATCTTCAATCCCGGCCGACCTCACCGATTCGGCAGCAGCGATCATGCCAAGGAGGGCCGTACGTGTGTAACAGGTTTGCCCGGCAACACCGGCAGCCTCCATCAGCGCTCCGGTCGTCATTGCGACTTCCGCCATCGGGATAATCCCCCGTAGTAAGGTTTTCAGGAGCGAAATCTCACCGATGCCCGTCCTAGAATACATCAGGGAATCCAACGTACCGGGGACATTGTTTCCAATGGCACAGATAATTCCGGTCCCCGTTATGCAAACCCGTTTTGTCATTTTTTACTGTAACAGTTTTGCGCAAAATTAAGAGAATATCCCGTCATAATCGAGCCCTGTTGCAAGTTTTTAATACTGTCCTTGATTTTAATGTTTTTTCATGTATATTTACCGTCGCCATGATGAAGGATCAGGACAAGACAAAGGATCAGCTTTTATCTGAATTAAAGAATCTGCAGAAAGAACTGGCAGCAGCAACAGCATTTTACGAAAATGAAATTGCAGGATTCAGGGAGGCGGAACAGACCCTGCGCCTGATGCAGTTTTCAATTGAACACATGGCCGACGCGGTTTTATGGCTTAATGCCGATGGCAGGATTGAATACTGCAACAAAGCCTCGTGCAATCTGCTGGGTTATGAAACAGATAAACTGGTCGGTCTTTCCATTGATGAAGTGGCGGCCGGTTACCAGATGTCATATTGGAACCTGCACTGGGAATCACTGAGAAGATCCGGATCGATGCGCTTTGAAAGTACATATAAAACCCTGGCCGGGAACCTGGTGCCTGTTGAGATTATTGCCAATTTCATGGTTTATGGTGCCAGGGAATTTAACTGTGCATTCATACGCGATATTTCCGAGCGAAGGCAGGCGGAGCAGGAAATCCTTGATTCCGAGGCAAGGTACCATGACTTGTATGAACATGCCCCCGACATGTACCTTTCTGTAGACCCGGCTACGGGAACCATCATCCAATGCAATCAAACCACGGCAGTAAAGACTGGTTACGGCAAATCGGAACTTATCGGACGGCCGGTCATTGAAATGTATCATCCGGACTGCCGTGAACTTGCGCTGCACGCCTTTGAAGAGTTTAAAATTTCCGGGCAGATGAACAACATGGAGTTCCAGATTTGCCGCAAGGACGGGAGCTTACTGGATGTGAGCCTGAATGTCACGGCCGTACGCGACAAGAAAGGAAACATCGTTGCCAGCCGGTCGAGCTGGCGGGATATCACTGAAAACAAACTTGCCAAAGAAGAGCTCCGCAACAGTGAAGCAAGGTTCCGGAGTTATTTTGAACTACCGCTCACCGGGCGTGCCATTTCATCTCCCCTGGGCAGCTGGCTCGAGGTGAACACAACGCTGGCAGGCATGCTCGGGTACAGCAAGGGTGAGCTGAAAGGGAAAACATGGTTTGAACTGACCCATCCCGCCGACCTTGAAAAAGAGCTGGTGCAATACAAAAGGGTGCTTTACGATGAAATTGACGGCTATAATCTTGAGAAACGTTTTGTGCGTAAAGATGGCGGCATTGTGAGCACCCACCTGGAAATACAATGCCTTCGCAAGAACGACCGGTCGGTCGACTATTTCATATCCCTGGTCTTCGATATTTCCGAACGCATCAAGGCAGAGGCCGAGATCAGGCAGAAAAACGAAGAACTGGTAAGGCTTGTTGCAGAAAAAGACAAATTTTTCTCAATTATTGCCCACGACCTCCGCAGTCCGTTCAATTCTTTCCTGGGGTTTACCCAGCTCATGGATGAAGACCTCGGCACCATGCGTTTTGATGAGATCCAGAAGATTGCGGTGATTCTGCGTAAGTCCGCCATCAACCTCTACAACCTGCTTGAAAACCTCCTGACGTGGTCACGCATCGAGCGGGGGGTAACCGGGTTTGACCCCTGCCTGATCCCGTTGAAGCAGAAAATTCTTGAAAGCCTGCCATCGGTCCTTGAAACCGCCAGGAAAAAGGGCATCATCATCAGTGATGACATTCCTGAAAATATCACGGTTTTCGCCGATGACAACATGTTACACGGCATCATCCGGAACCTGTCGTACAATGCTGTCAAATTTACCCATGCAGGAGGGACGATCAATATCTCGGCAAAGCCTTCCGGTGGGAGTTTTATCGAGGTTTCCATCAAGGATTCCGGCATCGGGATGAGCATGGAAATGATCAATAAGCTTTTCAGGATTGACAACCAGACCTCCCGGAGGGGAACCGAAGGTGAACCGAGTTCAGGCCTCGGGCTGATCATCTGCAAGGATTTCATTGAAAGAAATGGCGGCCGGATCTGGGTCCACAGCGAGGAGGGAAAAGGAAGTACCTTCAGCTTTACGATCCCGTCGCAGGATACACCCGGTCTGCCATGGAGACAATCCTCCGCGGGAGACGCCCCGATTGTTTGAATTATCCCCTGACCAGCATAAAAGAATGGTTGATATTCCTGTAATGGTTGTAAACCAGGATGTTTTTCAGGCCTGCCGGGCTGACCTTGTTGAGGCGCAGAATTTCAGGATAAACCTGGTTTTTCAGGATTCCGGAGGCAATGTATAATCCGAAACCCGTGGCAGTGTGATATTCGCCGCACAGATGCTTGTACCATGCCCAGGATTTCCCCGGAAAGAATTTTCCCGCAAAGTCCGTGTAGACGGGATCCTGGTCACTGTCGCCGTTGATCCCGAGCAGGAGCAGGTCGATATCCTGCAAGCCCAGGTTATGACGGCTTAAAAATTCATGGATGAACACTTCAGGATTGAATGAATTCCGGATGTTGATGCAGGTTGCAACATCCGAAAGTTCAGCATAGGTTGAAACGTTTCTTTTCCCGCCAAGGACGAAAAATGCAGCCCCTTCGCCCGCCAGTGCGCCCGGGGTTTTTTCCACCAGCAGTTTGAGGTTGTTGACTGCCGACATTTTCCACTGCCCGATCCTGCGGGTAATCACCAGGTGGTTCATGGTCATCTCGTCGATCGCACCTGCCAGGATGTCTGCATCGGGCTTTTCCTCCATATGCAGGAACGCGTCGGTCAGCCCGGTTTCGAAGGAGAAAGTGCGGTGTACATAGGTGGAGTTGTAATTATGGCATTTGAGCTGGATCGCAACCTGTGAACTGATGGTATTGTAGGTTGACTGGATGAAAGGGGTAGGGTTCAGGAATTTCTCCTCCCGGGTGATCTCCCCCAGGATTTTTTCGGTGTCCTCAACACTGCCCAGACCGGTACCGGTGATGATGGCGTCAGGCATGGTGCATCCTGCATCAGCCATGCTCATCCTGGCCGCTGCGATACCCATTTTTATCAGCCTGCTCATGCGGCGCGACTGGATCGGCTCGATATAGTCCCTGTAAACCGGTTCGATGCACCTGAGGTACTCAGCAGTATATTCCATGACCTCAGGGAGGAACTCCCTTGAAACCATCGTCTTCTGCGGGGAAATGATGCCGATGCCGTTGATATATAACATATAAATGAATTATGTAATGCAGGTAATGCAGCTAATGAAAACAATGAGTTTAGTCATGGGTTTCTGTGTGATTCAATAAAGATCATCAGGTTTGTCTTAAAACAGACCGGTATTTTGCATTTTTTTTCAATTCCGGCAAATCATAAATTTCTCGACGACCGCAATTTCAACTGGTCATTCATTAACCGCATTATCTGCATTATCTGCATTATTTGCATTAACTTTTTTAAAGATGAGTGAAGTGTCGTTTCCCCCGAAACCGAACGAATTCGACATAACGGCATTCACCGGAACCATCGTGACCAGCTTTTCAACCGGTGAAAAACTCAGTTCATGGATGCGCTCGTTAAAGTTCAGGTTGGGCCAGATCACCTGGTACTGAAGGCAGAATATTGAAAAGATCGCCTCCATGGCGCCGGCAGCGCTGGTGGTATGTCCGGTGAAGGGTTTTGTCGAACTGACCATCGGGATCCGGTCACCGAAAAGCCTTTCGATGGCCTTCCCTTCGGAAAGATCGTTGTTGTCGGTCCCTGTTCCGTGTGCGTTGATATAACTGATGTCCCGCGATGCAAGGCCGCTGATCTCCAGGGCGATCTTCATGGCAAGGTAGGCACCAAGTCCGTCGGGAGAGGAGGCGGTCTGGTGAAATGCTTCGCAGGTATTACCCCATCCGGCCAGTTCGCATATAGGGGAATTTCCGGTTTCAAGCAGGCAATCCTCCGATTCAAGGACAAGGTATGCTGCGCCTTCGCCGAGGTTTATCCCGGCACGATGCTGATCGAAAGGTTTACAGGGCGCTTTGTCAAGTATCTTCAGGGCGTTGAAGCCGTTGAGGTGGAACTTCGTGAGTGACTCGCATCCCCCGGCCAGCACCCTGTCGAGCCTGCCGCTCCTGATCATCCGGGCACCCAGCATAAGTGCATTTGCAGCCGAAGAACAGGCGGTACTGATGGTTGTCACAAAATCAACGATCCCGAGCATCGAGGCTATTTTCTCGGTACTGTCGGCGCATTCGTACGAATCGATGTAAATATTCCGGGTATCGTTGGTCAGGAAATCGTTGTAAAAAAGTTCGCAGCGGTCCATGCCGCCAACGGTTGTGGCGGAAATCAGGCCTGTCTTCAACCCGGTATGGGAATCCAGCCGGCCGCAGGCAGCTGCCTCCTGTGCCGCAATGATGCCAAGAAGGGAATTTCTCGAATAGCCTTCAACGGGCAACAATCCAGCAAGTCCGAAAAGCTCCCGGTGTGATTTGGGAACTTCTCCAACCATCAATTCATCGCGCAGGGAGGTTTCTATCTGTTTGGGAACTCCGGTCCCCGGCCTTGACTGCAACAATGATGAAAGATTCTCCCGGATATTATTACCAATACAGGAAATAAGGCCATAACCGGTAACAAAGATCCGCTGGGGCATCGGGAATCACTTTTGGTGCTCCGTGATGTATTCAGCCATGGTACGGATTGAATGAAATATTTTCTTGCCGTCCTTGGGGTCTTCAATTTTAATCCCGTAGTTTTTCTCCAGCAGTACGATCAGCTCGAGGGCATCAATAGAGTCAAGTCCAAGCCCTTCACCGAAGAGCGAAGCATCGGGGTTGATATCCTCCGGGGTGATTTCTTCAAGGTTCAATTGTGCGATAACCTCTTTTTTCAGTTTTTCGATTAATTCCTCCATTTTACCGGTCAGTTATGTGACATTATTACGTTCATATTTTCGGCACTGAACAACAGGGGCCTGTAACTTTGCCCCGCTTCAGAATTCGTGAAGCCGGCCCTGGTAACCCAGACCGTCATTGCATTGAAGATGTCCCCGTTCAATTCGGTCCAGCCGCATAAACAGGCATCCACCCTGCCGTTTTCAAACAATTCGCCCACATAGTCATGGAGCAACCTGGCATTGAAAGATTCAGAGATCAGGAAGACGTTTTCGCCTTTAAAGTGATTTTTGATACAGATCTCCCCGATGACTATGTTTGGCAAAGTATAGACAAAAACCGATGGACTTGGAAAGTAGCCGTTGCGGTCTTTGATGGTTTCATTATGTGCAATATCCGTCACCAGGCTTGAACTTGCGTTCGACAAAACCACACCAATGGCGCCGGAATCCAGCCCTTCTGTCGAAGTCTCCTTTAAAACCAGTTCTGCAGCGACGAATCCCAGTTTGCTGATGGCATCCATCTTGTAAAATTTCGGATAGTTTATCTGGCCCTGCTGGTAAACTGCTTTTATAAAGTCTGCAAATTTAAGAATATTTTCCTGATAAAAAACGAGCCGGTCGTTCACTACAACGCGGTTATCGCGTACCAGGCAATAGGAGGTGATATAAAGGTCCATGTCAGTTTTTATGGTATATGATGGCTGCATTGCATCCGCCGAACCCTGACGCGGTTTTAAGGCACATACTGATCTCTTTCCGCAGGTTCTGTGCGAGTATGCTGATCGGGGAGGGTACACCGGGGGTATCAAAGCCGGCAGAACGGTATAGCAGATTGTTCCTGAGCGATGAAACCGCGGCAATGGATTCGATGAGTCCGGCGGCACCCAGGGTATGCCCCCAGTAGCCTTTGAAACTATTGACTGGAACCGCGAGCAGCCCGCAAAGTTCAATGGCCTTCGATTCCATCTCGTCATTGAAAGGGGTGGCCGTGCCATGGGCCGAAATATAGTCTGCCTCCGACAGGCTGAACCCACCTTCGGCCAGGGCGCGCCGCATTGCTTCGGCCAGTTCCGCGCCGGTCCTTGAAGGTCCCGAGATATGGTTGGCGTCGTTTGTCGTTGCTGCGCCCGCAATCCTGATCCGGGGTTCGGGAGATGACCCAGGGTTCACCGAGAGCAGCATGGTGCCGCAACCCTCCCCGAGCGAAAGGCCCGTGCGGTTAAGGTCGAACGGCTTGCAGGGCACCGGGCTGAGGGCCTGGAAGGACTGGAATCCTGAAATGACAAATTCCGAGGCGATATCCCCGCCGGTTACAATGGCATGGTCAAACGCGCCCGATTGCAGGTAACGACTGGCAGTCATTACCGCCACCACGCCCGAGACGCATGCGTTGGAGATAATCACTGGGGTATTTGCAAACCCGAAAAAATGCTGAATGGTGCGGCCCAGTTCCCACAGGTAGATCCGTTTATGGTTGAACAGGGTTTTATACCGGTTTTCGAGCAGGTTGATGTTTCCCTTGGTTGTGGAGATCACGAAAAGGGTCGCGGGGTCTCCGGGTTTCACCGGTTGATTTTCAAGGGCATCGTAAACGGAGAGAATCATGAATTTCTCCAGGCGGGTAAATGAGTCGACGGGCAACGGCTTATGGAGCGCTGAAAGTATTTCTGAGAACCTGGCATTGAGCCTTTTTGTATCGACAAGAGAAAGTTGAACCGGGGAGGGATAGAGGCCGGGATCAGTCACTTCCCTGATACCGATGACTCCCCGTTCAATGGCAGCCATGTTCTCGGCAGTTGTAAAACCCAGGGAGGTGATGATATTGTCGTTCAGGATGTAAACCGGTTTCATGCCACAGCAGTTATATGCTCCATTTTTTTTTCCAGTTATTGAAAAATTCGGGTGCGGTAAGTAATAATTCACCCTGCGGCGTCAGGAAGACCTGGATGGTGGAACCGGTTGCCGCAATTTCCATATCCCTTTTTCGGTAGATCGTGTATTCAAATACGATCTTGGCTGCATCGGCCGGGATATAGCGTGTTTCAACAATAGCAGTGTCGCCGTATTCAAGAGGCCGCTTGTAATCGCAGTTTATCTTGACCAGCGGGATCATTACATCGTGTTTGTAGACATCCAGGTAGCCCAGGTTGTATTTAAGACCGAAGGATTCCCGCCCGTCTTCAAAATATTTCAGGTAATTGCCGTGCCATACGATCCGCATGGAGTCGACCTCGGAGAACCTGACCATAATTTCCTTCCTGTCTGAAAGTTCCATAGTTAACTGTTCCCGGGATTTTTAAATTTATGAAACAGGGCGGTTACCAGCACCGTAAAAATAAAAAAGAGGACCAGCCTGGTTATCTCTGGTGCGACTTGCATGAGGTTTCCCCCGCGCAGGAAAATGTTGTAATAACCGGTAATTGCCCAGTTGAGCGGACTGACCGTTGAAAAAGTCCGCATGAAAGGGGGCATGAGGTAGATCGGGACCCAGAGCCCGCCTATGGCGGCAAGCATGATGACAGAGATTGAACCGAATGCAGCCGCCTGCTGGTGTGTTCTTGCTATGGTTCCAACCATCAGGCCGTATCCTACCGAGGCCATTGAAACCACAAGTGTCATGAAGAAGAGCGCAATAAGGTTGTTTCCGAAAACCAGCGTCGGCATGCCGAACAGGGGGAGCAGGTACACCCCGGCGAGCAGCATGGCAGCAGTTTGTAGCATGCAAACCACCAGGTACACGCCCACTTTCCCCAACAGGAGGGTCATATAGGGTACGGGCATGGTGAGCAGCCTGAAAAGGCTGCCTCCTTCGCGCTCCTGGATAAGGCTTTGCGTGAGGGGAATGACAATGAAGAACATGGCAAAAATGGTCCAGGCTGGAACATTATGCTGTGTAGTGTTGGGAATGATCTCAACTTCGCGGTAGGAGGGAAACACCTCCCTGAAGCTCAGTACATCACGGAATGCGGCGTTTGATGGCTTGTACATCGGCATTTGGACCGCCATTTCCTGGTTGAAGGTGTTGAAGGTCCATTCCGACTGGGTCCTGTAATAATTTTCGCGGACCGAACTGACCATTGCATTTTTAAAGGTTTTTTTAACCGTCGGGTCGAAATAGATGGTCACATTCACCGAATCCTTCAGGGTTATGGAATTGACGAGGGAAGGATTCCCAAACCCGAAGCCGGCAAGCACCTTGGCTACCGACAGGCGCACGTTGGCGCGCATGCAGCGCGTGGCTCCTTCGGGAACCACGATGGCAATCAGGTAATCCCCCTTTTTGACTGCCTCCCTTGCAACGGACTCGGTGATGGGTTTGTGGTTCAGGCTGTCGATGATCTCAAAGGAGCCCGATTGCCGGAACCCTTTGCGTATCGTGACCCCGAGGCTGTCAAGGTCGTTGTTTACAAACAGCACCTGAACCATCGGATCCTTTTTTAACGAATTCCAGCCGAATTCCTGCATCAGCGAGGAGATGATGATGAGCACAACCGGCATGAGAAACAACATCGTAAGTCCTGCCTTATCGCGAATAAGTAAAAGCACCTCTTTACGGCAAACGGAAAAATACTTCTTCATCATCAGTCCCTCATGTCCTTCCCTGTGAAATGAATAAAGATATTTTCAAGGTTTTTAAACTCGGGATGAAGTACCAGCAACTCTTTCGGGTTGCCCAGGGTAACGATTCTGCCACGGTCGATGATGGCTACCCTGGTACACAGGTGTTCCGCCTCTTCCATGTAATGGGAGGTGTATATGATCGTAACTCCCTTGCGGTTGAGTTCCTTCAGGTATTCGAGGATCACCACGCGTGATTGCACGTCGATGCCCACGGTAGGTTCGTCGAGGATGATGACCTTGGGGTGGTGAAGCAGCCCTGCGATCAGGTTGACCCTGCGTTTCATGCCGCCTGAATATTTGTTTACCAGTTTGTCGGCATGTTTTTCAAGCCCGAATTCCCCGAGATAATGATTGATCCTGTCGCGCAACTGTGAACCGTACATCCCGTACATGTTCCCGAAAAAGGTAAGGTTTTCGCGGCCCGTCAGGGTTGGATAGAGGGCGATATCCTGTGGGACGACCCCGATGATCTGTTTGATCTTCGCGGGTTCCGCGTGGCTGTCGTGCCCATCGATCGTAACACTGCCTTTTGTCGGGGCAAACAGTCCGCACAGGATGGAGATGGTCGTGGTCTTGCCTGCGCCGTTGGGTCCGAGCAACCCGAAGATCTCATTTTGGAAAATGTCCAGCGAGATCGCATTGATCGCTGGCTCGTCGGCACCCTTGTAAATTTTGGTCAGTTCCCTGATTTCAATGATGGGTTTTTCTGACATCAGAATTTTATTTTTTTAAGTTTCTGGTAGACCTTCTCCTCGTCATTGGCAATTTCGAGCAGTTTTTCCGACAGTGTGCCGTAATCCTCTTCGGGTTTGGCGCGGTTTTTACAGTTCCTTGCCCCCATATAGGTGAACTCACGCCATTTGTTGGCGGTTTTCCCCATCATGTCCGACGCCTCAAGCAACTCCTGGTGACCCCCGAACAATTCGCCGGCCTCCTTAAGGAAAGCCCCGTAAATATAACGGAATCCTGCGCCACCGGTACCAAAATCCTCGGCCATGCGAAGGATCTGTCCAAGATAGAAGGAAGCGGTATCGTTGCCGTGTTTCTTAGGCCATTTACGTATATCGCGGGCCATCCAGCGCAACCCCTTCACCCCGATGAGCGGGAAAGGAATCCCGATCATTTCGTAAACGGTTTTTTTAATTCCAAGAATGATGGCCGGTTTCAGGTCAACGGGATTTTCGATGGCATGGTTGATCCAGTACATCTTACCCTGCGGTGCGAAGGCCCCTTTGGCATACCTCACCCGTACAAGGTCGTCGTAAGTGATCAGCTGCGGAAATTCCAACACCGTATCGCTTACGTGGTACATGTTGCCCTCTTTACCGAATACCACAAGGTTGTGCATGTTGTAATGCATGCGGTATTCGGGCGGGAAGAAGGTCAGCTGGAAGACGCCGACCTGGCAGCCTGTGGGGATTCCCTGTGCGAGGTTTCGGTCAAGCATCTCCATGGCCTCTTTCGGGTCCTTGATCTTTTTCACCACCGTCGCCTCGATCCCCATGTAGGAGGTCGACCGCCTGAAGACTGTGTTTGGCAGGTTTCTGAAGGAGATCATGGGGGCAAACTGTATCTTGAGAAAGGGGATGTAACTGAAATACAATCCGTTTCCAATGCCAAAGGCCATGGGCTCCGATATTTCCAGCCCGTTGAATTTAAAAAGGTTCGAAGTTGCCCCGCTTTCGCAGTGTCCGGCCTGGCGGTGCGTATAATTAATGATTGTTTTCGTGGTTTCCATACAGATAATGTTGATTAATCGACTTTTTTGAGTTGTTCGGTGGTAATGTTAAAGGCATCTGCATATTTCTGCAGCGTTTTTTCGTTCAGACGTTTAAAAAAACCGGGTTTCAGGTGCAATTTCACGCGCCAGAGCGCAACCCCGGCCATCATCGAGAGGTTCAGCGGGTCAAGCAGGTTTTTTTCCATGTAATAGACCACCGGGCTTACCTTGCCCGAGATCACCAGCTGACGGGCGCTCTCAATCCGCTCCCTGAATAGGTCCCAGGCCTGCTGAAGGACCAGCCGGTCGGCTTCCCCGTGATAACCCACTGTCTTTTCAAATGCGCCGCCATCCTGGTATGAATACGAAAGTTCCCTGAACTGACCGTATGCCTTGTCTTTATAAACCGGATTCTGATTTGCTTCCATAATATATATTCTGGTTCATTAATAATTTGGGTTGACAAGATATGAAAATCCTTTGTAACAGGGGAGCGAATTTTTACATTCGCGGGCCCCGGTTTTTAATCATTTACCTGTTTCACCAGGAATATTTTTAACTCGCATGAGGCGAGGAGCTGGTTTCCAATGAAAATTTCACCCCTGACAATAGAACTGTCGAACACCTGGTGCATCATGGTAATCCGGGTGACAATCTCCTGTCCGGCCTTTGGCAATGCAATGATTTTCAGGTTCCTGATGCCGCCGATAAAACCGACCGGCGGCTCCCCGGTTTGGTCCGCTGCCTTTGAACAGATGCCTGCGGCTGCGGTCTGCGCCATGTTTTCAATCAGCCCGGCTTCGCGGAATTCGCCGTTTTCACAAAAAATATTATCCTCACTGACCGTGAAGGATGTGGTCGTTTGGCCTGCACCGGCTTCAATCAACCGGCCGACCATCACCATGGGCGGTTTCTGCGGAATATTTATTTCTTCAGGTAATGCCATAAGGATCCTTTTTTGTTTTTTTTCCTCATGCGTTTTGCTATAAGGCCGAAATCCTCGTCAGGAAAGACCCACCGCCGGCCGGTTTTTTCCGCGCGCTCCTTCAGCGTGTCGTAGCGAATCCCGGGTGCCATATAGTAAACCGGTTCGAGCAGGTCGTCCATCACGTCAACAACTCCTTCACTGATTGCAATTTTATGAAGAACAGTACCCGGGTAAATCCGCATGCCGACATAGGGAAAGAAGACCGTGTTTTCGATTCTCCTGGAATTTTCAAAACTTTCATTAATGGTCTCTTCGGTTTCCCCATGCCCGCCGATGATCATGAAATGACAGAAATAGATACCCGTCTCGTTGCAATGGTTTGAAATACGGACTACATCTTCGACAGTGAAATGTTTTCCATAATTTTTCAGGGTTCTGTCCGAAAGCGATTCCGTCCCGAATTCGATGTGCGTCAGACCGGCCTCCGCATAAAGTTTAAGCTGCCCGAGGGTAAGGTTATGGGGCGAAAAATAGGCTCCCCACCGGAGCGGGAGTTTCGCGGCGATCATCTGCCTCGCGAGCTCGTCGTTGAAGGGATTGCTGATATTGAATACCGAATCGGTGAAGAAAACGTTGTCTATTTTGTGGCGCTCAATCAGTGTTTTGAGGGTATGGATGATCTTGCCCGGGTCGAGGGTGCGCACGTTGTGCCCCTCAATGAGCGGGTAGGTGCAGTAAATGCAGTTGTAGGGACAGCCCCGCTTGGTCTGTATGTTGACCATCCCTGCCTTGTCCCAGTAAAAATCAAGCAGGTCATCATCAAAGGTTAGGTCGGGTGTTTTGATAAACAGCTTCCTGTCATTAACAACGATTTTATTTCCCTGCCGGTAGACAAGTCCTTCAATGTTAAGATCGGGGGAGCCGGCATCGAGGCTGCTAAGCAGCTGAAACAAACTTTCTTCACCCTCCCCTTTGATTCCATATTCGGGCTGTATGAAAGAAAAAAGCTCACGTGGGTAGATGGAGAAAGCTGATCCGCCGATAATGAGGGGCACCGTCACACTCCGCCTGATCAATCCGGCGATCTCTTTGTAACCCCCGATGAAACTTTCACGGCTTAATGAACTTACATCGTCGATATTCCTGAGGGAGAGCGCGATATAATCGGGCTGCCAATCTGTCAGGCAGGTGGATAAGGATTCGGGGGTTTGGATGTTGAAATCAAAAATCCTTATCTCGTATCCGGGCAGGTGTTCCTTCAGATAGGCAACCAGGTATGCAATTCCAAGAGGGTAGACCGGGTAAGGGTTTGTGAATCTGTTGGCGGATATAAATAACAGTTTCTTCCTGTGCATATCAGTATTCGGGTTCCCTTCTTTGATTTATGATAAAACCTGTAAATGAACGCCAGGTATCAGTTCCTGTTGACGCGTGCAATAATGTACTGATAAAAATCGTCCAGTGATTTTACTTCGGCCATCTCCTCTGCCTTCATCTTAAAGCCGAAATTATTTTCAATGATGACGAACAGGTCGACAAAGTCAAGGCTGTCGATCCCAAGATCCTTTTTCAGATCGGCCGCAGGACTGATCTGGTTTTCATCTATTTCTATCTCGTCGATCAGGAGCTGGTTTACCTTCCTGATAATTTCATCGTTTTGCATCATCGTGGTTCGTTAACGATGCAAAAATAGGCATTTTAATTAAAAAATAAAGGATTATGCTTTCCGGATGACCAGCGAAGAGTTTGTCCCCCCGAATCCAAAGGAATTTGACAGGAATGTGCCTATCTGGAAAGGGGTTGTCCGGGTGGCGATATTCAGCTTTTCCGAGTCCGCATCGGGGTTGACCAGGTTGATGTTCGGGGCTACAAACCCGTTGTTCATCATCAGGGTGGAATAGACCACTTCGCTGGCGCCGCCCATCCACATTTCGTGGCCGGTCATCGATTTGGTGCTGCTGATCAGGGGTTTGGAGTCCCCGAAAACCAGGCTGATCGACCGTGCCTCATTGCTGTCGCCTGCAGGTGTTGAGGTTGCGTGTGCGTTGATATAGTCAATTTCGGATGCCCGGATGCCTGCGTCACCGATTGCTTTCTGCATGGCGATACTCGGGCCCTCCACATTCGGCATGGAGATATGATCGCCGTTTGATGAGAATCCGTAACCGATCACCTCGCCGAGAATTGTTGCCCCGCGTTTGAGGGCCGATTCATAACTTTCGATGATCACGGTTGCGGCACCCCCGCTTGGGACCAGCCCGTCGCGGTCGCGGTCGAACGGGCGCGAGGCGCCGGCAGGGTCTGATTCCCTTGTGGAAAATGCATTCAGTGCGTCAAAGCTGGCAGTCGATTCGGGGTTGATCTCCTGGGCCCCCCCGCAGATGATCATGTCCTGCAGCCCCTGCTTGATCAGCAGGTAACCGATCCCGATGGCGTGCGACCCGCTTGCACAAGCGCCGCTGATGGTGAAGTTAACCCCCTTCAGCCTGAAGATGACGGAGAGGTTCATGGAAACGGTGGAATTCATCGACTGGAAAATATACCCCGAGCCGATCATCATGGTATCTTTTTTCTGCCGGAGGATATCGACAGATTCTACAACCGGAACGGCTGAACTGTCGTTCCCGAAAAGAATGCCGACCTCGTGCGTATCGAGAAAGGCCTGATCGATACCTGCATGACGGAGTGCTTCAAGTGTCGAAATGTAGGCGTACTCGCCCTGCACCGGCAACCCGACGCGCATCCTGCGGTCGAGGACCCCCTTTAGAACCGGTCGTTCGACCATCCCGGTAAGCCCGGAGCGGAACCCGAGGTCCTTCCTGGCCTGGTCAAAAATAATCCCCGAACGGCCATGGAAAAGAGAATCCCTTACTTCATCAAGATTCTTTCCGATCACCGAATAAATACCCATGCCTGTTATGACAACCCTGTGCATATGCTAGATGGTGAAATGGTAAAATGGCAAAATTGTAAAAAAATCTTAAATGGAAAATATTTAAATCCAAAATCGTAAATCCAAAATCGTAAATCGTAAATCGTAAATCGTAAATCAGGTATAAAGCCCCCCGTTCACGTTGATCACGGCGCCTGTCACATAGGAAGCCTGACGCGAAGCTAAAAATGAAACCACGGCGGCAACTTCCTCCGGGTTTCCAAATCGACCGGCCGGGATCATGGTCTTTAATTGTCCTTCATCAAGGTCGCTGGTCATGTCGGTCTTAATGAACCCCGGTGCGACGGCATTCACGGTTACGTTTTTCTTTGCCACCTCCTGCGCGAGCGCCTTCGTTGCTCCGATCACCCCGGCTTTCGCGGCCGAATAGTTGGCCTGGCCCGGCAAACCCTTCAATCCCGAAAGTGAAACAACGTTGATGATCCGTCCCCATCTTTTAAGAAGCATGTCCTTGAGCAGGAACCGCGTGACGTAGAGGAAACTGTGCAGGTTGGTGTTGATCACCTCGTTCCATTCCTCGTTTTTCATCCACATCAGCAGGGCATCTTTGCGGATTCCCGCATTGTTCACCACGACACTGATATATTCCCCTTCGTGGGCTGTCTGCCACTTGCCCAGGGCCCGTTCAACCTCCTCCTGCGAGGCGACATCGAACGGCATGAGTTCCCCGTCGGAGCCTTTTTCCCTGATCAGGGCGAGGGTGGTCTCAGCCTCGGCGAGGTTGTTGCGGTAATTGACCAGGATGTAAAAACCCATTTCAGCCAGGTTCAGGCTGACCGCCCTGCCAATTCCCCTGGATCCGCCTGTAACCAGTGCAAAATTCATATTTTTTTATTTACGATTTACGATATACGATATACGATTTCAGGTATGGACGACCGGATTCCGTTCCATTTACTGAAATCGGAATTCCGGGTTCAAAAATCGTAAATAAGTCAATCCGTGAGTGGAAATTTCGGTTTATTTTCAAGAATGTAATTGGCAATCTGCTGAATTTCCTTGTATTTCGTCGTGTCATCTGCAAATGCAGGTACGATTTTTCGCAGGTCCTGGAATTTTTTCCGGGAATATGCCGACATCTTCGTTTCCGTTTTCAGGAATTCGATGGCCTGCAGGATGGCGATCATGTGGATCGACAATACGATATAGGAATGGTCGATCACCCGTTTGGTCATCATGGCGGCGTTGGTCCCCATGCTGACGATATCCTGGTTGTCGTTGTTATTGGTGATGCTGTGGATCGACATGGGGAAACAGAGGGTCTGGTTTTCGGCAACCGTTGAAACAGCCGTGAACTGGAGCCCTTGCATGCCAAGGTTATAGCCGAGTTTTCCCAGGTTTACAAAGGGAGGCAGCTTCTGGTTCAGTTTGTCGTTCATCAGGTAATTCAACTGACGCTCGGCCAGCATTGAAAGTTTGGTTACCGCAATCTTAAGTTTATCCATCTCCAGGGCCACATAATCGCCATGAAAATTACCGCCATGGAATACATTTTTTGCATCGCTGTCGATGATGGGGTTGTCGTTCGTGGAATTCACCTCGTTGATCAGTACTTTTTCGGCATAGAGGATGGTATCGAGGATCGGGCCGAGTACCTGGGGAACGCAACGCAGGGAATAATATTCCTGGACTTTATGTGTGAACACCTCCACCTCTCCCGACTGGCCGTTGTAGAGGTGCTCGGCCCGCCGGCGGATCAGCTGGCTGTCGCTCAGGATGGAGCGCATCATGCGGGCCACCTGGTTCTGACCGTAATGGGTCTTAACGCGGTTCAGCCCGTCGGAAAAATGGTCGTCGTATGATTCCACGATTTCATTGATCATGGAAGAGGCGAGGACGGCCCAGTCGAGCAGGTTCTTGGCATGCACAAGGTTGATCATGCCGATACCGGTCATGGCGGAGGTGCCGTTGATCAGCGATAGCCCTTCCCGGATATGCATGGTGACAGGCGTGAGCTTCTCTTTTTCGAAAACTGCCGCAGTATCCTGGAGTTTGCCTTCATACCAGATTTCGCCCTCCCCGATGAGGTTGAGTGCGAGGTGGGCCAGCTGAACGAGGTCGCCGCTGGCTCCAACCCCGCCATGTTCGGGGATGTGAGGGTTGATATTTCGATTGATCAGTTCCTTGAGCAGATGGATTACCTCGACATGGATGCCCGATTTTGCCTGCATGAAGGTGTTCAGCCGTGCCAGCATGGTGGCTTTGGCATAAATTTCGGGAAGCGGGGTGCCGCAACCGGAACAATGGCTGCGGATGAGGTTATACTGGAGCTGAAGTTCGCTGTTTCCGTTTATTTTATATTGAGCCATCGGCCCGAGGCCGGTATTGATCCCATAAATGACTTTACCCTTGGCAAATTCTTTCAGAAATAAATAATTAGCCTCTACTTTTTCAACTGCCAGCGGGTCAAGTTCAATTTTTTCATCAAGGAAAAGAATCCTGTAGAAATCATCAGGTGTTAATTTCTGTATCCCAACGCGTATCATTGTTTCGATTGGTTTAGTCCTGTCTGCAATTATATTCGGAAATCAAATTTGCAAAGGTATAATTTATTTTGAAAATAATATTATCTTTGCACCCCGAAACGAAAGCCGACCATGCGTCCGAATCAGGGTTGCCCTTTGATTGGAATCCCAAATCGTACTTCGTCAATCGTCAATCGTAAATAACAAAGGCCCCGTAGCTCAACTGAATAGAGCATCTGACTACGGATCAGAAGGTTACAGGTTTGAATCCTGTCGGGGTCACCAGGAAATCAGCCACTTGCACGCTTTGTGTGAGTGGTTTTTTTATTATAACCTGTTCAACATTCAGTGATGACCATGAACTGCGGTCAAAGGATCTTGAAAAAAATGTACTGTCAAATTAGTACAAACCTTTTTACCCGTAAGTTTCTCAATAAAGGACAGTTTGGGACACATGATGAATCCACGAAGTTTTATAAGAGAAATATAAGTGAAAAATAAGGCAGACTCATCATGACTCACTGAAACTGGTATACAGTGATCAGAACTGCCTGATGCACCGGAAATTCAGATGCCAGCTTTTCCCGGTGATCCAGGATTGTCCAACCGGGTGATCCATCAGGACGATCCACGCGGCAGTATCGCTATATTCCGATGAACTCCAGTACCACTCGCTGGTGAGACCGAAGAGTTCCTTGTGCGCATGGATCGAATCCAGTTCGTCATGCGACGGCAGGAACCAGTCGCTGTAACCGTTGAGGTTGAGTGAACTGCAAACCCTGGCTGCAATATTAACCTGAGGGCAGATCGAATCAATGGCATGGGTGTTGGCCTTCCCCGTTCCAAAGTCTGTACCCTGCGCCAATGGCCCGATCAGGGTGCTGTCGCATCCCCAGGGTACGGAGTAATTACCCAGTTCATAATTCATGCAGGCATAACCGTGCTGGCCGGTTGAATCTATATTAAAGATGATCCCGCCCTGTGCTGCATCTCCAAGAAGGTAGGTCGAATAGGACAACCTCACCCAGGCAGTGCCATTGTAAACATATACCGCGTTGTTGCCTTTGGGTCCATGGGTTGTGACGAAAATGATCAATCCTGCAGTTGGTGACTGGGGGCGGTCGTTGAAATCCATTCTCGGTAAAAGCAAACCCTTGCCTGTTGAACGTATTTCAAGTTGTGCCGACGGGTCGGAAGTGCCGGCCCCGTTGCTGATCAGGACCTGTGCATGGAGGCTTACCGTGCAGCAAATAGCCATCCACAATAGTAATGCTGATATATTTCTGGTTTTCATATTCCATGTTTTATTTGTAAAGGTAATATACATTATTATGTTATCAATTACCTAACAGGTAAAAAATAACATGAAAGATTTCATGTTTATACCATTGTTAAACAGGGTCGGGGTATTGCTCCGCTGAAAAATAATACCCGGCTTCCGGATTACCATACCCGGAACAGGTGTTACCCGTGCCGGAGTTTTTATTTAACATGACATTTTATTAACATGTTGTGTCCGCATGGCCTACCATTGATTGCCTGCCAGCGAGATATAAAGTTTATTTTATCAAGTCTAAAGATGAAAATATGCATATGTTAGAATTTAATTTCACTTTTCTTCCCCGGTCCGGTGAAATTTATTTAACTTGCTGGCATTAAATCAGATGGTTCGTATCGCCAGGGAGCAGATAGCGGGAATGGAAGCGTGTATTAACCGTATCACCTGTAAATAGTATGGTTTCTGCATGTTCTTGTGATACCGGCAAAGCAAACCTTATTTTTCTAAAAAAAGAATCTGAAGTTTTTCGTTTTCGGATGATAATTTTTGTACTTTTACCTTAACTTTTTTATACGGTAATTTGGGGCTTGATATTGGAACATATTGCAGGGACGGGAACTATGCGGCTGCCACCAGGGTTGCCTCTTCCGGGTTTGACCAAAATGCATCAATGAACATGGAATTCCTGAGGAAGCCCTGGTCGCACATTATGCATTCCAGGTATCTTTTTAAAACAGCTTGTTTGCTGCTCTTAATTTCTGCTTTTTCCCTGAACACCGCTGCCCAGACTGCAATTCCCTCCAATGTTTGCTACGGGGCTCCCATCAACCTGTATTGTGGTGGGCTGACAGGTTGCGGTCTGCCGGGCTCAACCTACACCTGGAGTGACCTGGTGGGATGGAACTCAAATGACATGAACCCGGTTATAAACCCAGGGTCACCAGGATATCATGGGGGTACCTTTTATTTGTCAATCTCTTATTTGCCTACAGGGATGTCATCTGGTTTAGTTACTCTTAACCTCTTGCCTCCAATGACTGTGTTGATAAATACCACTGCCAGTATTGTTTGTGAAGGCTCTCCGGTAACCCT
>CAIMWF010000098.1 GCA_903845055.1 uncultured Bacteroidales bacterium | reverse complement strand
TTCTGCGAAAAAGTTATTGACGGATAAAATTATTTTGAATATCTATATTTTAACACTATTTTTAACGTTACCTGTTAGTTAATATTGTCGCAGGGCTTTCGGGATTGTCTAAATAATTTGTAATATTGTAACCACTAATTAATCAGGATACAACAACAATTCATGATCAGAAGGTCTCCGGTTACCGTCTTGTTTTTGATTACGTTTATCCTGGGCAAATCCTTTGCGCAGGATCCTGAGTTTTCGCAGTTTTACGCCAACCCGCTCTATCTTAACCCGGCGATGACCGGTATCACCATCTGCCCGAGGGCTGTCGGCAATTACCGGAACCAGTGGCCGGGGATCGGAAAGGCATTCAATACCTACAGTTTTTCATACGACCAGTATGTTGACGCCCTGCACGGGGGGCTTGGGCTGCTGGTTACCGCCGACCGTGCAGGAGGAGGTAACCTGAACACCACCACCATCAGCCTGATGTATGCATACAAATTCAACCTGACCAGTCACCTGCAGGCCAGCGGGGCGGTCAAGGCGGGTTATTACCAGCGGCGCCTGGTGTGGGAGAACCTCCGGTTTGAAGACATGATCGATCCCCAAAACGGCTTCACATTGCCGACCGCTGAAAAACAGCCGGATAACCTCAGCGTCGGGGTGCCCGATTTTTCCGCAGGAGTTTTCCTCGGATATGATGACCTTGTTTACGGAGGAATTGCGGTGGATCACCTCAGCCAGCCGAAAATTGGTTTTTACAACGACAATTCGACCATCCTCCCCATGAAGTTTACGGTGCATGCCGGATCGGTCATCAGCCTGCGAACCAATGGCAGCGCGGACGAGGACCGTGAATTTTCGATATCTCCCAATATCCTTTACCAGCAACAATTCCAGTTTCACCAGCTTAATGTCGGTTTATACCTAACCATCGATCCCTTTGTCGGCGGGTTATGGTTCCGCCATAACTTTGAAAACCCTGATGCCATCATCCCGATGATCGGGGTCCATTATAAAAACCTGCGGGTCGGATACAGCTATGATTACACTGTTAGCAAACTGAAAAGCGTATCTGGAGGGGCCCACGAGGTTTCTGCATCGTGGCAGTTCCCCTGCATTGAAAAAAGAAGGCACGTCAGGGCAATAAAATGCCCGCGTTTTTAGTTATTTATCCAAGATGTTAATAATTCCTTGTTCAATGGTCATAAAGAACCTGCTTTAATTCGGTCAAATATTTGCTATTTTTGAGGAATTCATGTAGGTTTGCAAAAATTTTCAACGGATGAAAATCAACAGATTATTTCAGGTAAGCGCGCTCACGGCTGCCATCCTTCTGGGGGGAGCCTGTAAAAAAGAAGCTTCACGCTCCACTGGTTGGGAATATAACAATCCTAAGAACGGCGGATTTGAAGTCCGGCCATTCGCCGATCAGCAGACCGGACCCGGCCTGGTGTTCATCGAAGGCGGGACCTTCACCATGGGCAGTACCCAGGATGACGTTATGTTCGAGTGGAACAACAGTCCGAAAAGGGTCACTGTTTCCAGTTTCTACATGGATGAAACCGAAGTGCGTAACCTCGATTATATCGAATACCTCTACTGGCTGAACCGTGTTTATACGACCGATTACCCGGCCGTTTACCGCAAGGCACTGCCCGACACCCTGGTGTGGCGCGATAAACTTGCATACAACGAACCCCTGGTTGAGTATTATTTCCGTCACCCGGCATACCGTAACTATCCGGTTGTAGGCGTTACCTGGGTCCAGGCAAACGATTACTGCCAGTGGCGAACCGACAGGGTCAACGAAATGATGCTGATCAAACGCGGAATTCTCTCCATGGACCCGGCACAAAAGAATGAAAACAACTTCAATACCGAAGCTTACCTTGCAGGCCAATACGAAGGCCTGGTCAATAAATCGCTGCCCGACCTGAATCCCAACGGTACCGGCACACGCAAAGTAAAGATGGAGGATGGTATCCTGTTGCCAAAATACAGGCTGCCGACCGAAGCGGAATGGGAATATGCCGCCCTCGGCCTCATCGGGAACACCCTGTATGAAAGGGTGGTTGAACGTAAAAACTACCCGTGGAACGGCAACTATGTCCGTACCAATGAATCAAGATATTACGGAAGTTTCATGGACAACTTCAAACGTGGCAAGGGTGACTATATGGGCGTTGCGGGTAACCTGAACGACGGTTCCGATATCCCTGCAGCCTGCGGCTCCTATTTCCCCAACGATTACGGCCTGTACAACATGGCAGGGAATGTAAGTGAATGGGTACTCGATGTTTACCGTCCGCTGAACTCCTTCGAAGTTTCCGACCTCCGCCCCTTCCGCGGCAACGTTTTCAAAACCCCCGTGCGCAATGCCACCGGGGCTCTTGAAGAAAAGGACAGCCTCGGGCACATGAAGTACCGCGACATTACGACAGCCGAAGCCATGAACCGCAAGAACTACCGTAAAGCTGACAATATCAATTACCTCGATGGCGACTTTGCCTCGAACATCGACAACAACGTATGGAAAGAGGGTGGCAAGGATTCAAGCGCCACGAACCTCATGTATGAATATGGCATGAGTTCTCTTATCAGCGATCATGCGCGCGTATACAAGGGCGGCAACTGGAAGGACCAGGCATACTACCTGAGCCCCGGTACACGCCGTTACCTCGATGAGAACGACGCATCGGATGCCATCGGATTCCGTTGCGCCATGACACGCGTCGGCGGATCAATTGCCGGGAGATAATGATCATAAAAAAGAATTAAGCCCCGTTTCGTTTACGAAGCGGGGTTTTTTATTTATTTTGTTGCCTCTTTCAAACACCCATGACTGAACTGATCAGCAAACTCTACCCCGTTTTCCTCAGGCACCCTGTCGTTTCAACCGACAGCCGGCAGGTGGCGCCGGGATCCCTTTTCTTCGCACTCCGCGGCGATTTATTCAATGGCAACGAATTCGCCGCGCGTGCCCTCGACCTTGGCGCAAGCCATGCAGTTGTTGACGTAGCGAAATACGCATCCGACGACCGATATATCCTGGTCGATGATGTTCTCAAAACCCTCCAGGAACTTGCCTGTCATCACCGGATGCAGTTTGCCGTCCCTGTACTGGCTATTACCGGTACCAATGGAAAAACCACGACAAAGGAACTGGCCTATACGGTCCTCTCTTCGAAATACAGGACAATCGCGACCCGCGGAAACCTGAACAACCATATCGGCGTTCCCCTTACCCTGCTCAGGATGACAGGTGAAACGGAGATCGCCCTGATCGAAATGGGGGCCAATCATCCCGGGGAGATCGATTTCCTGTGCCGGATCGCTCGCCCGGATTTCGGGCTGATTACAAACATCGGGAAGGCACATCTCGCGGGATTCGGAGGATTTGAAGGAGTTATCCGCACCAAAACAGAAATGTACCGGTTCATCCGCGATAACGGGGGCACCATTTTCCTGAACAACCGCGATACATTGCTGAAGGAGCATGCCGGGGATATCAGGAGGGTCACCTACGGGGATGCCCCGGCCGACCTTACTGCCGGAAAATCGACTGCCAGTCCGTTTGTCACCCTCGGCCTTCTTTTCCGCGACAACACGGAACTTGCGGTTGAATCGAACCTTTACGGCATATACAACGACAGCAACCTGCTGGCAGCTGCAGCCATCGGGCAACAGTTCGGCATATCCCCCACCGGAATCAAATCGGCCCTGGAGGCTTACAAACCCGACAACAACAGGTCGCAGGTAACCAGGACCGGGCAAAACCTGCTTATTCTCGATGCATATAATGCAAACCCCAGCAGCATGGCCGCCGCACTCACCGCCTTTGCGTCTGCAGATTATTCCAACAAAATGCTGATCCTCGGAGACATGCTCGAACTGGGAAATGATTCGGACAGCGAACACCTCCGGGTTCTTGACCTGGCAAACCGGTTGGGATTTACAGAAGTTTTCCTGGTCGGTCCCGAATTCACGCGACTAAACACAAAACGCGAAAACCTCTGTTTCCACGACAGCGAACTGGCCAGGATGTGGCTGGACCACCACCGGATTACCGGTGCAACCATCCTGATCAAGGGATCAAGGGGTATTCAGCTGGAAAAAGTGGTCGACACGCTTTGACAAAAATCAAATTCCGCCGCACTTTGAAAAAATCGAAATACAGGGTCATCGGTTTGATGTCTGGCACCAGTCTCGACGGGCTCGATATTGCCTGCTGCACCTTTATCCGTATTGGTAACAGCTGGACCTATCGAATCGAATGTGCCGAGACCACGCCCTACCCGGCCCCTTGGCGGGAGGTTCTTTCAACCCTTCAAACATCCACTGCCCTTGATTTTGCGGCAGCAGACGCTGATTACGGGCACCTGCTGGGCACCCTTGCGCGGACTTTCATGGAAAAGTTCAGCCTACGGCCCGATTTCATCGCTTCGCACGGGCACACCATTTTTCATCAGCCCGGACTGATGCTTACCTCCCAGATCGGGAGCGGTGCATGCATCGCTGCCGAAACCGGCCTCCCGGTGATCTGCGATTTCAGGTCACTCGATGTGGCTCTGGGCGGGCAGGGAGCTCCCCTGGTGCCAATCGGCGATCAGCTCCTCTTCGGTTCCATGGATTTTTGTTTAAACCTCGGGGGCTTTGCCAACATCTCCTTCGACAATAACGGCAGCAGGACAGCCTATGACATCTGCCCCGCCAACATCGTGCTAAACCACCTGGCGCAGCAGGCGGGCCGCGAATTCGACCCCGGCGGACTCATTGCTTCCGGGGGAACCATTGACCCTACCCTGCTGGAACGGTTGAACACCCTCCCCTTTTACCGGCAGTCGTTCCCGAAATCGCTCGGCAGGGAGTGGGTGGTTCAGCATGTTTTCCCCTTGCTTTCGGGTTCCGGTTTGCCGGTCCACGACCTGCTGGCCACCTTCTGTGAGCATATTGCCATCCAGGTTGCAGCAGCCGCCGGCGATAAACCGGGAACCAACATGCTGGTGACAGGCGGCGGGGCCTTCAATGATTTTTTAGTGAGCCGCATCCGGCATCATTCAATTCCCGGCATCCTGATCCCTGACCCCGACACGGTGAACTATAAGGAAGCGCTGATCTTCGCCTTTCTCGGCCTTTTGAAGTGGCGCAACGAGATAAACTGCCTGAAAAGCGTTACAGGAGCCACCCGTGATTCATCAGGCGGCGCCATTTACTGAATCCTGAACCCCTCATTTGATGACCTACCCGCAAACCTTAGCCTACCTTTATGCTCAACTGCCGATGTACCATCGAATCGGCGCCCAGGCATACAAATCCGACCTTGTCAACACCATCGCCCTTTGCGATATGCTGGGCAATCCGCAAAATTCATTCCGCACCATCCATGTTACCGGCACCAACGGAAAAGGTTCGGTATCGCACATGCTGGCATCCATCCTGCAAACCGCCGGGTTCAGGACCGGCCTTTATACTTCGCCACATCTGAAGGATTTCCGCGAGCGCATCCGGGTCAATGGCAGGATGATCCGAAAAAGCAGCGTGACCGGTTTTGTAAAAACTTACCGCGATCAGTTTGAGATCATACAACCCTCGTTTTTCGAGCTCACTGTCGGTATGGCTTTTGACTATTTCAGGAAACAGCAGGTCGAGGTGGCCGTCGTGGAAGTGGGTCTGGGAGGAAGGCTTGACTCCACCAATATCATCAGGCCCGAGGTCTCCGTAATTACCAATGTAAGTTTCGACCATGTCCAGTTCCTCGGTGACACCCTGGAAAAAATCGCATTCGAAAAGGCCGGCATCATCAAACCAGGCATCCCGGTGGTGATCGGCGAAACACAGGATGAGCCTGCACCGGTCTTCATTAAAAAGGCGATGGAAATGCACTCGGAGATCGTGTTTGCCGACCAGGTTTTCAACGTCCGTAATTTCCGGTCGGAACGGATTGGCAACGAAGCATTCCGGGTCATGGACCTGCACAGGATGGAGGAATTATGGCTTCGTAACCTTGTTTCACCGCTCCCGGGTATTTACCAGTGCAAAAACATCATAACGGTGACGGCCGTATGTGAAATGCTCGGAAAGGCAGGGCATGGACTATCGCAGGCAATCATCCGCAAGGGGATCGGGGATGTAATCAAAAACACCGGGCTTGCAGGCAGATGGCAAACACTGGGCCATTCACCGCTGACCATATGCGACACGGGGCACAACGAAAGCGGCCTGGCGGAGGTTGTCATGCAGATCGCCAGTACGCCGCACCGCCATTTGCACTTTGTTTTCGGCGTAGTGAACGACAAGCACCTTCCCCCGATTCTTCAGATCCTCCCGAAAGATGCAACTTATTATTTCTGCAAACCCGGCATTCCGCGCGGGCTCGAAGCCGCCCTGCTGCAACAGGAGGCCGCTGCAAGCGGTTTGCACGGGGAATGCTATCCTTCGGTGAAATCAGCCCTGGAGGCGGCACGGGCGAATGCTGCAATAGATGACCTGGTATTTATCGGGGGCAGTACGTTTGTGGTGGCCGAGGTAATATAGTGGAATGACGAATGACGAGTGACGGGTTAGCCGCCGGAGATGAGGTGAAGCACATGGACTTCATCGCCGTCGTGGACCTCGGCCGTTTCGTAAGCTGTTTTTTTAACCAGTTCACCATTGATCCTGATCACCAGCATCCTAAATGTAAAGTTCTTGTATTTAAGCAGTTCATTGACCGTAAGCTGTTCACCCGGTATCTCTTCCGCATTATTGTTTAAAAAAATTTTCATACTATCATGTTAGCCTAATTTTCAATAATTTCGCTACCTAACAAAATCTCCAGCACCACATTGGCCTGCATGTTTGCGACCATCCCGACCCGGGGAGCGATGGGTGGGAGGTCAGGACCGATTTCAGACACCTCATCACCACAAATATAAATGTTCCCGGCCCTGCGGCACCGGATATCATTATTCATTCCCCAGCCGGCCATTCCCAATCCGACCACGAGTGGTATCCCGGGCATGGTTTCAAGAATCGTTTCTATGAACATCTCTTTCTGACCGGCAAGGTCAAATGCTTCCACGATAACCCCGCATCCGGCAAACACCCCGGGAATATTACCTGGTGTGAGTTTAAGATCACGACCGATGACATTCACGGCCGGGTTGATCCTCAGGATATTGGCACTGAGTGCATCAACTTTTTTCATCCCGACCTGGTCGATAAAATAATATTGCCGGTTCAGGTTGGAAAAACTTACGATGTCAAAATCGGCTACGACCAGGGTTCCTATCCCCACGCGGGCAAGGGCAACCGCACAATTGGATCCCAGCCCGCCGCAACCGGCAATGCCTACTTTCCTGGTACTGAGCAATGTTGCGATCTCGTCGAATGTCATCGTTCAGGGATGGTTAATAAAGGAATTTCTTCAATCAATCCGTTAAGGTCGTTATAAAACGAATCTCTTTCAACCGGTCTCCGTTTTGACTCAGTGATCATGGCGACCATTTCCGAAACAGTCATCACCGGGTTCTGATCCCTGGCTCCAGCCAGGGAATAGATCCGTGTCGAATCGTTGATGGTCCCGTCAAGGTCATCGACCCCGAAGGAGAGGGATACCTGCGCCAGTTTACGGCCCACCGCAGGCCAGTAGGCTTTGAGATGAGGAAAATTGTCGAGGTAGATCCGCGCAACGGCGTACATTTTCATGTCCTCAACCACGGAGACTTCGGGTACGGCCGACATGGCATTGTTGTCATTGTGGAATTTGAGCGGGATAAAGGCATTGAACCCGCCCGTCCGGTCCTGTAACTGCCGCAATCGTTCCAGGTGATCGATGCGGTGGGCGTAGGTCTCAAGATGGCCGTAAAGCATGGTGGCATTCGAAGGAATTCCAAGTTTATGAGCAGTTTCATGAATTTCAATCCAGGTTTCCGATGAGGTTTTCATGCCGCAGATCTCACTTCTCACCGATTCATCAAAGATCTCAGCCCCTCCTCCCGGGATGGAACCCAGTCCGCATGATTTCAGGTAACCTAACCCCTCCCCGATCGTCATTCCCGATTTCCTGATCATGTAATCAAGTTCTACGGCCGAATAGGCCTTTACATGCAATGCCGGCCTTTCGTCGCGGATTCTTGCGATCAGGTCGCCATAGTAGCGGATATCCCGGTCGGGATGAACGGCCCCTGTAATGTGCAATTCCGATACCCCGGCCACTTCATTCCTGACCTTCCCGATGATCTCATCCATTGTCAGTTCCCATTTCGTGGCGCTGAAATGATGGGAATAGGAACAAAACCGGCATTTGTTGACACAGATATTTGTCGGTTCAATATGGAAATTCCGGATATAATAGGCCTTGTCCGCGTTCTTTTTCACCCGGACATGGTCGGCCAGCAGGCCCAGGAAACCCATCCCGCCATGGTTAAACAGGGCAATTCCCTCTTCCTGCGAGATCCGTCCCCCACCTGTTACTTTCCGGGCAATTTCCTTCAGGTCGCCGGGTATGGCGGTATTCCTGGCTATATTTAGCAGTTGCTCTTCCTCCATGAATAATAGGTCATTGTTTGATGATTTTCCGCACAATCCGCCGGACTCCGTCGCTGACCTGCACCACGTAGAGACCAACCGGAAGGCCCGAAAGGTCAACCTGGTAAACATCTGCAGCCCTTTTAAGTTCGCGGTTCAGCACCTGGTTGCCATATACACCTGTGATCATCACCCTCAGTGATCCGGAGGGGATGCCGCCGGTGCTCATATAAAGAATGTCGCTCACCGGGTTCGGATAAAGGGATATCCAGTCCTGCTTCGCCGGTTCTTCAACCGAAAGGGCCCAGCCGTTCATCGCCATCACATTGGTATTCAGTGGGTCGAGCCAGTATTTTAATACCTTAGTTGAATCGGTCCCGTTTTTATCCCAGTCATAGGCGAACTGTCCATAATAGTCGGGCGAGTTCAGGGCGCTGGAATCGCATGATGATTGTCCCCCGGTAAGGGTGCCAACCAGTCTTCCCATGTTGTCGAAGAGCGGCGATCCCGACGATCCACCCTCGGTTGTTCCGTGCCCGTCGGCCGTACCTATCCAGTTTACCTGCCAGTGCGAAAGGAAGGCACCGCCGTTCCAGTTGGATGGCTGGAGTTGCGCAGTATAGGTTGAAATCTTCTTGATATCGCCGGATGGATGGTGAATCCCGACTCCGGAGGGGCTGGGGGTTGTGACGTCGCGGTTCCAGCCGTTGTAATATACATTATAAGATTTGGGGACCAATGATTGAAGCAGGACCAGGAAAAAATCGGATCCCGTCAGACCGCTGTTTCCGCCGTGTGCGACCATGGTGGCCCCGGTCAGTGATTTCAAGGCCGGTTCAACCGTTGGATTGGCGCAGGCGGTTCCCTCATAGTTGAAATAAAAGATCCACTGGGTGAGATCGGTGGCAGTAGACTGGTTGCCGCAATGGTCGGCTGTAATCAGGTATGGTTTGCCATTGTTCAGCGTGTTGTTGATCATTGATCCGGTACACCAAACATTCTGGGTCCCGCGTTTCACCTGTACCCGAACCACGCTCCTGACCTGGTTCTGCCAGGTGGCGCCCTCGGCACAATGGACATTCACCTCACATTTCCCTGCAGTGCCGAAACCTGTTTTAAGCCCGGAATAATCGGCGATGCCGCGGTATGCATAGGCCACCTCATTGATATGCAGTTCGGGCGCTCCGGTGCCGGCGGGAGCATCATATTCCAGGGTGAGCTGTTCGCCATGGATCAGTTCGGTGGCAAAGGTACCCGCGCTATTGTTGTTCGCTTCGGTGAAGGCGCCGATCATCCGGGTTCTTCCGGGGTTGTATGCAAAAAGCCTGGCACCCTCTGGCATTCTGAAATGGTCAAAATAAAGGGTAAGCGCCCGGGCACCGGCCGCCCTGATGGTGATCCTCCACACCCCGGTACCGTCGGGAGCGGTCGACCAGTGACCCGTTGCGTCTATCCCGAGGTCGACTGCAATATTTACGGCAAACCGGTAAGGGACCGGGTTGTCTTTGTCCTCAAGCGCGAGCTGGTCTGTCGCCGGGGGGGCAAGACTTATCATGTTTATCGTATCAACCGGCATCGCTACCGAGAAACTTACCGGCACACCTCCCTGGCTTAACTGTGCAGATAAGGTACCCGGGCAAATGACATACAGAAGAGATACAAAAACCAGGATGAGACGCAGTTGTAACTTCATGTGGGAATGTTTTGATTAGTGGACGATTGAAACTTTTCGGGTTACCCGTTCGTTGCCGGAGCTTACCTGTAACAGGTACATCCCCCCGGGGATGTATCGGGTGTCAAGCAGCATGTTGCCGCTAAAAGCCGGATTGTCCCATGACCTGACCCTTTCGCCGAGCGTATTGAAGAGTGTGGCCGTAACGGGTGTTTGAAAAGCCCTGCCACACGCCAGGTTGATATAATCACCGGCAGGATTGGGGAAGATGGTGATTTGCACCAGCGAGGAATGTTCATCCACCCCGACAGCAGATGTGATCGAAATATCATCGAGCATAAGGACGAATCCGTCATTGGTAACGCACTGGATCCCGATATAGACGTTCTGGTGGGTGTAAACCGACAAATTGTAACTCCTTTTGGTCCAGTCACCGGGCGCCGATTCCGGAGCTGCCGTCAGGGGGACAAAGCTGGAAGGTGCCAGGTCGGTGGTTGAAACCGCTACATTGTACATTTCATAACCAAACTGTGGGTTGAACGTTTTTACCCAGAATTCCATCAGGGGACTGGTCCCCAGGGTCATCCGGGGGGTGATCAGCCATTTGTTGTTTGGATTCTTGGGTGGAGTGGAAGAAAAACAACATCCCATTTTCAGACCCGAATGGGCCGTCATGCTGGTCATCGGAGGGATGGTATTGGCCGGGTTAAAACAGATGTATGCCATGGGATAATACGCATTCGGAAAGGTTACCGATGTGACGCCATAGGTATTCCCTCCCCCGACATCGTTCACCGTCCATGGATTGAAAGAGAGGGTAAAATCGGCAAGCGATTCAAAATCAAGAGACATGGAAGACGGAAAGGCGGTCACTGAAATGTACCCGGAACGGGTTATGGAATCGCTGGTGGTGCCATTGGTGACCTTCAGTTGAACCGGGTAACTCCCCGGAAGATTGTAATGAATTTTAGAAGGAGACTGAAGCGAGGAGGATGACGGGCTGCCCCCGGGAAAACTCCATTTCCAGGAAGTAGGCGTTCCCGACGACTGGTCGGTGAAGGTAACGCTGTCGCCCGCCATGAGAGACACCTTGTCGGCGGCAAAGTCGGCCGTTAAAGCGGTTGTTCCATGCGTTTTCACCTCCAGGTCGTCGATCATCATCAGGAAATGGTCGTTCGACACACAATGAATGGCAACATAAACCTTCTGGTTGTTGTAACCGGCAAGTCCGAAAATCTTTTTTGTCCACGCTAGGGTCGTCTGCAGCGGCTGGCTTCCCGAGATAACCGTGAAGTTTCCGGGGCTATTGCCGGTTGTTGAAACGGCCACAGTATAATTATCGAGTCCATAGAGATCATTGTACGATTTAATCCAGAATGAGAATGTCCCGTTGGTGCCCAGCTGTATCTGCGGTGAGATAAACCAGTCGTCGTTCGCCGGAGGGTTTGAATTAAAGCAGGCACCGAACCGCAACCCCCCATGAGGCTGGATGGCCTGGTCGGCTGACATGGAGGGACTGACCTGGGCCGGGTTGAAAGCCAGGAATGCCATGGCTTCCGTCTGGTGCGGGAAATTATAGTTGGTAATACCGTAGGTGCCATGCTGGTCAACATCCTTTACCGACCAGTCGTTAAAGGTGAGAGAAAAATCGGCAACCGATTCGAAATCCATGGTATAGGTATCGGGAGCCTGTCCGGAGGGAGCAAGGTTGAAGACGGCGCCCTGCGACGAGGTGAAATTATTACTTCCGGGAGCAAGGTTGTTCAGATAAAAAAAACCATCCCAACTCCCGCCCAGACCCCAGTTGAAGTGGAAGAAATCGTTCCCCTGGTAACCATCGCAGATAAAGTAACCGCCTGATGTCCCGCTACCACCATGATAAATCAACGGGTGGGCTGCATCCAGTTCTGTCTTTAGCATAGACAGCCATTCGGCAGTCGTGAAACCCGACTTCCATTTCCATAAAGCAGTGGCGGGGAAGCTGAAATATTTTACCAGGGCTGAGTCGACAACAGAGGAGTCGGACTGCGAACCCTGGACGCCATAGTTCATGTTCTGGGCAACGCCGCACTGGTATATCAGGGTTGAAACGTTGTCATTTAGGCTGCTGATTGTATCGGGCATCAGCGAAAAGTTGTAGGAGGTGGCCCCGAAATTGGCATATTGAATCCCGTATTTTGGATGAACGTACCCGTGTTCTCCGGTCCCATGGGCGGGGTAGTGATAAAATTTCATAACCTGGGCCATGGCCGTGGCACCCGATCCCGCAAGCGCATGCAGGCAAGAATTGTGAGCCGACGTGTCGTTCGGGCATCCGGCATTGCAGAAGCATCCCTGGTTCCACCGGGTCAGGATCAAAGGGGCAAGGTCGTGGGCGGGTTTTACGGGGGAAATTACAGGTGCCGTTAACTGGTTCCAGCTTTGAACCACCCCGGGACCGGGATCGGTATTGTTATGGATCATTTCGAGGATTCCTCTTTCAATTTCCTGGAGAAAATTCCTGCAGGAAAGCGGAATCGCAGCAGGGGTTGATGTGCCTGTAAAAGAATACCCCAGAACCGGTGGAATCCGGTCATCGGCGGCAACCAGGATAAAGCCACCTGTCGCGGCAAGCTGAAACCGGTAATACAAACGAAGTTTTTCCTTAAAAAAAGGGTTCTCCTGTATGCCGGGGGTGCTTGTCTCCGTGTCTGCGACGAGCGCGGCAGGAAAACCATGCAGGATGCAGAAATTTTGCGCGACGCGGATGGCCGTTGCTGAAGTAACGCCTTTGCCAAACAGGATAACAGGAAGCAAAAGGATGGCGAGCAAGACAGGTAAAATTCTCCTGGTTTTCATTTTAATAAATTACATTTTGAAAATACAAAGGTAATGTTTTCAGATATGGTAAAAAAGGCTACTTTTATGCTCTGATAAAAAATAGCTACCCTAACAAATAATGTCCCATGACCCAGACGATTACGCTTAAGAAAGATCCGCCGGCAATACTGCGCTGGATCGTGCTGATTTTTATCAGCCTTGCCATGTTTGGCAACTATTACATTTATGACTGTATCAGTCCGCTTGCCGACGTGCTGAAAGCCCAGCTGCATTTCACCGATGCGAACCTCGGACTGCTGCAGGGGATCTACAGCATCCCGAATATTTTCATGGTACTGATCGGCGGGATCATCATTGACAAAATTGGGACAAAAAAGGCAGTTCTGATCTTTGCATGCCTTGTATTTCTTGGGGCGCTCTTTACCACGGTCAAGGGCGACATCGTGTGGATGGCCACCGGCAGACTGATCTTTGGGCTCGGGGCCGAATCGATGATCGTGGGCATCACGACTATCCTTGCGCGGTGGTTCAAAGGAAAAGAACTTTCGTTTGCCTTCGGTCTGAACCTGACCATTGCCAGGATGGGGTCGTTCCTCGCCCTCAATTCGCCGACCTGGGGCAAATCGCTTTTTGTGCACTGGCAGAAGCCATTATGGATTGCCGTCGGCGCAGGAGTCATTGCAGTTGCAACCCTTGCGATCTACTACCTGATCGACCTCTATTCTGAAAAAAACTTTGCTTTGCAGAAAGAAGGCAACCAGGACAAAGTAATCCTGAAAGACCTGTTCAAGTTCGGAAAATCATTCTGGTTCATTACATTGCTATGCATCACCTTTTATTCGGCCATGTTCCCTTTCCAGACCTTTGCCGTGAAATTCTTCAAGGATGTGCACCTGGTCGGACTGCCCGACGATGTTGCCCGCGGGATGGGGGGATTCCTCTCGAGCCTCCTTACACTTTCGGCCATGATCCTTACCCCGTTGTTCGGGTTATTATCCGACAAGATCGGTAAACGTTCCCTGCTGATGATGTTCGGCTCGCTGCTCATCATTCCCGTATACCTGGTCATGGGGTATGTCACCCACACGGTGGCGATGTCGCCTGCCGTTATAAAGATTTTCTCGGCATCTGACCAGAGTACCGGATTCCTTGGCGGTGTCGTCTATTTCGGGAAAATGATCAGCGCCCTTTTTACCTATTTTCCAAACATCGCTATCCCGATGGTCATCATGGGCATCGCCTTTTCACTGATCCCGGCCATCATGTGGCCTTCGGTCGCTCTCATCGTCGACCATTCCAAACTTGGAACAGCATATGGCCTGATGACCATGATCCAGAACATCGGGCTTGCCGGGTTCAACCTCATGGTAGGATGGGCCAATGACAGTTCAGGTGCAAGTGCAGCGAATCCCGGGGGCTATCACCTGGGCATGTGGATCTTCAGCAGCCTTGGGTTTTTCGGATTGTTTTTTGCATTCATGCTGCGTCGCAATGAAAACGGGCCCAATGCCCATGGACTGGAGTACGGTACAAAATACAATAAAAGACCTGAATGATGCGTGTCCTGGTAGTTTCTGCCACAGCGTTTGAAATCAGACCCTTCCTCGAAAAACTCCACCTGGCAGGGAAAAAGTCTGATCAACTCTCATGTTATCAGTACAAGCAGGTCAGCATCGATGTTTTGATTCCCGGCGTCGGGATGGTCGCTACGGCTTATTATCTTGGCAAACAATTTGCAATTCAACCATACGACCTGGCCATCAACGCAGGGATCGCCGGAACCTTCAACCGGGATTTGGCACTGGGGTCAGTGGTAAATGTCGTTGAGGACTGCATTCCCGAACTGGGCGCTGAAAATGGGGAAAATTTCCTTTCCATGTTTGAACTGGGCCTCGCTGATCCTGATCAGCCTCCATACCGCGGGGGCAAACTCGTCATCGAACCCATAACAGACCAGGGGATGTACGGGATTGAGATCATCACAAAACTGCCCAGGGTCAAAGGGATCACCTCAAACACTGTAAGAGGGAACCTTCGGAGCATCGCCCGGATCCGGCAACTCGCCGATGCCGACCTGGAAAGCATGGAAGGGGCTGCTTTTTTTTATGCCTGCCTCACTGCCGCTATACCCTGCCTCCAGATCAGGGCCATCTCCAACCTGGTGGAAGAACGCGACAAGTCGAGCTGGAAACTTGATCTTGCACTTAAAAACCTCAACCGGCTGCTGAGGGATTTGCTGAACAGCATACCCCCGGCCAGGTAGCGGTCAATGAACAGGACATGAAAACTACTATTCCGATACAATTGCAACAACACTCCTCTTATCAAACTCGCATGATAACGCTCGCACTTTCTCCCTGCCCAAACGACACTTTTATCTTTGAGGCGATCATACACAAACGGATCGATCTTGAAGGACTCAACTTCAGCATCAGTTTACACGACGTGGAGACGCTGAATCAACTTGCGATCGCAGGTGATACCGACATGATAAAGGTCAGCTTTTTCACCTACCTCCTGCTTCAGCACGATTTCATCCTGCTGGATTCAGGCAGTGCGCTGGGATTCGGCAACGGACCGCTGCTGATCAGCAAAAAAGAATACACACTGGAGGAAGTTCCGGGGTTGCACGTTGCTGTTCCCGGCAAATACACCACAGCCCACATGTTGTTCAGGATTGCAGCCCCGGGGACTGTCAACAAGGAGTTCATGCTCTTTTCACAAATCGAAGATGCCATCCTGAACGGGGAGGTCGATGCAGGGGTCATTATCCATGAAAACAGGTTCACGTACGAGCAAAAGGGGCTGAAAAAAATCAGCGACCTGGGGAATTACTGGGAAAAACTGACAGGTTCGCCCATTCCTCTTGGCGGGATTATCGCCAGGAAAGGGCTCGGTTATGACATGATCAACAAACTGAACAGGATTATGTTCCGAAGTGTTGAATTTGCGATGAAAAATCCCGGGGTGGTCATGCCCTTTGTGAAAGAGCATGCGCAGGAGATGGACGATGAGGTGATGCAAAAACATATCGGTCTGTACGTCAACGCCAATACCCTGAGCCTTGGCACCGGGGGACGGGTTGCACTCGCGAAGTTGCAGGCGGTTGCCAATGAGCGGGGGATGATTAGTGAGGTAGCGAGGTAGCGAGATAGCGAAATAGCGAGGTAGCGAAATAGCGAAAAAGTGAAAAAGAAATATGAAGAGCAGGGATAACCTTGATGTTGCGGAGATTGGTGCGGCTTTTCGTTCGGCGCTTGCTGCGGGGATGATTCGTGAAGAGGATACTTCGGTTATTTTTTACGATCTCCGGTTCCTGGAAGAGAGAATCAGATATCTCGGATCGTGTTTCCCGCCGGGAACGCTCCACGCTTTTGCCATCAAGGCCAACCCCTTAAGGAAAATCATGGATTTTGTGAGGGAAACCAACCCCGGTTCGGGGGTCGAAGCAGCTTCCCTCGGGGAGGTTACCATGGCCCTGAAGGCGGGGTACCCACCCGCCAATATTGTCTTCGATTCCCCGGTAAAAACTGCCGGGGAGATTGAATTCGCCCTTCAGACAGGCATAAACCTGAACATCGACAACCTTTCCGAACTGGCGCGGGTCGCACATCATATTCCGGAACCCGCGGGATCGGTGGGCATCAGGATCAACCCACAGGTCGGGATTGGAACCATCGCCGGATCAAGCGTGGCCGGCAACTATTCAAAATTCGGTGTTCCCGTGAAATACCAGCGTGCCGCCCTGGAAGAGGCCTTTACAACCTACCCCTGGCTTACAGGGGTGCACCTGCATGTCGGTTCACAGGGATGTTCCGTCGGGATGCTCACGGAAGGCGTTGGTATCCTTTACGATTTTGTGCTGGAGATGAATGAAAAGCGTCGGAGGACCGGTCTCCCTCCCATATCGGTATTCGATACCGGCGGAGGCCTCCCTGTTGCCTATCACCCCGGCAGTTGCCCGGCGTCGATGGAAGTGTATGCAGCTGCAATCTCAGAAAGGGCACCCTTGCTTTTCGACCCCGATCATTTCAGGCTGATTACCGAATTCGGCCGGTGGATCTATACCAATCCAGGCTGGACGGTGAGCAGGGTGGAGTATGTAAAACAAGATCCCGGCATTAAAACAGCCATGCTCCACACCGGGGCGGACCTGTTCTTAAGGGAGTGCCTGAACCCGAAAGACTGGAGTCACGAATACAGTGTTTTTGACAAGTCGGGGAACCCAAAAACCGGCCTGGATGATCTGCCTTACAACCTGGCCGGCCCACTATGTTTTTCGGGTGACATCATTGCCCGGCATGTCAGCCTGCCAAAGGTCGATGAGGGTGATTTCCTGGTGATCCACGATACCGGCGGCTATACCTTCAGCATGTGGTCAAGGTACAACAGCAGGCAAACCCCCAGGATTGCCGGTTATCGTGGAGATCAATTCGAAATTATCAGGGAACGTGAAACCCTTGATGAACTGCACGCATTCTGGGAATAAACCTAGGCCCCCCGGTCTCCTTCAAACTGGTCATCCCTGTTCTTGAACAAAACGTTGAAGGTTGTCAGGCTTCCATAGATCCTGGTGATGTATTGCTGCATATCCACCTTCTCCTGGTCGGTCAACTCACTGGCATTGAGTTTCTGCTCCATCACGCGCAACCGGTCACGGACCATGACGATCTTGTGAAAGAAAGTTTCCATTGGAATCTCTTTTTCCTTGAGACCCGGCTCACCGGGAACCATGATAATCTTCCCCCCGGTCCATTTGGACCCGAGTGGCACAGTTTCCTGTATGTCGCTGAAACGCTGCAACACCCTGATCAAACTCTTTTCGAGTTTTTCATAGGTCACCATTTCCGATGGGGTCTCAACCAATTCAATGGTTTCAAGTCCCTCGTAATCACGGAGAATTTTGCGTGTTCCATGTTCAATGAAGGTTATTTCATATGCATCCGAGCGAACCTGGATGACCACTCCTTTACCGAATTGCGGGTGCCTGATCCGTGACCCGATCCCTAATATATTTTCCGACATCTGGCTGACAGGTGTTTAAGTTTGGAATTCAGAAAAAATGTGAATTCATAGCCCCAACCTTCGCATGATGCGCTTGTTGCGGTTCACATGAAAAAGTCCGGGATGGTGCTATTTACTTTTAACGCACCTGACAGAAAAACCTGCATTCTTGTCGTTGGTTCCCAATCCAAGGTCTTTGCGGCCATGTGCAAAAAGGACATTGTTCGCGACCGTGTCGTTGGTCTTATCGGCCGACCAGCAGCCTCCCCAGTAATTGACACCGATACAGGTGCCGTCGGGATGCCTGATCCCGCTCAAAAGGGGTGAAAACGGGCTTACACCCGGTGCACTCAAGTGACCGGGGACCTTAATGACCGTGTCCATGGCAATCATTTTCAATCCGGCCTCTCCGGGTCCGCCCAGTGTCTGGATAAGCACTCCCCATTCCTTGTCCGACGGCATGTGCCATCCCTTGGGACATGATGATTTGGCTGTTTTCCAGTTGTAAAGCCTGCCGAATGTTACCAGCATCGTGGAATCATTGTTATAAACCCAGCTGCCAACTTTGGCATCAAACCTCAGGTTTTCAGCCATCCACGTCTGGTTGCCAATCTTCACCCAGGCATAGATATGTCCGTCACGTGCATCGGTGAAGGTCCCCTTCGTCTGTCCGTTCAGCTGGGAGGATTGGAATAACAGGCTTGCCAGCAGCAGCATGGCGACGGGCAACACGGAGATAACTTTGATCTTTGTCATGGTTTTTCTGTTTAAAATTATGGATGTAAAAGTAATCAGAAATGAATAATACTTTACACATCCGGTTTTGTTTTCTTATTTTTGTACAAAAGATTCAGATATGATCGTAGTTACGGGTGCGGCCGGGTTCATCGGAAGTTGCATGGTTGGCAAGCTTAACAACAAGGGATACCAGGATATTATTCTTGTTGATGATTTCTCAAAACCCGGGAAACAACTCAATTTTGCAAAAAAAAGTTACCTGGAACTGGTTGAACGCAACTTGTTTTTTCAATGGCTCGATGGCCATCATAAGGCTGTTGATATCATCATCCACCTTGGCGCGCGCACCGACACGACGGAATTCAACAAGTTAATTTTCGACGAGCTCAACCTCGATTATTCGAAAAAAGTCTGGGAAGCCTGCGCCAGGTGGGCCATACCCCTGGTTTATGCATCATCTGCCGCAACCTATGGTGACGGGGCGCTTGGATACAGCGACCTGGACCCGGCCCTGAGTTTCAAACTTCAACCCCTCAACCCGTACGGCATCTCCAAGAATGATTTCGACAAGTGGGCATTGCAGCAGGAACATACTCCCCCGGTGTGGTTTGGCCTTAAATTCTTCAATGTCTTCGGCCCCAACGAATACCACAAGGGCAGGATGGCCTCGGTTGTTTTTCATGCCTTCAACCAGGTCCGGGCTGGCTCGGGAGATCATGGCAACGGAATGGTCAAACTTTTCAGATCGCACAACCCGGCCTATCATGACGGGGAGCAGTTGCGCGACTTCATATATGTCAAGGATGTAACCGACGTAATTTACTTCCTGATGAACCAGCGCGCCGGTTCAGGGATATACAACCTGGGGACCGGGAAAGCAAGAACATTTCTTGACCTTGTCAATGCCGTGTTTGCCGCGCTCAACCGCCCTCCCGAAATTGAATTCATTGATACCCCGGCCGATATCCGCGACAAATACCAGTATTTTACCGAGGCCGGGATGGAAAAACTGCGTTCTCTCGGTTATCCAAAACCCTTCTGTCCGCTCGAAACGGCCATTGAAGAATACGTACAGGGTTACCTCCTCGACAGCCTGAGGTACTGATCTCCTCCTGGTAGCGGGTTCCCGTAATGCGTTGATAGTGTCATTTCGCCAGTGTATTTCGTCATTATATTTATTCCCCGGCCACCTGTCCGTTGATTTTCCATTGACCTGCCCAACAATTGCACGGGCCGGCTTATCCATATTCACCCGGGAGTTCATCGTCCATGTGAAAAAACAGTCATTAACCGGTTGTATTTCCTGACTTTTCGATAAAAGTTAAAAAAAGTTAAATTTCCGGATTATTAGCAGGATGGTTAAATATATTATATCTTTGTCTATCTCAAACATTGCATTTTACCGTCAATGCCTTGATGACATGTACGGCATTGTGCCGGTTAAAATGGATTCCGGAAAAATTTCATTAAATGATGTTCCACCAATTTCTTTGGCTTAAAACACAACTCTCTGTAATGATCCAACCAGATATAAACATCCAACCAATCAACACATTATCCAACCAAAAACAAACATCGTATGAGAAAATTTGTACTGTTTTTCTTTACACTTTTAATCAGCATGGCGTCGATGGGGCAAACTGCCGCCCAATATACATTCGCCGCCACTTCGGGCACCTATACCGCGCTTAGCGGGGCCACACCGGTAACCGTTACAGGCTCCGCCGATGAGGGTTATTACAGTGGTATACCCATTGGGTTTAACTTCACTTTTGCCGGTACGGTCTATACACAGATCAATGTCAGCACCAATGGATGGCTGACGCTTGGTACTTCAGGGTCTCCGAATACAATTACAACTGCCGGGCTTACAAACAGTTTTGCCAGCCTGTACAGTACGCCAACCATAGCCCCGCTATGGGATGACAACGCTCTGTCATCAGTGACAGGTATTTCCTACATTTCTGCAGCAGGTACTGCCGGAAACCGCATCACGACGATCCAATACAGCACCTATTTATGGAATTACAATGCAGCCTCCGGGGTTCTTGAATTCCAGGTGAGGTTCTATGAAAACGGAAACAAACTCGACTTCATCTACCACCAGCTTGCAACTGCCCCCAACAGCGCAAGCGCTTCCATCGGGATTGCCAGTGCCAACAATGTTTTCCTTGCGCTGGACGGTTCAGGAACCAACCCGAATGCCTCAACGACTATCAACACCGTGACGATTGCCGCAAAACCTGCCGAGGGCCAGATTTACACTTTCACTCCTCCTATCGCCGGCACTCCGAATCCTCCGACGACCCCCAACCCGGCCGACCTGGCAACAGGGGTTCCTGTTAGTGGTACATGCACCTGGACTTTTGGCACAAACACCACCACCTATGACCTTAAATTCGGCCCCACGGGCAGCATGGTACAGGTTGTTACCGGTGCGGCAGCTGGCGCAAACGGCACCTATACCTATTCAGGTCTCACTCCCAGTGTCGGGTATCAATGGCAGGTCATCGAGCATAATGGGGCGCTCGCATATACAGGTCCGACCTGGAATTTTACCACAGCGTGTGTTCCATACGCAACATTCCCATGGACCGAGAATTTCGATGCAATGGGAACGGTTGGCGTCGGCCTACTACCTGCCTGCTGGGCTTCCTCCTCGCCTTCAGGAACTCCCTGGTATACGGGCAATGCAGCTTCAATTACCTATAATGATCCCTGTTCTTCACCGAATTACGTCTATTGTTATTATATTCCGAGTGCATCCGATAAATTTCTTTTTACACCCGGCTTTACACTCACAGCAGGCTCAACCTACAATTTCTCCTTTAACTGGGTTGGTGATGGATATTCCGGCTGGACCGGTGATGTTTTAGTCAACTCGGCACAGTCCGGAACAGGTGCTACTGCATTGGGTGCATCGTTCTTACTACCGGCAACCACAACGACTACTGTTTGCACTCCGGCAGCAAGGACCTTTATTCCGGCCACAACCGGCACCTACTATTTCATGATCAGGGTCAACAACTCCAGTGTTCCCTACTACCTGGGCTTTGACGACTTCTCTCTTTCTGTGCTGTTACCCTGTTCAACCCCGCCTGCCCAGCCCACTGCTCTGGTCCTTACTCCTTCGACCATGTCGGTTAACGGTTCGTTTACAGCAGCTGCCGGAACCGACAAATACCTTGTTGTCAGGAGTCTCAGTTCGACCCTTTCCACCCCTCCTGTAAACGGGACTACCTACACTGTCGGGCAGGCCCTGGGCAATGGTTTCGTCGATTCTTACGGGGCAACCACCACCTTTACCTCAACCTCCCTGACTCCTGCCACCCCATATTACTATTTTATCTTCGCGGCAAACGATGTATCATGCGGAGGAGGTCCGAATTACCGGACCGCAACACCGCTCACCGGTAACACGACCACGGTAGCGCTTGTGCCCATCAGTGGAAACAAAACAGTCGGACCCACCGGGGATTTCTTCACCCTGACGGCCGCCTTTGCCTATCTAAATTCAAATGGTGTAAACGGACCATTAAACCTTATTCTGCAATCCACCTATGTTAGTTCGGTGGAACCTGCGTTCCCTATCCCCGTCCTGCCCATCCCGGCAGCCAGCGCGATCAATAAAACAACGGTTTACCCATCTGCTTCGGGCCTGTCCATCACCAGTGCAAGTACCACGGGAACGATCAACATGAACGGCAATACATTTGTCATTTTCGACGGCAGGGTAAATGCCACCGGGTCGACCAGCAGCCTGGTGATCGAGAACTCATCCACGACAGGCTATACCATTCAATTTGTCAACGGCGCATCAAACAATGCCATCCAATATTGCGTCGTTAAAGGAGCTTCAACCTCCCTCGCCAACGGAACAATCACCTTTGCATCCACCACCGGGATGACCGGCAACAACAACAACCTGATCGACAACTGCGAGATCAGGGACGGGGTTTCTGCCCCGGCGTATGCCGTCTATTCGTCAGGGTCGGCATCGCCGCTGGCTTTCAACCAGAACAACACGGTATCCAACTGCCTTATCCATGATTTCTATACAGCAGCAGGAGGCAACCCCATCGGGATTGCCATAATGGCCGGCTCTACTGCATGGACCATCAGCGGTAACAGTTTCTATATGACCACGGCTAAAAGCCCTACTGTTGCAGTTGGGTACAATGTCATTTTCCTGGCAGCCGGCGACGGTTACTCGATACTTAACAATTACATCGGGGGTTCCGCCCCGCTCTGCGGCGGAACGCCATGGACCCTCAACGGGAACGGCACGCCACCGACCATCGCCAATTTCATCTACGCCATCCGCTTTGCCGCCGGTGTTACCGTCAATCCAAGTACGGTTCAGGGCAATACCGTTGCCAACATGGTCCTTTATACGAATCCTACAGCCGCATCCATCTATTTTGTAGGGTTGCTTTCGGCCATCGGCGTTCAGAATATCAGCAACAATACCTTCGGTTCTGCAACCGGCACGGGCTCCATCTCAATCACCGTTGGGAACGGCGCCTATGCCACCACCTATGAGGGGATCGATTACCGCGGGAATTCGGGGAATGTCACGAACAACACTTTCGGATCCTTCACCATTTCCGGGGCAACTGGTTCCACATCAACCTATGCGCTGACAGTGCGTCCGTTCTCCGTAACACCATCTTACCAGAACGGTGCCATCGTGGTCAGCGGCAACCTTGCAGGCAGTCTCACCACCGCCAACAGCATCCAGACACCGGTCATGGCCTATCCACCGATGCAGCTGCAGGCTTTCTTTATTTCCGCCGCAGGAGCAGGAACCATGTCGGTTTCAAACAATACGGTTGCCAACATCAACAACCTGAGCTCATACAACGGTTCACACATTGTCGGAATTTACAGTGCAGGAACCGCCCTTCCGAACACACTCAGCGGCAATACCATCCGAGACCTGAGCACATCATCTACCAACACGACCATAGCCGGGATCGCCTCCATCGCAGGGATTTATTCACTGAACTCCGTCCCGGGATCTGTCATCCGGTCCAACAACATTTATAACCTGACAAACACGGATGGTGCTGCCGCTGCCGGGATTCACGGGATCTATTCGGGTCATACCGCAGGGAACCTGCTGATTGAGAAAAACTTCATCCACAACGTGGGAATGGCTTCTTCGAGTGCCACCGCCCAGGTCACCGGGATGTACCTCAACAACAGCGGGGCCTATGTAACGGTTAAAAACAACATGCTCCAGCTTGGCGTCAACCCCGACGGTTCCGCCAACACCTCCAGCGATATCATCAACGGTATATACGAAAGCGGCGCCACCGTCGACAGCATCCTGAACAACAGCGTCTTCATCGGAGGCGGACCGGGAGCAGTCACCACCGGGAACACCTATGCATTCAACAGTGTTCTCACTCCATCACTTTCAACACCGAGGGTGTGTATGGACAACATTTTCTACAATGCGCGTTCAGGAGGTTTAACCGGGAAACATTACGGGATTAAGATTGCCGGTACGACCATCTTCCCTCTTGGCGTGACCAGCAACTACAACCTTGTTATTGCCAACGGTGCGACCGGGGGAACTTTCGGCTATTTCAACGCTGCCGACCAGGCCACCTTCGCAGCCTATAAGGGAGCAACCAACACCGAAATGGCCAGCGGCAACGCCGACCCGAATTTTGTTGCCCCGACCGGGAACACCGCTACTGCCAACCTTCATGTGCAGAGCCCGACGCCCATTGAAGGTGCCGGGAAGTTTCTGTCAAGCGTAACGGATGACTTTGATGGAGCCGCCAGAAGTGGCCTTACCCCAACAGACGTAGGTGCCGATGCGGGGAACTATACCCTTTCGGCCGACGTATTCGGACCAAACATCTCCTATGTTGCCATGGGCAATGGGACAACCGCAAACCGGGTACTGACCAACTGGGCCACGATCACCGACAATGTTGGTGTTTCCACCGGGGCCAGCCTGCCAAGGATCTATTTCAAGAAATCGACCGACGCCGACGTTTTTGGTGGCAACACCAGCGCCGACAATGGATGGAAATATGTCATAGCGAGCAACTCATCGAGTCCGTTCAGCTTTACCATCAATTACGGCATCATCAACACGGGTGCTGTGGTTGCAGGCGACATCATCCAGTATTTCGTCGTTGCACAGGATGCAGCCAACAACCTCAGTTCGAATTACCTGATGGCAGGTGCCAGCGCCAATCCGCCGGTTCAGAACATCAATGCCAAACCGGCCAATTTCCAAACCTATACGATCGTTGCGGGAACCATCCCGACCACCATCACCGTTCCCGGCACCTATGCCACTCTTACCGCCACCGGCGGCGCCTTTGATATGATCAACCAGGGTGTCCTCGCAGGCAATACCACGATCAACATCACCGGCGACCTTACCGAACCGGGAACTGTTGCACTGAATGCATGGGCAGAAGATGTTCCGGGCGCCAACTACACCCTCACCATCAAACCCGATGCAACCACCCTCCGCACCATCAGCGGCACCGCAGTCGCCACCGGCGTTGCCATGATCAGGACAAACGGGGCCAGCCGCTTCACCATCGACGGGCAGGCCGGCAAGTACCTGACCTTCCGCAACACCAATGCAACTGCAGGCAACACCGGTCCGACCATTCAGTTCAATGGCGGTTCTCAAAACTGTTTCCTGAAAAACTCCACCATCGAGAACAACGGCACCACCACAACCTACGGGACGGTCAACATCGGGACAACCGGAATTAACACCGTTGAAATAAACGGGAACAACATCGGGGATGCAACGGGAGGAACGATCGGTATCCAGACGACGGGTATCTATAACTCCACCTTTACGAACTCCCTCCGGGTGATCAACAACAACATCTACAACTTTAAAAACTACGGACTGTATTGCACCACCGTGGCTGACGGAGCCGTCGTAACCGGCAACAGTTTCTATTACAACTCCGCCACTGCCTCCACTGCCACGCAATATTGCATTTACCTTATTGGTAGTTCGAACGGCCATACCATCAGCAACAATTATTTCGGGGGACAGTCGCCGCTTTGCGCCGGATCCGCCTGGACGAATTCATCCACCAATTCCGTTTACGGGACCTACCTTACCCTCGGTATTGCCTCTCCTGCAACCATTTCAGGAAATACTTTCCAGAATTTCAACAACGCCAGCACGGCCAGCCTTTATGGCATCTATTTCACCGCGGGTGTCGCAAACATTCTGAACAACATGATTGGCAGCACGACCGTTCCCGGATCAATAACCGGCGCCGGTTCAGCAGGCTATTTTTACGGTATCTACGGCGCACTTTCGACAACAGCTCCCTCCTCCATTCAAGGCAATACCGTCACGGGCCTGAACTACAACAACAGTTTGTTCACCGGTGGAATTTACCTCATGGGTCTCACCGGAGGCCTTGTGAAAGTCGGGACAGTAACACCCAATATACTGGGGAGCAATACCGTGGCAGGATCCATTACCATGGTTGGCACAGGTTCACTCTACGGTTTGTACCTCACTTCAACCAGCCCTGCCAATGCTGTTGAAAACAACATCATCGGTAACTGGTCCTTAACGGGAACAACCGGATCACCTTATGCAAGAGGAATGTGGATTTATTCAGCCAATGTAAAGAAGAATAAGATCTTCAACATTACCACCACCAATGCCGGCCTGACACCCTATATCTACGGCATCTACATTTACGGCACGGCAGGGATCACCAATGAATACTCCAATAACCTTATAACCCTCGACGGCGGACTTGCCACAAACCCAGTCATTTACGGGATTTATGACGGATCTTACACCACCGATTTCTTCAACCTGTATTACAATTCCGTTTACATCACGGGACCGGCAACAGGAACGTCGACCACCTATGCTTTCTACCGGGGAGTTGCCGCTTTCTATACGGTCAACAACAACATCTTCGCAAACAACCGGGTGGCCGGGGGAACGGGCAAGCATTATGCCGCCTACATCTCTTCCACCGGTGTATGGAGTTCAAATTACAACGATCTGTACTCTGCCTCCGGGACCCTCGGATATTACAATGCCGCCGACCAACTCACCATGGCTGCCTGGAAACTGGCCACCAGCGGGGATGCCAATTCTCCGAACGTTGATCCCCTGTTTGTTTCATCCACCGACCTGCACACCACGAAGCCGGAACTGAACAACTCAGGGATCGCCATCCCGGCCGTTACCACCGACTATGCCGGTATAACCCGCGGTGCAACCCCCGACATCGGGGCCTATGAATTTACAGGCATCCCTGTGGTCACCACCACACCCGCAACGGCGATCACCTTCACCGGCGCAACATTAAATGGTACTGTCATGGCCAGCAATGAAATCGTAATTACAAGTTTCGATTACGGGTTATCTGTTGCTTATGGAACGAACATTACAGCCGTACCAGTATCGGTTACCGGGCTGACCACCACCGCCATTGCTGCAACAATTACCTTGCTTAATCCCTGTACGGTATACCATTACAGGGCAAAAGGCATGATCGGCGCAACGCCTTATTACGGACTTGACATGACCTTCACCACTGGCAATGCCACCCCGACACCGTTAGCCCTTGCTGCAACACTGCTAACCGGAACAACGGCAACGCTGAACGGAACCGTGAATGCGAACGGGCTTTCAACTACGGTCACCTTTGATTACGGACTTACGGTCGCCTATGGAACAACGGTTCCGGGTGTTCCAAGTCCTGTTACGGGGGTAACTCCCAGTACCGTGCTCGCGGCCATCACAGGCCTCATTCCCGCCACAACCTATCATTACAGGGTTAATGGTACCAATACCTGCGGAACCGGCAACAGCCCCGACATGACCTTTACCACACCTGCAGTTCCGGCGGCGGTGATCACTACTGCAGCTACAGCGATTACTGCGACCTCTGCAACGCTCAACGGCACAATCAATGCAAACAATTCGGCAACGACCGTATCATTTGATTATGGTCTGACGATCGCCTATGGCACCAATGTCCCGGGCGTACCCCTAACCATTTCAGGAACCACCGTAACCGCTTCCCTTGCAAACCTCACCAGTTTGCTGCCAAACACCCTGTATCACTTCAGGATCAATGGCGTGAATGCGGGCGGCACTACCAATGGTAACGACCTGACCTTTACCACTGCAACGGCTCCCCCGACGGTTACCACGACGGCGGCGACACCGGTTGGAACCATAACGGCCACCCTGAACGGGATTGTCAACGCAAACAACCTGTCAACCACGGTAACTTTCGACTACGGAACCACAATCGCCTACGGAACCACCGTTCCCGGAGTTCCATCACCTGTAACGGGAAGTGCACCGACCAATGTAAGTGCAGCAATCGTTGGACTTATCACCAACACCACCTATCACTTCAGGGTTAACGGGACCAATACAGCCGGAACATCCAACGGTGGCGACCTTACCTTCCAGACAGGTTGCCCGATCCCAAGTGCTGCCGGTACCATAACAGGACCTGCCGCCGTTTGCCTGAATGGTACGGGTTATGTTTACACCGTACCCTCCATTCCGAACGCTACCACCTATAACTGGTCGCTGCCCACCGGCGCCTCGATCACGGCCGGTGCCAACACCAATTCGATCACCGTAAGTTACTCGGGGACTGCCGTATCCGGCAACATCACTGTTACCGGTTCAAGCATCTGCGGAAGCGGAACCGTTTCCCCGAACTTTGCGGTTACAGTAAGCGCAAGGCCGACGCCAACCATTACCGGGCCTGTTTCGGTTTGTGCGCTCTCCACCGGGAATATTTATACCACACAGGCCGGGATGTCCGGTTACACCTGGACGGTTCCCACGGGCGGAACGATCACTGCAGGAGCCGGGACCAACGCGATTACCGTTACCTGGAACACCGTAGGTGCCCAGACCGTCACTGTGAATTATAACAATGCAGGCGGTTGCGCGGCCTTAACCCCGACCATTTACAACGTCACGGTGAATGCACTCCCCGTGCCCACCATCACGGGACCTGCAACGGTTTGTGCTTCCTCAACCGGTAACGTATACACCACCCAGGCCGGGATGACCGGATATGTTTGGTCCCTTTCAGCCGGGGGCACCATTACTACCGGAACCGGCACCAATTCCATCACCGTAACCTGGTTAACTGCAGGTACGCAGACCGTTTGTGTAAATTATGCCAACGCCAGCGGCTGTACTGCGGCCGCCCCGGTTTGCAATACCGTAACGGTCAATGCACTGCCTGCGCCGACCATTACCGGGCCCGCTTCCGTTTGTGTCAACTCCACGACCAATGTTTACACGACCCAGGCCGGTATGACCGGGTATACCTGGACGGTTTCGGCAGGTGGAAACATCACAGCCGGGAGTACGACCAACAGTATCACGGTTACATGGACAACCGCCGGTGCTAAAACGGTGACAGTTAACTACACCAATGCCAGCAGTTGCACTGCATCAGCCCCGACCTCCTATGCTGTTACCGTGAACGCCCTGCCGGTGCCTACCATTACGGGTACTGCAACTGTTTGCCAGTATTCGACAGGCGTGGTTTATACGACACAGGCCGGGATGACCAACTATGTATGGACCGTTTCTGCAGGCGGCATTGTTACCGCAGGTGGAACGGCTACCAGCAACACCGTTACGGTTACCTGGAATACCCCGGGTGTCAATTCGGTGTCGGTCAACTATACCAATGGCAGTGGTTGTACCGCGGCCACAGCGGCTTCGTTCGGTGTCACGGTCAACGCTACCCCTGTTCCGACCATCGGCAGCAACAACGCACCGTGTGTTGGTTCAACAGGCAACATGTATTATACCGAAGGTGGTATGACCGGTTACGTATGGACGGTATCTACGGGCGGAGCAATCGTTTCTGGCCAGGGCACCAGCGCCATCAATGTAACCTGGACGGGCGTTGGAGCACAATGGGTGAGTGTCAATTATGTCAACGGCACCTTGTGTACCGCTCCCACCGCCACAGTCTACAACCTGTTCGTCAACCCGATGCCCAACGCTGCAGGCGCCATTACCGGCACTGCCACGCTTTGCGCGGGAACCAATGGCGTAGCCTATTCCTGTGCCGAAATCCTGAATGCCTCCACCTATACCTGGACCCTGCCTGCCGGCGCGACCATCGCCACCGGTGCGGGAACCAAGAGCATCACGGTTAACTTTGCCA
>CAIMWF010000097.1 GCA_903845055.1 uncultured Bacteroidales bacterium | reverse complement strand
TGACTTTGAAGGGCATCAGGTCGTGGTACAGGTCGCGGTTGTAATTGGTCCGGTTCAGGAAGGTCTGCAACAACTGACGGCTGTATTTGACCGGCAGCGACGGATCGGGTTTTTCTTCCGTAATGTCGCGGTGACTCGTACGGCGCAGGATGGCCTTGCCCTTCACCGAGTTCAGGTAGCCGGTAATCAGGTTGGCCAGGTTGATGATCAGGTGCCGTTCCTCTTCCAGGAAGGGCCCTTCAAACGAGGGCTGGAAGGCTTTGAGGTAACATACCTGGATAAACCCATCCTGGTTGTCGATCGTTTCAAAACCCTGTTTCTGGGTCCACTGGGTTTCACGAAACCCGGGGCTTTTGAGAACGGTGTTGCCATATTTTATGCGGCAAACGGTGTAATCGGGGTATTGCCAGGCCTTGGGCAGGATCATGCATATCTGGTGGAGGGCATCCTCTATCGGTTTCCCGGTGCGAAGGATGGCGGTCGTCTGGTTGATGGCGGTGAGTTCCTTGAGGCGTTCGCGTGTGATGTAACGCCCTTCGCGGCCTTTGACCCCGTTCAGGTAGCCCTCGATGAGGGTCGCCAGGTTCATCACAAGGTTTCGTTCTTCCTTCAGGAAGGGACCTTCGGAACTTTCAGGAAATTCCTGCAAATAACAGATGGTAATGGTCCCGGTAAGATTGTCGATCGTTTCGAAAACCTGTTCCTGTTTCCAGGAGGTCTCCGCAAATCCCGGGCTGGTGAACTCCATCTCCTCGAAAAGAATTCTGGCCACGGCCGCCTCCGGGTATTGCCATGCTTTCGGAAGGATCTGGCAGATTTCATGAAGGGTTTCGGGTATGGCTTTACCCGCTTTGATGATGTTGGTGGTATCGTTGATGGCGGCCAGTTCCTTCAGACGCTCCCGGTTATCATAGACCAGCTGGTCTAAATCAACCTTGTCGGGAAGCACCTTCCCGGGATTATTGTTTTCGTCGGATGGCAGCATGGAATATGTTGAGATGAAGGGCTCAAAATTAGCACTTTCTTTTCAACTTTTCGCATCCCGGAAATGAAAAAATGCATTTGCTGTTTAGACATTCACAATTACCCGATTGGGTGGATGATCCATAATACCCCGATGGCAATTGCAAGCAAACCACCTGTCAGCGTGAACCATTTAAGGAATTTCTGCTTGTTCTCCATTGCCGACCGGTATGCCACAAACCCCAGGATATAAGCAAAGATGATCATGGTGATGATGGTCCCCGAGGCAAAGGCCACCAGGTAGGTCACCGAATCCCATACCGTAGGAAGTGCAAGTGAAGGCAGCATCGCAAAGAGATGACTGAATCCGGCAAAACCGTGGACCGTTCCAATGCCAAGTGCCGTGAAGCCATTCTGCCTGACACTTATTTCATGGGTGTGCTCGTGTCCGGGCGATTCTTCGTGGGTGTGCCGGTGAAAATGTGCGTACAGGAATGGCCTGGTGTGGAAATGGGTATGTGGCCGGTTTCCGTGCGAATGATGCCGGTAGGTCCTGAAGATGGCCCAGCTTCCTATGATGATCAGCAGGATCCCGATTGCGGTGTCGCTGTGCCGGGAAATGGCCTCAACCGGTAAAAATTCGCGGAAGAGGATAAACAACATCCCGATCAGCAACATGCCCACGGTGTGCCCCAGCCCCCAGGAAAACCCGATCATCCATGATTTCCTGCGGCTGTCGATAGCAAGAGGGGTCACCGCGGCAAGATGGTCGGGCCCTGTAACCACATGAGCCATGCTGGCAATAAAACCGGTCAGAAATGTAATCATAGGAACCCGATTAAGGGGTAAAAATAGTTAAAATATATATACTTTTACGCATGGGGATGGGAGGATTTGAAGATTTGGAAATTTGAAGATTTGAAAATTTGGAAATTTGGAAATTTGAAGATTTGGGGATGTGGAAATTTGAGGATTTGAGGATTTGGGGATGGGGAGATTAGGGGATGGGGAGATGGCTGGGTTGTGCAGGCAGATGTGCGATTTTTATAGAATTTTGAACTGTTATTTATCAACGTTGGTTACAAAAAGAACATTTCAGATAACCGTTACAGGATTGGTCCAGGGGGTGGGATTCAGGCCGTTTGTGCACAGGATCGCCACCCGGGAGGGACTTGACGGGTGGGTCATGAATACCAATGAAAATGTGATCATCAGGATCAGCGGGGCATCTGCAACCATTCACCGGTTCGTTGTTTCCCTGAGAGAGGAAGCCCCCGCTGCTTCCATGATTGAAGACATTGATGTCAGGGAACTGGAGCCTGAGACCATTGCCGGGTTCAGTATACGTCACAGCCACGATGTTTCGGATGATATTACGGAGATCAGTCCCGATATCGCGGTTTGTGATGAATGTCTCGGGGACATGAAAAAAACAGGTACAAGGCTCGACTACGCCTTCGTGAACTGCACCAACTGCGGCCCCCGCTTCACCATCATCCGCGACCTTCCTTACGACCGTGATAAAACCACCATGCAGCCGTTTGCCATGTGCCCGGAGTGCCACAGGGAATATGAAACCATCACCGACCGGAGATTCCATGCCCAGCCTACTGCCTGTTCCGTTTGCGGTCCAAACTACGAACTGTATGCCGGTGGCGCCATGGTTACAGCCGACATCAGGGTCATCCTTCACCAGCTTGCCTCCTGCCTCGATCAGAACGGCACGGCGCTCATCAAGGGACTGGGGGGAATGCACCTGGCGTGCAATGCCTTCAGTGAAACGGCGGTTGCGAAACTCCGCTCGGTAAAGCGGCGCGACGGCAAACCATTTGCAGTGATGTTCCGTGATCTTGCATCACTCCGGCAGTTTGCCATGGTTGATCAGGCTGAAGAACAGTCACTGCGCTCATGGCGCAGGCCCATCGTCCTGCTGAAATTGAAAACAGGCGCATTTCCGGCCATGGCCGGAAATGTAAACGCCGGACTGGGCCTGCTCGGGGTGATGCTGCCCTATATGCCTTTCCATCATTTGCTTTTCAGTTACCTGGATACCCCTGCCATTGTGCTGACCAGCGGGAATTTCAGCAGGGAACCGATCCTTACCGGGAACCAGGCTGCCCTGTCGTCATTTGCACCACTGGTGGATGCCGTGATTTTACATAACCGTGATATTTTCAACCGTACCGACGACTCCGTTGTGAGGGTTTTTGGAGGGATTGAGCGTGTGTTGCGCCGTTCGCGCGGATATGTACCCGCCCCCGTGCGCACGGCCATGAATACCGGCGGGATCCTGGCCTTCGGGGCCGAACTGACCAACTGCTTTTGCATCGGTAAGGGGAAGAAGGCCTTTCTGAGCCAGCACATCGGCGACTTGCAAGGACTGGAAACTACCGAATTTTACGAAGAAACCATCGCACGATTCCTCAAGTTGTTCCGCATGAAACCGGAACTCCTTGCCGTTGACCTTCACCCCGATTATATTTCAACCCGGACGGCCATGAAGTATGGCGATCTTCCCGTGGTCCGGGTTCAGCACCACCATGCCCATATTGCCTCCTGCATGGCTGAGCACCATCTTGATGAAAGGGTGATCGGCGTGGCTTTCGATGGAACGGGATATGGCGATGACGGACACACCTGGGGATCAGAATTCCTGGTATGTGATCTGCTCGATTTTACCAGGATCAGCCATTTCGAATATCTCCCGATGCCCGGGGGTGACCGTGCAACGGAAGAGCCCTGGCGGATGGCCGTTTCCCTCCTTTATCACGTTTATGGCGATGACATTTTTAAACTTGGACTGCCCCTGTTTGACCAGGTCGGCAAGGAAAAGATCAGGATGGCGGTCGCTATGATCGATCGGAAAATCAATTGCCCGCTAACCTCCGGAGCAGGCAGGTTATTCGATGCCGTGGCAGCGGTCATGGGCCTCTGTCATACGGCCTCCTTCCAGGCCGAAGGCCCGATGCGGCTTGAGTCGCTTGTCCGGGAGGGCATCGGCGGCTCGTACCCTTTCAATGCCGGTGAAACCATCAGTTTTGCACGCACCATCCGCGCTATTGCAGACGATCTTGCTGCCGGCCTGGATCTGAAAATAATTGCATCAAAGTTCCACAATACCATAATTTCCGTTATCTTTGAATCTGTAAAAACGATCAGGAGCCATTACGGGATCAGCAAAGTGGTCCTTTCGGGCGGTGTATTCCAGAACAAATATCTTTTGGAAGGTACGGCCACCCTGCTCCGGGAAAACAGTTTTGACGTTTACACCCATGCCTCCATTCCTGCCAACGATGGCGGGATTGCGCTGGGTCAGCTTGCAGTCGCATCAAAAAGGAGGGACCATTCATGTGTTTAGCCATACCCGCAAAGGTGATCAGCATCGTTGGGTCAAATGCCCTGGTCACCATCGAAGATGTTGAATATACAGCCAGCCTCCTGCTGCTCGACAATGTTCAACCGGGGGATTACATCATGCTCCACGCAGGGTTTGCCATTGAGAAAGTTGACCCGGAGGAGGCAGCCGAGACTTTGCGGTTGCTGAATGAAATTGCCGATAACAGCCCACAGTGAACTATGAATAAACGATGGTTTTTCCTGCTGATATCCCTGCTGCCCTTTTATTGCCAGGCGCAGCTCCAGATTGGGATTAAAGGCGGACTTGGTTATTTCTGGTTCACAAAACCCGATTATACCAATGCCGTTTACCATTATTCCCTGCCTTCATATTCCCTGTCATTGTCCATCCGCCAGCGGTCGCAGTCAACCTTTAATCATGGGATTGAAATTGAATATACCCAGCGGGCGTTTGGCGTAAAGTCAGCTACAGGCGGACTGTCCGGAGGAAATGTTTACGATTTTTCCTATACCGTCGATAATTTATACCTCCATTTCCAGCCGCAGTTTGTTTTCGGTTCAAGGCTGAAATTTTTTGTTTACCCGGGCATTTATTTCGGGGCGTTGGTCCATTCTGAACTAACCGGGACGAACCATCACTGGCTGACAGGAAATCCACTCATTTCTGTAACCGATACCCTTCATGGAAATGCGAACTCCTATTATCCACATTTTGAATTCGGCATTTCCCCCGGCGTCGGGCTCGAATTAGCCGTCAGCAGCCATTTCAGCATTACATTCGAAACCAGGTTCAATGTTAACCTGACCGACATTGCGGGCAACTGGCAGGATGAAGGTCATGCAAAAATGATGAATCTGAATGCGAACTTAGGGTTTGCCTACACCTTCAGGAAAAAAATTACGGAATCAACCGAAAAAAGCCAGGAACCCGCCGAAAAATGAGATGAGCATGGAAACCGAACCTCTATTTTTTCCCTCAACGGCTGAGTTCAGGAGATGGCTGGAGCAGCATCATGATCATGCCACCGAAATATTTGTTGGTTACTTCAAAACCGGCAGCGGGAAAAAAAGTATTACCTGGAGCGAGTCAGTGGATGAAGCCCTTTGTTTTGGCTGGATCGACGGCGTTCGCAATTCAATCGACCACGAAAGCTACAGGATCCGTTTCACACCGCGAAAGCCATCAAGCACCTGGAGTAACATCAACATCAGGAAAGTGGAGGAACTGATTCGCACCGGGAGGATGAACCAGGCCGGTCTTGCCGCATACAACATGCGAAAGGAGCACCTTACCGGGACCTATGCCTATGAAAATGACACCTATGCACTACCTGAAAACTTAGGGCAAAAATTCAGGGAGAACCAAAAGGCATGGGATTACTTCATGGCTTCCCCGCCGTCGTACAGGAAAACAGCCCTTAAATGGGTGATGTCTGCAAAGCAGGAAACCACCATTGTTAAAAGATTTCAGGAATTGGTACGCGACTGTGAGTCGGGCCGGAAAATAAAACAATTGAGCTACGGCCGTTCAGCAGCCGCGTCAAAACAGGAAGCCCGACCATGAATTAACCCGCGAGAAGTGATACACGGATGAAGTACATCGACGAATACCGTAAAAAGGAGCTGATCCTTGCCGTCTCCGGCGAATTAAAGAGGATCTCGAAGAAGGAGATCTCCCTGATGGAGGTTTGCGGCGGCCACACCATGGCGATTCACCGCTTCGGGCTCCGTGCCCTGCTGCCACCCAATATCCGGTTGCTTTCGGGGCCCGGTTGCCCGGTTTGCGTTTCCAGCCAGCATTTTCTCGACACCGCCATTGCCTGCAGCAAAGTTCCCGGGGCCATTTTGACCACATACGGCGACCTTATCCGCGTTCCCGGCTCGGTTACTTCGCTGGAAAAGGAAAAGGCGAACGGTGCCGACATCCGGATCGTCTATTCGGTGCTGGAAGCGGTTGAAATCGCGGGGAAAAATCCCGGGAGACCGGTATTTTTCCTGGGGATCGGTTTTGAGACCACCGCCCCGGCCACGGCCGCTGCAATTGCGCAGGCTGAATCGCAGAACAGGGCCAATTTCTTTGTGCTCAGTGCCCACAAGATCATGCCCCCCGTGATGAAGGCGCTCGTGGATGAGGGTGTGAAGATTGACGGATTCATTGCACCCGGTCATGTGAGTGCCATTACAGGTACCTCGATTTACAATGACCTCGCCAGGGTTCACGGGCTTGGCGTGGTGGTTGCCGGGTTCGAACCGCTCGACATGATGCAGGCTATCCTGATGCTGGTTCGCCAGTTTGAAGCCGGGACCCCGAAAGTGGAGATTCAATACCGCCGGCTGGTCCATCCCGAAGGAAATAAGATTGCCACTGAACTGCTTGACAGGGTTTTCGAGCAAAAAGACGACCGGTGGCGCGGCCTGGGGGTGATCCCTGGAAGCGGGCTTAAAATCAGGGCTGAATTCTCCGGTTTTGATGCCGAAAAACAATTTCCGCTCACCATTCCCGAACCGAAAGACCCGAAGGGCTGCATCTGTGGTTCGATTCTCCGGGGACTGAAAACACCGGCCGACTGCAACCTGTTTGCAAAGTCATGCACTCCCGAGGAGCCGGTGGGAGCCTGCATGGTTTCGGGCGAAGGAACCTGTGCCACCTATTATAAATACCGTTCATGACAAAAAGGGAAGATAAAATACTGCTGAGCCATGGCAATGGCGGCCGGATGATGCATGATCTCATAGAAAACCTGTTTCTGAAATATTTCGATAATGAAATCTTGCGGCAGCAAACCGATGCCGCCATCCTCCCGGTGGAGGGCACAAAGATTGCCTTTACCACCGACTCTTTTGTGATCGACCCCATCTTTTTCCCGGGTGGCAACATCGGCAAACTGGCGGTGTGCGGCACCGTCAACGACCTTGCGGTTTCAGGAGCTATTCCGCGTTATATAAGCGTTTCGATGATCCTCGAGGAGGGGTTCCCGATGCAGGACCTGGAGACGATCGTACAGTCAATAGCTGCAGAAGCGCGCCTTGCCGGGGTGTCCGTTGTAACCGGCGACACAAAGGTTGTTAATAAAGGGAAATGCGACAAAATCTTTATCAACACGGCCGGGGTCGGGATGATCCATCCATGTGGCAGCCAGGTTGCTCTGGGTCGGAACATCGTAACGGGTGACGTGATCATGATCAACGGAACCATCGGCGATCACGGGATGGCTGTGATGAATGCGCGTGAAAATTTTAATTTCAGGTCGCATGTCGAATCCGATTGCGCTTCGCTGAACCACCTGGTTTGTGACATCCTGGACCATTCGACGGGAGTTAAGTTTATGCGCGATCCAACCCGAGGAGGCGTTGCGACGGTTCTCAACGAACTGGCCGCCAAAATTAAGTTGGGAATCTCGATTCACGAGGAGACCATCCCCGTCAGCAAGGATGTCGGAGCCATTTGCGAAATCCTGGGTTTCGACCCGCTTCACATCGCCAACGAAGGAAAGGTGCTGATTGTTGCCGGTGCGGAAGAAAGCCACAAAATCATGGAAATCATGAAAAGTCATCCTCTTGGAAAGGATTGCGCCGTGATCGGGCAGGTTGTCGCTGAGCATCCCGGCAAGGTAGTATTAAACACCGGTACCGGCAGCAGGCGCATCATTGATAGCCTGACCGGTGATCCGTTACCACGCATCTGTTAATATAAAGGTATGCACGAACTTTCTCTTGCCATGGAGGTCATTGAACTGGCCACCCGCGAAGCCGGGAAAAAAGGCTACTCCTCCATTTGCGAAATTGTGATTGAAGTTGGCGACCTAAGCGGCGTGGAGGCGGAATCCTTCCGGTGGGGACTTGAAATGCTTGCAAAGGATTCAATCCTTGAACATGCTGAAATACAAATCATCCGTATCCCGGGAAATGGAATTTGCAGTATCTGCAACAACGAATTCATCATGCAAAACCGCATTGACATGTGTCCCGATTGTCATTGCCTGCCATCAGAGATCAAAGGAGGCCAGGAATTCAGGCTGGTATCGCTTGTAGCGGAATGATGACGCTGTCTGCTCCCTTTCAATAACAGAAAAGGAGAGAGCTAATTGAAATGATCATAATACCGAACCAAACACAAAAACCCGGAAATTATGTGTGAAACCTGTGGATGCGGAAACCCAGAAGAATTTAAGATTCATGACCACGAACATGGCCATCATCATGGTCATCATCATGGTCACGACCACGAACACGAACATGATCATGACCACAATGGGCACGACCATAGCCACCCTCACGAACACGCGCATGAGCACGAACATGAGCACGATGGCATCAGGCACACCCATTCGCATGATCATGGGAAGGGCAACATGGTCAAACTGAACCTGGATATCCTGTCGGAGAACAACCGCCTGGCAGAGCGCAACCGCGGCTGGTTTGAAGCAAAGCATGTGCTTGCCCTGAATATGGTGAGTTCGCCCGGCTCGGGCAAGACCAGCATCCTTGAGAGCACGATCCGCTCAATGGTGGAAACGCAGAAATTATTTGTCATTGAAGGCGACCAGCAAACCACCCGCGACGCCGACCGCATCGAAAAATCGGGCGCCCCCGCCATCCAGATCAACACCGGGTCGGGATGTCATCTTGACGGGAACATGATCCACCTGGCTCTGAAAAAACTGGAAATCCCCGAACATGCGATCCTGTTCATTGAAAATGTCGGCAACCTCGTATGCCCGGCCATGTTTGACTTGGGGGAACAAAAACGGGTAGTTGTGATCAGCGTTACCGAGGGGGACGACAAGCCCCTGAAATATCCCTACATGTTCGAAACCTCTCATCTTTGCATCATCAACAAGACCGATCTCCTCCCGTACGTTGATTTCAAGGTGGAAACAGCCATGAAATATGCCAGGCAGATAAACCCGAATCTGGAATTCATCATGGTATCGGTGAAAACAGGAGAGGGAATGGATGAATGGTACGAATGGCTGAAGAAACAGCTTCAGGTTCTTTGATCCTGCCGGGTCGCCCCTGAAATGCAATCCCCGATAAGTTCCCTTATACAGCCGATCGCTGCGGGTATGGCATTTTCAACCCCGGGGGTCATCTGCATCCCCATGTCCTGAAAATCGCTTACCGATATGGCAACCAGGTGCATTACCGGCATGTTCCCGAGTAAAACGGCCGAATCGATAAGGTCCCTGAGTCCGATTTCATGTGCACTCAGTTGCCGCGGGAAGTCTTTGGCATAACGCGGATGCAGGACACGCACATGGCCGGGAGGAAACTGGTCGAGCGACGCGTCGACAATGATTACCGTTTTATACGACTGTATTATTCCCAGCAGGTGAAACCCCCCGGTGCCGCCATCCATCAGGTCGGCACCGGGAAGTCCCTCTTTTTCAAGGCGGGTGATGACATGGATACCGGCTCCTTCATCGTTCATCAATAAATTACCGATCCCGAGAACCAGGATTTCGTTTTGCAGAGAGGACAAGTTGTTCAGTTAAATGGTCGTTAGCCTTTCGGGCACTCTTCAGTTTTGTTCTCGTGACGCTCGATGACATCCTCTTCGATAAATTTCCAGCCACCGATCATGGAGGAGGTTACCCCCCTGCGTTCGATGTAATCATGGTAGAATACCAGGTAGATGTGAACCAGCGCGAAAAGGATAAATCCCCACATCAGCAGGTGATGTATCTGCCTTACATTCATGTCGCCACCGAGAAAAGGCACAACCCAGCCGAACAACCGGGGAAGGAATGCCGAACTCATGGCGCCGTACATGCCGAAGCCGGTGAGGCACTGCAGCAGGAAGATGAGGAAGGTGATGAAGTAAACCAGGCTGGCCAGGGAGTTGTGTCCGATGGAATCGATACGTTTGCTGGTAACCTGGAGCACATCGACTTTGATTACATCCAGGATCTCTTTCCACTGGCATCTCTTCAGGGGGATAAAATTGTACCAGCGCGAAAATTCATTGCCGGTAAACCCCCAGTAGATGCGGAAGATAAAATTGAAAAAGAAGAGGAATGCAGAGACGAAGTGGATGAACCTTACGGTACCGAACCAGAAGTTAAAGTAGGCTTCGGTACCTTTCATGAAGGCGGGCGGATTACCGATGATATAACCGGTAATGCACAGCGAAACAATACAAAGTGCGTTGATCCAATGATATATGCGTACAGGAAGTTCCCATACATGCACTTCACGCAAAGGGATGGTGCGGCTTCTCATGGTCAATAGGTTTTGATGTCGTGGATATGGGTACCGTTCTCATCGTACAGGTGCACGGCACATGCCAGGCACGGGTCGAAGGAGTGGATGGTCCTCAGAACCTCCAGCGGGATTTTCGGATCGGCCACGGGAGTTCCGATGAGCGATTCCTCGTATGCCGAACGCTGTCCCTTAAGATCTCGCGGCGAAGCGTTCCATGTTGTGGGGACTACCAGCTGGTAGTTTGCAATTTTCTGGTCTTCAATGACGATGAAATGGGACAATGCACCGCGTGGTGCCTCCACCATTCCGAAGCCCTTCGCCTGTTTCGGCCACGAGGCAGGCTCCCATTTTTCATTGTTCTGGGTGCGCGTGTCGCCGTTCTTGATATTTGCCAGGAGTTGCTGGTAGAATTCCAGCGCCCATCCGCATACAAGCTTTGTTTCCAAACCGCGCGCGGCTGTGCGGCCCAGTGTGGAGAATAATGCAGCTACAGGTACATCGAGGGCTTTCAGGGCTCCGTCGATCACCTCTTTGTAATCGGCACGGCCTGATGCATAACCAACCAGCATGCGTGAAAGGGGTCCGACCTCCATGGGATTTCCTTTCCAGCGAGGTGTTTTAACCCAGCTGTACTTCTGTGTAAAATCGAGATGCTCATACGGCGGTTTGGGGCCGCTGTAGTTGAATTTCGTCTCACCTTCCCAGGGATGGAGTCCGGTTTTGTCGCCCTTCGAATATTCATACCACGAGTTGTTGACAAACTCCTGGATTTGTTCGGGATCATCGCCCCTGACCTCGTGGATTTTGGAAAGATCGCGTCCCAGGATGGCGCCGCGGGGCATTTTGAAGCTTTCGGGATTGTTGAATCCGTTTGTGGGGAAGTCGCCGAAGGCGAGGTAATTGCTTAACCCACCCCCGATGGCGCCCCAGTCGCTCTTGTAAAATCCGGCGATGGCAATCAGGTCGGGAATATAAACCTGGTCAACGAATGTTTTGGCATCCTCGAACAGTTTCCCGACAAAGGCAAGACGCTCGGCATTCACTGCGTTGGCCTCTTCAATATTAATGGAGCAGGGCACCCCGCCTACCAGGTAATTGGGATGAGGATTTTTCCCGCCAAAGACGGTATGAACCTTCACAAGCTCCTTCTGCCATTCAAGTGCCTCCAGGTAATGGGCAACGGCGATAAGATTTACTTCGGGGGGAAGTTTGTAGGCCTTGTGTCCCCAGTAACCATTTGCAAAAATGCCAAGCTGGCCGCTTTCGACAAACGACTTGAACCTCTTCTGGGTGTCGGTAAAATATCCAACCGAACTTTTTGGCCAGACTGAAATGCTCTGTGCAATTTTGGAGGCTTCCGCCGGGTTGGCTTTCAGCGCCGACACGACATCCACCCAGTCGAGGGCATGCAACTGGTAAAAATGGACAACATGGTCCTGGATGTACAATGCATTGGCCATCAGGTTGCGGATCAGTTCGGCATTGGGGGGAACTGAAATTTTCAGGGCGTTCTCTACGGTCCGCACGGAGGTAAGAGAATGGGTCGAGGTGCAGACCCCGCAGACGCGTCCGACAAATGCCCATGCATCGCGGGGGTCGCGGCCTTTCAATATGGTCTCAATTCCCCGAACCATGGTCCCGGCACTGTATGCATCGGTGATTTTACCATCTTTAACCTCAATTTCGACCCGTAAATGACCTTCAATACGGGTAATGGGATCTATAACGATTCTTTCTGCCATGGCTATGATTCTTTCGTGGTTTCAACATTGGAACCCTCTTCAGGCTCATTGATTATCTCTTTATGTTTGCGAATATTGGTGACAATGGCATGCCCGGCGATACCGACTGCCGTTGCAATTCCGAGTCCGACCCCGATCTTGTCGGCGGTGGTTTCAACCCCGAAGCCCGCGACACCCGGCAGGTGCTGATAGAACGGTCCGTTGTCCCAGAAACCGGCCTCCGCGCAACCGATGCAGGGATGTCCCGACTGTATGGGATAGCTCACGCTGTCGTTCCATTTGATGATCCCGCAAGAATTATAGGTGACCGGGCCTTTGCATCCCATTTTGTAAAGACAGTAACCGCGTTTCGCACCTTCATCATCGAATGATTCGACAAAAAGGCCTGCATCGAAATTCGCCCTGCGGTAGCAGGTATCATGCACGCGGCGTGAGTAAAAGGCTTTTGGACGACCGAGCCCGTCCAACTGCGGGATCCGGTCGAAGGTAAGCAGGTGGACGACAACCCCTGCCATTACATCGGCGATTGGCGGACAGCCCTGGACATTGATCACCGGCTTGCCGCTGATCACCTTGTGGACCGGTTTTGCACCGGTGGGGTTTGGACTTGCGGCCTGCACACAGCCGGCCGAAGCACAGTTGCCCCAAGCAACCACGGCCTTGCAGTTTTGAACTGCCTCCCGGAGAATCTGGAGGGCACTGCGGCCGCCAATACAACAATAGGCCTCATTTTCGGTCGGGATGGATCCTTCGACCATTACGATGTATTCGCCGGGGAATTTCTGCATGACGGCCTTGTATGCATCTTCAGCCTGGAATCCTGAAGCGGCCATCAGGGTCTCCTGGTAATCCAGCGAAATCTTGTCAAGAACGATATTGGCAACGATGGGATGGGAAGCCCGGATAAAAGACTCGCTGCAACAGGTGCATTCCTGGAAATGGAACCAGATGACAGGAAGCCTGGGCTTGGATTGTAACGCTTTAGCGATTTGTGCCACGCCGCTGGCCTCCAGACCAAGGAAGGCCGCCATGGTGGTACAAAATTTAAGGAAATCGCGACGGGAAACGCCGTTCCCACGGACCTCCTCATAAAATGTCGGATTCTGATTCTTCATAACACAGTCGGTTTAAAGATTACAATGAAATGTAAATATATGCCAATATCAGGATATGTCAACAAGGTAGATGTAATTTAAAAGGGTTCTAAATAAATGGTAAAAGAATGCTCTTATACCCGAACGGCAATGGGATCGGGCAGGCAAACCAAAAGATTCCGGGACCCGCATGAATACTATGTGATAATCAGGTATCAACATAAAGGTATTTCTCTTATCATTTTATGTGTATTTTACTTATCATTATATACGTATATTTCTTACGTTTTTGAAATTTTTAACATTAAATAAAAAAATAAGAAGTTTTGTATCTTTGGTGTCGGAAATTATACCTAATATTGTGAATTATTTCACACGTCCTTAATTTTTCAAACACAATTCATTAATTTAATCAATCTACTATGAACGACATGTTAAAAAAACTGCTCGACGAATTCATGGCCAAGGTTATTGCCAAGAATCCGGGTGAAAAAGAATTTCATCAGGCTGTAATGGAAGTTGCTGAATCACTGATTCCTTTCATTGAAGAAAACCCGAAATACAAAGTAGCGAAAATTCTGGAGCGTCTTGCCGAACCGGAACGCGTTATCATGTTTCGTGTCCCCTGGACAAACGACAAGGGCGAAATTCAGATCAACCGTGGTTTCCGCATTGAAATGAACAGCGCAATCGGTCCTTACAAAGGTGGATTACGTTTCCATCCTACCGTAAACCTTGGTATCCTGAAATTTTTGGCTTTCGAACAGGTTCTCAAGAACAGTCTTACCACGCTGCCGATGGGCGGTGGCAAGGGCGGAAGTGATTTCGATCCCAAAGGAAAAAGCGACAATGAAGTGATGGCATTCTGCCAGAGTTTCATGACCGAACTGCAGCGTCACATCGGTCCTGATACCGACGTACCTGCCGGCGACATTGGTGTTGGTGGCCGCGAAATCGGCTTTATGTTTGGCCAGTACAAACGTCTGCGTAACGAATTCACCGGCGTCCTTACCGGTAAAGGCCTCGAATGGGGTGGTTCACTGATCCGTCCCGAAGCTACAGGTTACGGCCAGGTTTATTTTGCTGAAGAGATGCTGAAGACCCGCGGTCTTGATTTCAAAGGCAAAACCGTTGTCGTATCAGGTTCAGGTAATGTTGCCCAGTATGCTACCGAAAAAGCTACCCTGCTTGGTGGTAAGGTTGTTACCCTTTCCGATTCAGAAGGCTACATTTACGATCCCAAGGGCATTGATGCCGACAAACTGGCTTTCGTCATGCAGCTGAAGAACGTGAAACGCGGACGTATCAAGGAATATTGCAACAAAGATCCCGAAGCAACCTTCGTAGCCGGCAAACGCCCCTGGGAAGTGAAGTGCGATATCGCCCTCCCGAGTGCAACCCAGAACGAAATCGATGGCAATGACGCCAAAACCCTGATGGCCAATGGATGCTTCTGCGTATCAGAAGGTGCCAACATGCCTTCAACTCCGGATGCAATCGAAGTGTATCTCGAAAAGAAAATCCTGTACGGTCCTGGTAAAGCCGCAAACGCCGGTGGTGTTGCTACTTCAGGTCTCGAAATGTCACAGAATTCCATGCGTTTATCATGGACACGCGAAGAAGTCGACATGCGCTTACACAACATCATGATCGCCATTCACAAAAATTGCGTGAAATGGGGTACCGAACCCGATGGTTTCATCAACTACGTTAAGGGAGCCAACATTGGTGGTTTCGTAAAGGTAGCCGAAGCCATGATGGCTCAGGGTCTCGTTTAATCAGCGAACATCCATTTAAAAAAAGCGGGCTTCCGGAAACGGAGTCCGCTTTTTTTTTAATGCAAATACTGAAGGGAATGCAGGGAATGAAAACAATGAAAACAATGTCCTAATTACCTGCATTATCTGCATTCCCTGCATTTATTTTTTTCCGCAGCAGGTTAAGCGCCTGGAGTGCGGTCCGGCGGATGTTCCGGTCGCGGCTGTCGCCGAACAGGTAATGTGATGCAACGACCCCGTCGGGCGAAGCGATGGCAATCCAGGTTGTCCCCATCGGTTTTTCCGGGGTGCCGCCCCCGGGACCGGCGATACCGGAGGTGGCGATTACATAATCAGCCTCAAATTTACGCTGAACAGCAAGGGCCATTGCGGTGACCACCTCCCTGCTGACGGCCCCATATTGCCTGATGGTGTCAGGATCAACCCCGAGCACCTGCTCCTTGATGCTGTTTGAGTAGGCAACCACCGAACCCTTGAAATAAGCAGAGCTGCCCGCGATACTGGTGACCAGGTGTGCGACATATCCTCCCGTGCAGCTTTCGGCGGTGGCGAGGGTTGTCCCTGTCCCGGCAAGGATTCTGCCAACAATCTCCTCAAGGGTCTCTCCGTCATACCCGAAAATATATTGCGGGATCAACTGTTCAAGTTTTTCAACCTCACGCTCCACCTGCCGGTGAAGAATATCTTCATCTTCCCCGGTACCGGTCAGTCTTAACCGTACAATTCCCGGCTGGGGAAGGTAGGCAAGGCGGATATGGCCGGGTAAGGCGTTTTCCCACCCGGCAATTTCCGCTGCCAGGAAGGATTCGCCGACTCCCTGTGTCAGGATGGTCCGGTGAAAGATAAAGGGGGTGATGAACCTCTGTTTCAGCCAGGGAATAACATACCCTGTCATCATGGCCTTCATTTCAAAAGGCACGCCGGGCATGGATACAAATATGGTTTTGCCTCCCCCGGGCGACCCCTTTTCAAACCACATACCGCGCGCTGTTCCCAGTTTATTGGGAATACCGGTGCAGTTTTCAGGGAGCTCGGCCTGCTGGCGGTTCAACTCGGTTACCGGGTAACCGCGGCGGGCAAACATGTCTTTAACGTCGTCAAATGCCTCCTGGTTAAAAACCAGGCTGCAATTGAAAAAATCACACAGGGTGTGTTTGGTGATATCGTCTTTTGTAGGCCCGATCCCACCCGAGATCAGTACGATGGATGACCTTGATCCGGCTTCGGCAAGTGCATTCAGGATATGATCGCGTGAATCACTGATCACGGTGACCTGGTTAACGCGGAACCCCGACAGGTTCAGCTGCTCCGCCATCCAGGATGCATTGGTGTTGACGACCTGCCCTATCAGCAGTTCATCGCCGATGTTGATGATTTCGACCACTAGATTACCTCCTCCTTTAGCCTGACATTCAATTCCCTCACCGCCGTCATGCTCTCCATGAGACCCGGGATGTAATCGGTCGAAGCAATAAAGGTCCAGATATAGGCCACGATTGCATATATCCGCCCGGTCGAGAATTTATCCACGTCAACCGCAATAAAGAGCACCACTATGAAAATGATCATCAGCAATACCTTGATGATCACATAATCGAGTGAACTCCACCTAGCAATTTTTTGCTGGGGAAGCACCATGCTGTGGTAGAACTCGTGGATCTTCGAAATTTCGCCTGCTTCAAATACCTTATACTGGTCTTCCCGGGTATCGTGCAATTGTTTTTGCAGGGTCACCACATTTTTCCTGTAGATATTATTGATAAAGGCAATGGGGATGATTACCGCGACAGCGACCGCCGCGATACGCCAGTCGTAGAAAAACAGGGCGAAAACCGCCCCGAAGGTGGCCGACAGCTGCCAGGTAACCTCCGGCAGGCGCTCCTTCAGGAAAACGATGTATTCCTTGGCCAGTTCGGCCCGGGCAAACATGATCGACATCGGGTAACCCTGCCGGGTTGAATAGGCGATTACATTGGTGGCGACATCAGCATGAATTTTCGCATAAACCGTCCCGCTGAAAAAACGGTGGAGGGTCCCTCCCAGCACGTTCAGCAGGTAAACGAATATCCATACGGCAAGGGGCATGAGGTAGTTTACCTGTTCCTTATCATAAAATTTATCAATCAGCGCATCGAGCAGTTTACCGAAAAAGGTAGGCTCGATGATCCAGGCTATATTTTCAAGCAGCACGAAGGAAAGGACGAGGGCAATGGGATATTTGAACTTGATTACGATTTTGGTTATAGTCATTCAGTAGCAATTTAGATATGCAAAAATACCAAATGAAAAGGTATCTTTGGCGGTTAAAAATTAAAAATCAATGAGTAAGATTAAATATCTGGCATTCATCCTGCTGTGCATTTCCTTTTCAGGATGCCATCGTCCTGTTAAAATAAATGGCATTTACCGGTTCTTCGCCGGTAAGAAAAATGGCTACGAAATCTGGGTCGTCGACGGCTATAAAACCAGGCACAAAATATACCAGTCGTTTCTGTATGGTGGCAATGAGCAACGCTACCTGTTCAATCCGAAGGGCGAGATCTGGATTGACCACGCCGTTTCTTGTGAAGAATATGAACTGACCCTGGCCCATGAACTGAATGAACGCCATCTGATGGCCAAATACGGGTGGACCTACGACCGGTCGCACGATTCATCCCTTGCCATCGAGGTCGTTATGAGGAGGACATTCGACAGTGTATGCCGGCGGCACGAAGCATCACTGCCAAAGGTTTCGCCGACCGACTATAACAACACCCGGGAGATCCGCGACCTTCCAGACAGCGTCAGTATACGGGGAATATACCGTGTTCCGCTTGGGATGAGGAACGGGGCCAATGTGTGGATCGTTGACGGTTACATGGTCAGGAAGACTATTTACCCCGATTTCGGTTTCAGCGGCAACGACCAAACCTACCATTTCATCCCGGCCGGGGAGATCTGGATTGACGGCCAGATTTCGTGCGAAGAGACTGAATACTCCATTGCCGAAGAACAGATCGAACGGAATGCGATGAAAGCCGGGAAGAATTTCAGCGACGCATACAGTCTGGCCATAGACGACAACACCCGCAGACGAGACCTGATGGAAACGCTGATCAGGAAACACCCGCCGCTGATCCTCCCCGACTCCACCACGCGTTATGCAGGGGAGATCGACCCGCAGGAAAAATAGGTCTCCTGTTTTTTCGTACTTTTGTAAAAAAGTGAACTCATGTCAGCACTCAACGAACCGGACCTGATCATCAATGCCGATGGCAGCGTTTACCACCTCTGTATGAAACCCGATGACCTTGCGGATACGGTCATTGTTGTGGGTGATCCCGGGCGTGTGCATGAAATTTCAGACCATTTTTCATCGGTTGACTGTTCGGCTTCAAATCGTGAATTCAATTCCTGTACGGGGTATTATCATTGTAAAAGGATCACCGCCCTGTCGACCGGGATCGGGACCGACAACTGTGACATCGTGATGCATGAACTGGATGCCCTTGCAAATTTCGATCTTAAAACTCGCATACAGCATCCTGTTTTACGGAGCCTTACCATCATACGGATCGGCACCTCCGGGTCCATCCAGCCCGATGTGCCGGTCAACAGTTTCTGCCTGTCATCCCACGCAGTCGGACTGGACAACCTCCTTCATTTCTACCGGGAGGCTCCCGCGATCTTTGACCTGGAGCTCATGGATGCTTTTTCAGCCCATACCGCCTGGCCGGCTGACCTTTCGAAACCCTATTTTGTAAAGGGTTCGGACCGGTTAATCAGTCTTTTCAATCCCTACGCCGTATGTGGGGTCACGGTTACCGCCCCGGGATTTTACGGGCCTCAGGGCAGGTTTCTCAGGCTTCCCCTTACCAATCCTGAAATGATCAGCCAGTTACAGAGTTTCAGCCACAAGGGTCACCGCATTGTGAATTTTGAAATGGAAACATCAGCGCTTTACGGACTTGGCGCATTGATGGGGCATGAAATGGTCACCATTTGTGCATTGATCGCCAACCGGGCGACCGGGCAATACAATCCCGACCATAAACAGGTTGTGAACAACCTGATCGCAATGGTTTTGGACCAAATCACCCTGTAGAGACGCACTGCGGTGCGTCTGTACAGGGTGAGACGCACTGCGGTGCGTCTCTACAGGGATATATTGACAATGAATCAATATTGAAACAACACGGATCGTTCATGACCAACCCAACCGGAAATACAACCCTTACCGCCCTGATAAAACTGCTGGATGAGCCGGATGAACAGGTATTCAGACTGGTACAGGATCAGATATTTTCAGTCGGTCCCGACGCGCTCGGTCCGTTGGAAGAAACCCTGGAGAATACTTTCGACCCGGTTGTACAGGAGCGTATCAGGGACATTGTCAGGAAATTAAACCAGGAAAACCTGTATGTTGATTTTGTGAACTGGATTAACTTCGGCCATGATGATCTGCTGAAGGGATTCATGCTGGTGACCAAAACACAGTACCCGGCACTTGACGAGGCAGAAATCGTTATGAGGATCGAGCAGCTTAAGATGGATATCTGGATTGAACTTCATGAAAACCTCACCGCCCTTGAGAACATCAAGGTGATGAACCACATCCTGTTTGAAATTCATCATTTTTCCGGATTCAAAAGTGACACGGATGCAATTGCGAGTTCGTATGTCAACACTTTCCTCGAGAACCGCCAGGGAAACCCGCTTTCCCTCGGCATCCTGTTCATCGTCCTTTCCCGAAAACTCGGGTTGCCTGTCTATGGCGTCAATCTGCCACAGCATTTCATCCTGGCCTACCTGGCCGAAGAGGGACTTGAAAATCCAGGTGAGGATGACATACTGTTTTACATCAATCCCTTTAATCACGGCACTGTTTTCACCCGGCGTGAAATTGAACTGTTCATCAAGCAGATGAAGGTAAAACCTGAAAAATCTTTTTTCACACCTTGCTCCAATGCAATGATCATCCGTTTGCTGATCAATAACCTGATCAGTTCATGCAACCAACATGGAAACCACGATAAAACCGAAGACCTGGAAAACCTTTTAACCGCTTTTGAATGAAAAAAATCCTCAGCCCCGTTCCCCTCATCCTGTTATGCCTGTTCCTGTCGTCATGGGGATCGGTCGGGCACAAGAAAATAAACCAGAACATGGCGGCCTGCCTGCCTGCCCGGATGTCGTTCCTGAAGCCCTCGTGGACCACGGTCGTCACAAACAATGCATCTGAGGCGGATAACAGGAAATCACAGGATCCACTGGAGGCTCCCAGGCATTACATCGACATTGATAATTACCCTGAATTCGTTCTGTCGGGTTTCATCGCCCAGGTATATGACACCAACGTTGCCAGGCATGGTCATTCGTTTGTGACGGAACAGGGAATCCTCCCCTGGGCCACCATCGCCACCTTCGATTCGGTAAGGGAATGTTTTAAACGGGGCGACTGGAACAAATCGGCCCTGTTTGCCGCCGACCTCGGACATTACATAGGCGACGGCCACATGCCGTTGCATATCACAAGGAATTACGACGGCCAGTATTCGGGGCAATCGGGTGTTCATTCCCGCTACGAGTCAACGATGGTTGGAAGGTATGCGGCACAGATCGTTTACCCGGCCGACTCAGCAGTCTTTATACCCGATATCACTGCATTCATTTTTAATTACCTCTACACGGATTATAAATATGTCGACAGTGTCCTGCTTGCCGACACTTACGCCCGTACCGCGGGAAGTGTCGGAACGGATGCCTATTACCAGTCTCTTTGGCTGAAATCGGGCAATTTCACGATCCTGATGATGCGCAACGCCTCGGATGCACTTGCCAGCCTGATTTATACCGCCTGGGTCCAGGCCGGCAGTCCGCGGATGTACCCTAACGCCATCGGGGAACCGGTCTCCCCCGATCAGCCAGCACTGTTAATGGTATTCCCAAATCCTGTCAGGCAAACAACCACTTTCAGGGTATTTGTCCCTGATAACAACCTGTCGGTAAACCTCTCCATATACGACAGCAATGGCGGCCTGCGCGATTCCGTAATCAGCGAGAGGCTCAGTGAAGGGGATCATAAAATCAAATGGACCGCGCGTAACCTGGAACCAGGTGTGTACTTCTGTGTTTTGAAATCGGGATCCCAGACTATTACCCGGAAATTCATCCTGGCACCGTAGGCCGGGATCCGGGTTCCACTTTTATTGTTGAAGACACACCTGCCAGAGCCCTGGTCGATGCGGGCATGCATTAACGACCGATGATTTTCGCCAGGGTTCTGAAAAGGATTGCAAAATATTCTTTCGCTCCGTAATTTTGGATGTACTGCATGTTCATCGCTATTTTAGCAGGCATGATCTCCGTGATGTAGGTCTGCTCGGGATCGGGTGATCTCCCGAGGATCGCATTCTCATCCATGAATTCGATCGAGGCATAATCGGTTATCCCCGGCTTTACCGAAAGAACAACCAGCTGATCCCCGCTGTAAAGGTCAACGTATTTCCTGATCTCCGGACGCGGCCCTACAAGGCTCATGTCGCCGATAAAGACATTGAGGAGCTGGGGTAACTCATCCAGTTTGAATTTTCGCAAAAAATATCCGGTTTTGGTGATCCTGCTATCGTGGACTCCAATGGTGAGGCCTCCTGTTTTTTCAGAACCGGTACGCATCGTTCTGAATTTTAAAAGTTTGAACTCACGGTTTCCCTTACCCACCCGTGTCTGCATAAAAAACGCCCCGCCCCGCGAGTCGACCAGGATTACGATCATGATGACCAGGAAAACCGGCATCAAAAGGATCAGCCCGAGCAATGAAAACATTAAATCAAAAAATCTGATCATATGTTCAGGTATGTTATCAGCACCGGAACCGCGGGAAGCGGAGCAGGGATTTTTTCAGAAAAGGGATCAGCAGCAAAGCACTTCCGCAACCGTCTCTGTCACGACCCGGATGACCACGGCCACCATCTCATCCGTCAGATCATAATACACGGGCAGACTGATTTCACGTGAATAGTTGTCAAATGCGACAGGGTAATCGGCTATGTCATAACCCTCGTTCCGGTAGTAGGTCATCATGGGCAACGGGACGAAATGAACATTTACGGCAACCTCCCTGGCGAAAATGCCGCTGATGATACGGTCCCGGGTTTCGCTGTCAATTCCACGGATCCGCAGTAAAAAAACATGATAGGAGGAGGTTTTTTCTTCATTTTCGTAATCAGGCAACTGCGCCCATGCATGGACCCTGAAGGCCTCAGCATACCGGTCGAAGATCTGTTTGCGCCGCACCAGCATGTCAGCATCGTACCTGGCAAGTTCAACGAGCCCCATGGAGGCCTGGATATCGGTCATGTTGCATTTGTAACCGGGTTCGAGAATGTCGTACCGCCATCCTCCTGCCTCTGTTTTTGCCAGGGCATCTTTGGTCTGTCCATGCAGCGATTTTGAATTCAGTTTGCTATAAATCCGCTCATTGTCAAATGGTGCGGGGAGATTCAGGCAAATGGCACCCCCTTCGGCAGTGGTGAGGTTTTTTACCGCATGGAATGAATAAACCGTAATATCAGTAAGGTTCCCGACACGCCGTCCATGGTATCGCCCGCCAACCGAGTGCGCCGCATCCGATAATACAAGGATCCGGTTCAGCATCTTTTGTTCCTCTGTGGCGGGGTTGAACATCGCCCGGAACCCGGGGCGGGATACCAATTCGTTGATCGCATCATAATCGCAGGGCCATCCGGCAATGTCGACCGGCATGATCACCTTCGTCCTGGGGGTAATGGCCCTTGCAATGGCCTCAACCGAAACATTAAAGTCTTCCCGGACATCGACAAAGACCACCCTTGCCCCGCAATGAACCACCACGTTGGCCGTTGCTGCGTAAGTATAAGCAGGGACGATCACCTCATCGCCCGCGGTCACCCCGAACCAGCGGAGCATCAGTTCGAGCCCGGCCGAGGCGGAACTCACGCAAAGGGTCGACTGCTGCCCGCCATAGGCAGTCAGCAATTTTTCAAATTTTTTTGTTTTCGGCCCTGTGGTGATCCATCCCGAACGGAGGGTATCGGTGACTTCATCGATGATGAGCTGGTCAATTCGGGGCGGACTGAATGGGATCATGGTAAACGTTGGCGTTAAAGATTTGGCGGAGAGAACAATCTACCTCTCGGTTTCCAGAAATTTCAGGATGTTCGATTCGATGCGCCTGGCAATGTCAATATTTTCGGCCTTGATGAATTTTTCACCGGTAATTCCTTCGTAAAGTTCGATATACCTGTCGGATATTTCATTGATCCATGCATCGCTCATGTCGGGCACCGCCTGTCCTTCGCGGCCCATGAAGCCATTGGTCATGAGCCATTCGCGAACGAATTCCTTTGAAAGCTGACGTTGTTGCATGCCAGATGCCTGCCGTTCTTCGTATCCTTCGAGATAAAAGTACCTTGAAGAATCGGGGGTGTGGATTTCGTCGCAGAGGTAAATCCTGCCGTCGGTCCCCTTTCCAAACTCATACTTGGTATCGACCAGGATAAGCCCCTGCCGACCGGCAATTTCGGTTCCCCTTTTAAACAGGGCAAAGGTGTATTGTTTGATGAGGTCGTATTCATCCTTGGGTATCAACCCGGAGGCAAGAATCTCCTCTTCGGTAATGTCTTCATCATGGCCCTCAGCCGCCTTGGTGGTGGGGGTGATGATCGGGTGAGGGAAGCGCTGATGTTCCTTCATCCCATTGGGAACAGTCACCCCGCAGATGTCACGGATCCCCTTCTGGTAGGTCCGCCAGGAACTTCCTGTAAGGTAACCGCGTATGATCATTTCGACCGGGTAGATTTTGCAGAAGCGGCCGATGGTGACGTTGGGATCGGGGGTGGCAATTTTCCAGTTCGGGCAGATATCGACCGTGGCATCCAGGAACTTGGCCGCAATCTGGTTCAGCACCTGCCCTTTATAGGGGATGCCCCTCGGCAGAACAACATCAAACGCCGAAATCCGGTCGCTGGCAACCATTACCAGGAATTGGTCATCAATATTATACACATCGCGGACCTTCCCTTTGTAAAGGCTTTTTTGTCCGGGAAAAGAAAAGGTTGTTTTCAGGATTACATTTTCCATGGGCTGTGAAATTTTTACAAATATAAAGAACTAACAAATTTCCTGGGTTACTCGTTGCTGTATGCCGTGATGATCCTGCTTACCAGTTTGTGGCGGATGATGTCCGATTTGTCGAGGTAAACAAAGTCAATCCCGGGTATGTTGTTCAGGATGGCCTGGGAATGGACGAGCCCGCTCACCTGGTTTTTGGGGAGATCGATCTGTGTGATGTCGCCGGTTACAATAAATTTGGAAGAGGAACCCATGCGGGTCAGGAACATCTTGAGCTGGCTCGGTGTGGTGTTCTGGGCCTCATCGAGGATGGCGAAGGCGTTGTTGAGGGTCCGGCCCCGCATGAAAGCCAGCGGTGCGATCTCGATGATCCTCTCCTCGATGTATTGAAGCAGCTTTTGCGTCGGGAGCATGTCACCAAGCGCATCGTAGAGCGGCTGCATATACGGATCGAGTTTTTCCTTGAGGTCGCCGGGCAGGAAGCCGAGGTTTTCACCCGCTTCAACGGCTGGCCGGGTAAGGATGATCCGCTGGATTTCCTTGTTTTTCAGTGCTCTTACCGCCAGTGCTACTGCGGTGTATGTTTTCCCGGTTCCTGCAGGTCCGATGGCAAATACCAGGTCGTTTTTCAGACAGCTTTCGACCATCTTCCGCTGGTTTGCCGTGCGGGCCCTGATCAGCAGCCCGTTTTTTCCATGTACGAGCACGTCGGCATTGCCCTCGGCACCCATTATGTTGCCGTTGGTGCCCGGATCGAGGATCATCGGGATGTCATTTTTCGTCAGCCGGCCGAATTTTTCGTGAAAGCGGATAAGCGTGGTGAATTTCTCTTCAAAATCAGCCAGGTCATTCTCATCTCCATAAACCTTGAGCATGTTGTCACGGGAAACGATCTTTATCTTGGGGAAGTAATTCCTGACTACCTCCAGGTTCTGGTCGTTTGCACCAAAAATATCGAGCGGGTGGGCTGATTCAAGGCTGATTATTTTCTCACTCATGAAATAGTTGTACCTTTGAATACGCAAAAGTACGAATATTTCCATGGCAATCATAACGCTTACAAGCGACTGGGGACATAAAGATCATTATGCAGGATCGGTCAAAGGCGCCATTCTGAGGCAGCTGCCTGGCGCACAGATTGTCGACATATCGCACCAGGTACCCGCTTTTGACCTGAACCAGGCGGCTTTCATCATCCGTAATTTTTACAGGAGCTTTCCTGAAGGAACGATCCATATCCTGGCCATCAATACCGAGGCTGCCACCGACACACCGCACACCCTGGTTTGCCATCACGGACATTATTTCATCGGTGCCGACAACGGTATTTTTTCGCTGATTTTTGACGATAAGCCGGAAAGGATCATCGAACTCGACATCATCCAGGATTCCGACTATTTCACCTTCCCTTCCCGCGATGTTTTTGTAAAAGTAGCCTGCCATATCGCCTCCGGGAAACCTCTCGAATCACTCGGGCATCCCAAGGAGGGTATCCTGCAGAAAATGTCATTCAAGCCCGTCATACAGGATGATACGATCAAGGGAAAGGTCATTTATGTTGATAACTACGAGAACGCTTTTGTCAATATCACCGAACAGCTGTTCAATTCGGTGGTAAAAAACAGGAAGTTCGCCATCACTTTCAGGTCGCCCAATTACCGGATCACCACCATCAGCAAAGCTTATAAGGATGTCAACCCCGGGGAAATGCTGGCGCTTTTCTCAACCAGCGGATACCTGGAGATTGCCATTCACCAGAGCAAGGCAAGCAGCCTGCTCGGCCTTAAAATGGACCAGCTCGTGCTGGTGGAAATGGAATAACAAACTCAGTCATTATGGAAAAATCAAAACATATTGCCCTTGTCGCTCATGACAACCGCAAGAAGGATCTTGTGGAATGGGTTGAATTCAATTACAAGACTCTTCTTGGTCATCACCTGATATGCACCGGAACCACCGGGAAACTTGTCGAGGAGACCATCCTGAATAAACTTGAAGAGGATGAGAAGATCACCTTCGACATTGTCAAACTGAAATCGGGTCCGCTCGGAGGAGATCAGCAGCTGGGCGCGCTCATTTCGGAAGGGATGATCGATCTGCTCATATTTTTCTGGGACCCGATGCAACCGCAACCGCACGATGTGGATGTGAAGGCGCTTCTCAGGATCACGGTGGTGTACAACATCCCCACGGCCTGCAACCGCTCCACGGCCGACTTCCTGATTTCTTCGCACCTGCTGAAAGAATCGTACGAACCCAAACTCGTCGATTACTCGGTCTACATTTCAAGGCAAACACCCTAAATCTTCATCCCAAGTGCATTTTGGTGGCTGAAAATTGCTAATTTTGCACGCCTTTAACCTTCGTGTGCATGTTCACCCTTTTTAAGAAAGAGATCAACGGTTTCCTGAACTCGCTCATCGGGTACATCGTAATGGTGGTATTCCTGCTGATGACAGGGTTATTCCTGTGGGTGTTCCCCCTTGAGTTCAACGTTCTCGATTTCGGCTTCGCCAGTCTTGACGGGCTGTTCATCCTTGCTCCTTTTGTATTTTTATTCCTCATCCCGGCCATCACCATGCGGTCTTTTGCAGATGAGAAAAAGAGCGGCACCCTTGAACTGCTGATGACACAACCACTCACCGACCTGCAGGTAATCCTGGCAAAATATTTTGCCGGCGTTGTCCTGGTCGTCATCTCCCTGGTACCCACCCTTGTCTATTATGTCTCCATTTACCTGCTGGGGCTTCCCCCGGGAAACCTCGATTCGGGAAGCATATGGGGCTCCTACCTCGGGCTGTTGTTCCTCGGCGCCAGTTTTGTGTCCATCGGCATTTTTGCCTCCTCGCTCACCGACAACCAGATCGTCTCCTTTATCCTGGCGGTTTTCATCAGCTTCTTCCTCTATATGGGGTTCGAGTTTATCTATAATTTCATCCTTTCCGGGAAAACCGGTTTGATCATAGAGTCGCTGGGGCTCAACGCCCATTATTCTTCCATCAGCAGGGGGGTGATCGACAGCCGGGATCTCATTTATTTTATCAGTGTAACGGCAATTTTTATCCTGCTGACAAAATTGTCGCTGGAGAGCAGGAAATGGTAATCAACAAAATGGCGGATAAGAAGAAAAATATCAAGCGGGGAAATATTACCGGACTATTGCTCGGTATCGCGATCATTGTTCTGCTGAACATCATCGCCTCCTTTCTTTTTACCCGGGTGGACCTGACAGCAGAGAAACGGTATTCTCTTTCTCCTGCAACCAAGACTTTGCTGAAAAAACTGGATGATGTCGTTTTTTTCAAAGTTTACCTGGCGGGCGATCTTCCTTCTGGATTTCAGCGACTTTCGAACGAAACGCGCGAGATGCTGGATGAATTCAGGGCTTACAGCAAAAAAATACAGTATGAATTCGTGAACCCTTCCGAAAACCCCAATGCCAAGGACCGTAATGACTCCTACAAACTGCTGGTTGAAGCAGGTTTGCAGCCGACCGATTTAAGGGTTTCAAAGAAAGGTGCAGCTTCACAGATCATCATTTTCCCGGGAGCTGTTGTCTCCTATCACGGGAAACAGGTCGCACAGCAGCTGTTGATGGCGCAATTGCAGGAAGACCCCAACAAGGTGCTCAACAATTCCATTCAGTCGCTGGAGTACAACCTCGCCAGCGCGATCAAAAACCTCACCACCCCGATCAAAGCCCGCATCGCCATCATCGAAGGGCAGGGTGAACTCACCCCGATGGAAACCTTCGACTTTGAAAAATCCCTCACCGAGTTTTACAACGTTGAACGGGTAGAGATCAAAAACAAGATCAGCAGCCTTGCCATCCGGCTTAAAACAGATACGGCGCATGATGTGCTTGTGAACAAATACCGTGCGCTGATCATCGCCAAACCAACGAAACCTTTCGATGAGCGCGACAAGTTCCTCATCGACCAGTTCATTATGCGCGGCGGTAAGGTACTCTGGCTGATCGACCCCGTTTTTGCCAGCATGGACAGTATAAAAGTGAGCACCACCATGGGCGTCCCCAATGAGGTCAACCTGGAGGACATGCTTTTCAACTACGGGGTGCGGCTGAACACCAACCTAGTCCAGGACCTGACGGCGTTAAAAATCCCGATCAAGACAGGGCAGATAGGCAACCAGCCGCAGTTCGACTATTTCACATGGTATTTCTTCCCTGTACTGATGCCGACCATAAAACACCCCATCGTCAACGGGCTGAACGCCATTAAAACAGAGTTCATCAGCACCCTTGATACCGTGAATGCCCCCCTGGTGAAGAAAACCTACCTGCTTGAAACATCGCCCTATTCCCGCACCGTCAATGTCCCGGCCCTGATCGACCTTGAAATTGTCAAGAAACAGCCAAACGAACGCGCATTCCGGCAGGGGCCCCTGCCTGTGGCCGCCCTGCTTGAAGGAACCTTTACCTCCTCCTTTATGTACAGGATACCGCCCGAACTTTCGGAAAACCCCAGCCTGGGTTACCGGTCGAAGAGCAAACCTACCAAGATGATCGTGATTGCCGACGGCGACCTGGCAAAAAACCAGTTTCATTATTCGCAGGGGTATCCTCTGCCCCTGGGGTATGACCAATATACCCGGCAAACTTTCGGGAACAAGGACCTGCTGCTTAATGCCGTCAATTACCTTTGCGATGATTCCGGGCTGATCTCCGTTCGTTCCCGCGAACTGAAACTCAGGATGCTCGATGCTTCCAAAACTGCCAAACAACGTCTTTTCTGGCAGCTGCTCAACATACTGCTCCCGATCCTCCTGATCACAGGGTTCGGCATGATTAAATTCCACCTCCGAAAACGTGCATTTACGCGTCCTGTCCGATAGTTTTTCCTATGAAAAAAAACAGAAATATTTTCGTTGCGTTTGTCATTCTTGCGCTCCTGGCCCTGGTTCTCTGGCTGACACAATCCCCGAATACCTTCAGGCGGTCCATCAGTGATTTTACCCTGAATGATTCGTCGACTGTCACCAGGATTTTTATGGCCGACAAGAATAACAACAGTGTTACACTGTCCAAAATCTCACGCGGAAAATGGATGGTCGACAACCAGTATCCTGCTCAGAAACTCACGGTTGAACTGCTGCTGAAAACCATGATCGGGATCGAAGTTCAGCAACCGGTTGCCAATGCCGCGCATGACAATATCGTGAAGGAGCTCGCCGTAAATGCGGTCAAAGTTGAGATTTACCAGAAGGTATACCGCATCGATCTCTTCGGGATCATCCGCTGGTTCCCCCATGAAAAGCTGACAAAGGTCTATTATGTGGGAGGTGCGACGCAGAACAACCTCGGCTGCTTCATGCTGATGGAGAATTCGTCGGAACCCTATATCGTTTTCCTGCCCGGTTTCAGGGGATTTGTTTCGCCAAGATACAGCCCGATCGAGAAATACTGGAGAGACTACAATGTATTCAAAAAGACGATCCCTGAAATTGCAAAGGTGAAAATAGAAATTCCGGCTGAACCTGAATATTCGTACGAGGTCAGGAATAACGGGAAAAACCAGTTCTCGATCCATTCCCTGTCGGATCAATCGCAACTGGCTGATTACGACACCCTGAAACTGCTGAACTTTTTATCCGGATTCCGCAACCTCAATTATGAGGCCCTGCTAAATGACATGGACAAGGCCCGCAAGGACTCCATTCTCGCCTCACAGCCCTTTATCATCATCACCCTGACCGATAATGCAGGAGTATGCAAGACCATCAGGACCTTCCACAAAAAAGGTCCGGACGGCCAGACCGATCCTACGGGTCTTCCTCTTCCATACGATCTCGACCGTCTCTACGCTTCGGTAAATGACGGAAAGGATTTTACCCTTATCCAGTATTTCACATTCGACAAGATCCTGCGGCCAAAATCATTTTTTGTCAAGGAAAAAACGGGAAAGAGGTAGTAACGGCTGACGCTAGAAACTTGCGATCAGTTTAAGGTTGAACGTTCTTGGGGTGAGATAATTCGGAACCGGGTATTCCTTCCCGGTAAAATCGGATATCCACTGGTATGAGATCGTGTTTGTGATCTGCAGCAGGTTGAACACTTCGAGGTTTATCCACACATTGTTGAAGACCCTGAGCGGGTTTTTGGCCGAAAACCTGGTCCGCGGGCCGATCAGTTGTTTCGACATGCCGATGTCCACACGGCGGTAGGGCGGGATCCTCCAGGTCTGGTCCTTCCTTGGTGAATTCGGTGGGCCGAAGGGCAGGCCTGTACCATAAACAAGGGTCAGATTCATTTTCCAGGTCGGGAAGCCTGGGATGTAGTCCTGGAAAAAGATGGAAAGACTTACACGCTGGTCGGTGGGCCTGGGGATCCATGAACCCTGGAAATATTCCGCTGTCTTCATAAAGGAGAGGCTCGCCCACGATTCGGCTCCTTTCACAAATTCGCCGTTCACCCTGAAATCGATCCCGGTGGCATAGCCATGGGCCTGGTTGGTGCCGTAATACCTGATCTTCATGTTATCCAGCTCGTAGGGGATCAGGTTCCTGATATTCTTGTAATAAACTTCGGTGACGAATTTAAACGGGCGTCCCCATGCATGAAAATAATAATCTCCGGCCGCCACCAGGTGTATGGCCCGCTGCGATTTAAGACCGGTTACGATGTTCCCGTTCAGATCGGTCATTTCACGGAATGTCGGTGGCTGGGAATAGATCCCAGCCGAAAACCGCAGCACCATTTCATGCTTCCAGTGGGGCTTGAACGAAATATTCATCCGCGGATCAACCGTGATCATGCCATTGTAATCATAATACATGCTGCGCAATCCGGCCGTCAGGGAGATATCGTTCGACAGGTTTTTAAAGGTCCAGGTATCCTGGATAAAGGCCGTATACCGGTTTGTATTGACGGTATTGCTGCTGCTGATCACATTTGTCAGTGCTATATCGGTCCGAGGAGGGTGCTGCGACCCGATGGTATCGTGGGGCCGCGGGAGCGAATACCCGGCCGAATCCTGCAATTCCCATTCGTTGACCGTATTCTGAAAATAATCATGCTGGTATTTGACGCCCCAGGTCATGTTGCTTTTGTTCTTCTCCCACGAACCGCGGTGTTCGATATTAAAGACCGTTCCATCAAGATAATTCCTGGCATGCTGAAGGTAGGCCCCGACCCCCATGGTTTCGGGAACCTGGCCCTGGGTTGTGCCCTGGAAAATCTCGAGCTTCCCGAGCCAGTATTCACCTGAAATGTCATAGGTTTCAGCTTCATGGGTCTGGTAGCCGGATGTGATAAGCTTCAACCGCACATTCGCGGTTGGTTTGAAGGTCAGGGTCAGTGCCGAAAGCCAGTTCTGGTAACGGTCATCCTCCTGTCCGTCGAAATAGACCATCAGCCTGTATGCCTGGTCAATCGTTCCGAAACTGGTCTCGCGGGTCTGTGGGACAAGCTTGTACGAATTGTTGACATAGGTCCCGAGAAATGAAACCTCCCACTGTTTGCTGACCTCGTAGTTCAGCACTCCCTGCAGGTCAAAATAGCGTGGTTTGTAATTTCCTTTCGTATCCAGCCCGTTGAGAAGATAGGTGTTCGATTTATACCTGGTTCCGAGCAGGTAGGAAAATTTTCTTGAAATGGTTCCTTCCACGTGTGCCGAGGCTCCCAGCAGGCTGACATCGAATGAACCGGCAAATTCGGTTGGTTTTTTGTACTTGATATCGAGTACCGATGACATTTTATCCCCGTATTTTGCGTCGAACCCCCCGGATGAAAAAGAGATGCCCGAAACCAGGTCGGGGTTCAGGAAACTCTGGCCTTCCTGCTGGCCTGAACGCACCAGGAAGGGACGATAAATTTCGATATCGTTGACAAACACAAGATTTTCATCATAACTTCCTCCACGAACAGAATACTGCGAACTGAGTTCGTTGTGCGACGAAACCCCTGGCAAGGTTTTGATCAGATCCTCCACACTGGCATTAATGGTGGGGATGAAGGAAAGTGCCTTTGGATCAAGCCGGCTGAAGCTGTTCGTGCGAATTTGCTGGTCTTTTACTTCGATCGATTCCAACTGTGTCGAAACAGCCTTCAGGCTCCTGTTAACGACGCGGTGTTCACCCGGGTTCAGGGAAACCGTAACGGAATCGGTTTCAAAACCGACAAACGAAAACAGGACGACCAGCATTTTTTTTGCCGGTACCGTGAAGGTATACCTGCCATCCTTCCCGGTGGTAGCCCCAATGCTGGTGCCTTTGATAGCGATATTGACGAACTGCTGGGTGTTTGCCGACCCGCTCAGGGTGACGGCGCCCGTAAGGGTGGCCGTTTCATCCTGTGCCAGGACAGCCGTACCGAATAAGCTGAGGAGGAATAATGGGATATAGAGCAGAGTTCTCAATAGAGGTTATTTTAAACGTTCCTCCTGCGACTTAAACTTCCCCTCTTTCCAGGCCTTGATGAACTGGGCCCAGGCAAACGGGTTGAAAATGTTGAATGGTTGCTGCTGGCCGAAATAGTACAGTTTGCTTGTCTGGTTGTCGATAAAGTTGCGGTAATTCATGTTGGCATCCATGGGATAATTTTCGGCCCGCATCCGGATGTCGGAAGCAACGAGGTTTTTCCGTGCTATCTCGAGGTCATCATCAGGGATTTTGATCTCGACGAAAGCCCGTTTGAAATCTTCGAGGGTAGGCCATGGGAAAATAAATGCCGCAGACAGGGTCAATGTATCGGCTGTCATCAGCTGGATCAATGAATACCTCTGTTTGGTAATGGTATCCGGAATGATGAAGGAGGCTGGTTTAAACCCGAGCGCATTGAATACGACCGTATCTTTCCTGTGGGCCACAAAGGAGAAGTAGCCGTTAACATCGCTGGTGGTACCGCGGTGACTGCCAACATCGACAATTTTAGTATAGGGTACCGGGTTGAGGCTGTCGGCTGTTATGGTCATCCCCGAAAACTGGACAAGTTTGCTGTTATCTTCGGTATCCCTGACCTGCTGTGCGTGAAGGAGAACGGGAAGTGCAAACAAAAGAAATAAGGAGGTCAGGATGTGTTTCATTCTGGCAGAAAAGTTCTTGAACTTTATATAACGGTTTATCCTGCTGTTTATTTCTTTGGAACGGAGGCAAAAAAAATGCTGTTACGGTGTAACAGCATCTTTCACCCATGAAAAAAAGTATTATTTGGTAAGGTATCCTTTTTCCCTTGCTTCCTTGATGCAGGTATAAACACCTTTTTTACTCATATGACGTAATCCTTCGGCCGATACTCTCAGCGTGATATCACGGTTTTCCTCTTCAACGAAAAAGGTCTTTTTCTGAATGTTGGGGCTGAACCAACGTTTTGATTTCTTATTGGAATGGGAGACTTTATGCCCCTTGATTGCAATCTTTCCCGTGATTTCACAAATCCTTGCCATGACTTATATTGTTAAAGTGGTATTTCAAAATGGAGTGCAAAGATATTCCTTTTATTTTAAACAACCAAGGGTTGAATAAAAAAAACAAAAAACCCGGCCCCGGCAAAGGAAGGGGGAGCCATTCAGGGAGGGGTGCCCTTCAACCTGAACACAAAGACCAGGTAGCACGCCACAATGAAAACCCCGGCCCCCGAAACGATGAACATCCCTTTTGATCCGATTGTATACCACAGCACCCCGGCAAGGGTGCTTGAAAGCAGGGCCAACATGCTGGCCGCACTGTTGAAAAAACCGATGGCAGTGGCCGTTTCCGGCCTGGAAGCCATGTTTGAAATCAGGGCCTTTGAAATTCCCTCGGTACAGGCCGCATACAGCCCGTATATAAAGAACAGGATCCCGGCAAATAAGAGGGATGTGATAAACCCGATACAGGTGTAGACAATGGCAAACATGACCAGCCCGGCGATCAGCATGGTTTTCAAACCGATTTTATCCGCCAGTGCTCCGATGGGATAGGATGACAGGGCATAAACAAGGTTGTAAAAGATATATACCCCGATCATCATGGTATCTGAAAGGTGCCGCTCCTTCAGGGCCAGGAGCAGGAAGGCATCAGAACTGTTAAACAGGGTGAACGCAAGCAAACCGGCTACGAGGTAACGATAGCCCGGTGTTGCCTTTGACCAGTACCTGAAATATGAAAAGAAACCGGGTGAAGTCGGGGGTCCTACGCGATGGCCTGATCGGGAAACGGGATGGTCGGGGTTCTTTTGTTTGTCATTGTCAACGGAACGGGTTGCTTTTTTATCCCTGAGCAGAAAGGTCAGTGCGATGGCGAACATTCCCGGAAAAAAGGCGAGGAAAAACATCCACCTGTACTGGCCGGGGTACCTCCACAGGAAAATCAATGCAAGCACGGGACCGATGGCTGCGCCCACGGTATCCATGGAACGATGAAACCCGAATACCTTTCCCTTGTGTTCCGGGGTAGTTTCATCGCTCAGCATGGCATCACGGGCACTGGTCCGCACACCTTTGCCAAACCGGTCCAGCGTCCTTACGAAAAAGATCCAGACCGGATTGATGAAAATGGCCATCAGGGGTTTGGAAACTGCAGCCATGATGTAACCTGCCCTCACAAACGGAACACGTTTCTGCATCACATCCGACAACTGGCCGAAATAGCCCTTGCTCAGCCCGGCGGTCGCCTCGGCAACCCCCTCGAGAATACCGATCAGTAAAACCGAGAAACCAATCGACCTGAGATAAACAGGCATGACCGGGTAAAGCATTTCACTGGCTATATCGGTGAACAGGCTCACAAAGGAGACAAGCACCACGGTGCGGGTAAGAATTTTTCTGTTAAACCACATGGTCTGAATTTGAAGTTTCCCCGGGAAGAAGGATTGTTTTATGAACGATAGTTAGAGGTTTTGAGTGAATTTCAACCAGCTGAATTGTTCATCCGGTTATCATCTTCCGGGCCTGACCTCATTGAGATATTCTGTTGCAACCGTGCTCAGTTTGATGTTCCAGTGCCGGGATGCATCACCGGCGTTCTTCAGCGCAACAGGGTCGGTATTTCTGAATTTCTTTAAAAGTGAAAATGCATTCATCCGTGTTTCAAATTCATATTTTGGCCCGGTATATTCAACCAGTTCCGGTAGAAATTCAAGTTTCCCTTTACTGATGGCCATTTCCAGCCATTTCATCCTGATGTTCTTTCCGCGCCAGCCCTCCATCCCCTTTGTGAGATCAAGATAATGGTCAGCATCCCGCGGGAAAGAGGTGCAGAGCGATCCAAGTGCCAGTTCCACATTCAGGTAACTTGAATCCGTGAGTAACTCTTCCACCGTGCCCTGTAGCAGGTCGGGCACCGGGACCAGGTTCCGCAGGGCCATCTTGCGAACATTTGCATCCTTGTCGCACAGGGCTTCACGGAATATCTCAACAACTTCGGGTGAATGATCGGTGGAGAGTTGTTCCAGTATCTCTCCTTTGATCAGCCAGAATGGTTCGCGGTGAAAAGAGGTGATAAGCGATTCCATTTTCCCGGACGCTGGAATAACGCGAAGTTCCAGCCAGGCGTCATAACGGTCAATCATATCGGTTGCTTTCAATGCCTGTGATAATAATCGCAAGGGCGTCCGGTCAAAGGTTACCTTTTTCAGGATGCGGCGGCCGGGGTCGAATAATAAAAAATCAACCTGTTTATTCTGTGGATTTGGAATTTCAACCTCCGACGATTTTTTTTCAATCCAAACCTTGCGGCTGTCGCAGGTTCCATCGGTATAAACCACCTTAAAAACGACAGGCATGGCGAAGAGGGCGTTAAGTTCACTGGTCTCCTGTTCCTGGGTAACCCGGAATACCGTTGACTGATTCCCGGCCGGACCGGTGGTCACAGAATCGCTTACACGGTATACAGGTTCCCCGCCCCTCAGTATCCATTCATCAAAAAACCAGTTAAGCGGCTGTCCTGATGCTTCATAGCAACAACGCATGAAGTCGTTGGTCTCGGCATAGTTCAGCCCGAATTTTTTAAGATATATGGTGATGGCCCTTCTGAATTCCTCGTCACCCATGACATCGCGCAGCATTTCAAGCACGAGCGACCCCTTCTGGTAGATCCTCTGCGTACCGCCTTTGCTGCTGCCGACGGGAAAGCTGTTCTTCTTCGCCGCATCGAAGACCATGTTCATCTCATCGTTCCTAAGGTTCTGGTAGTATTCATAACCGTAGATGCTTTTCTCAAACAATTTCGCATAATAGGTTGCAAAACTTTCGGTAAGCCATACATCGCGGTTGACAAAATGGGCAATGTAGTTGCCGAACCACTGGTGAGCCAGTTCATGGGCATTCACATTGACATAGTTTCGCTGCCACCAGGCCCGGGGATCAATGAGCATGTAATCCCCGAAGACCGTGCTGGTGGTGGTCTCCATGGCACCATACATATAGTCGATCACCGGGGCTTCGCGGTAAACCGGGTAGGGATAATTCACACCGATTTCCTTCTCGTAGAAATCGAACATTTTTGCCGTGTACTTATAGGTGGTGGCAACCCGGTCGGCCATGTCGCTGTAATACCAGAATTCAAGAGGGACCCCGCGGGCCGTCCGGGAGGACTGGTAGCTATAGTCTCCTATAACGAGCGAGGTGGAGAAAAACGGGTGATTTTTTTTCATGGAATAATGCCAGGTCCGGGTACCATCGGTGTTGTCCTTAACATCGATCCGCTCGCCATTGGAAAATACCCTGAAATGACGGTCGAAGGTTACATACATGTCCACGGTTATCCTTCCTTCCATGTATGGCAGCCATCCATTGGGCCGATGGGCCCAGATCTCCTTTCGCTTCCCCGCCTCCTCCGGCCGCCAGCCGATGAAATAAATGGCTCCGGCCAAGGGTGTGGAGCTATACGTGATGCCGATGTGCGATATAAGAGATGTTGCACCGGCTTTTGGTTTTAACGCACCCGGACCCGGGAAGATCAGCAGTTTCGCACCGGATAACTGATGCCTGACCTCTCTGCCGTTTAAAGTAACAGAAGAAATGGAAAAATCGGGAGCCTGGAATACAATGGTATCAACCCGGGAACGGTTGGGTGTTATGGTAAAATCGGCATCTCCCGTCACCAGGTTCTGCCCGGGTTTAAAACTCACATGGGCTGTAAGATGATGGATCGTAACCGGGAGGTCGGGGGGTACCGAAGAGGGATCAGCGTAGTAGGTTACTGTTTTATCCTGTGCAACCAGCCCAGCACGCGGAAAGAACAGCATGAGCATTATACAAACCGTGAGAATATGAAATTTATTACGTGTTTCTCTTATAAATTGCACCTGCATAAACGCTATTTTTAGTATGTTTGTTCCGGTCATCCGAAGAGGATAGACGGGTGATTCAAAAGTAGTAAAAATCGATGAAGAATACCTCGCTCAGCGAAAAACTCATTCTCTATTTTGTTTTACTAGGTATAGGGACCATACTGATCGTCAGTACCGTATCATTTTCCAGTACAAAGAAAGCGCTGATGAACCGCACGTTTGATCAGCTGACATCGTTGCGTATCGTCAAAAAAAACCAGATTGATCAGTTTTATGCCGACAGGGTAAGAGATATTTCATTCCTGGCCTCCACGGAGGATGTCGTGACGGCCGCCCTGAAACTCAACAATCGTCAACCATTGCCGGTTAAGGAAACGGAGAAGCGGATAGCTTTGAAGTTCGGTTCCCTTGGAGAGCATTTTTCAGCTTTTCACCTCTTTGGGAACAACGGCGAGGTCGTAAGCGGGTCGCTACGGCATGATACCCGGCATGATTCCGCAGGGGAGCCCCTTCCCATCTCCGATTCGGTGTTCACGTTGCTTAGCAGCAGTCTTGCATTGCAGCAATATGTCATCTGCGACATGATGGTCGATCGCAGTTCGGGCAAACCCTTCCAGCTGATCGGGGCCGCAATTCCCGGTTCGCCAGGCGGAAAAGGACCCCGGGCAGGCTTCCTTGTCTTGTCGGTTCCCATTGGCGAAATAAACACCATCATGCTGAATAACAACCCGTTAAATGGACTGGGCCTCAGCGGCGAAACCTATCTTGTCGGACCGGATTTCCTCATGCGGTCAACTTCACGGTTCCAGTCAGCCTCGATTCTCACCACGACCGTCAGAACCTCCCCGGCGCTGAAAGCCATGTCGGGGGGCGAAGGGGTGGTCACAACAAACGATTACCGCAACATCCCGGTGCTTTCTTCCTATGGAAGGATAACCGTTGCCGGTCTGAACTGGGCCATTTTAGCCGAAATCGACGAGCAGGAGGCCATGGTTCCCGTTTACGAAACCCGCACGCGCGTGTTGCTGCTTAGCGTCGTTATCATTGTGATTTTCTTTGCATTTGTGCTGTTCATTTCCCGTCGTATCACCAAACCCCTGATCCGCCTGAGAGATGCCACGATCAATCTTGGTGAAGGCCATTACAACCTTGATCTTCCTGTTACCACCCACGATGAGCTGGGCGCCCTCACCGGGTCGTTCAATATCATGGCCCGTCAGATCAAGGAGAAGACTACGGAATTGCAGCAGGAACGTTACGGCAGGATGCGCTCGGTGATCGACGGGGAGGAGATGGAACGGCAGCGGCTTTCGCGTGAACTGCACGACGGAATCGGGCAACTGCTCATTGCCATTAAGTTAAGGCTTGAAAGTCTGTTGTACCAGGATGGAAAAGATATCCGGAACTCAATCCAGGAATTGAAAAAATATTTTGACCAGATTATCGACGAGGTTCGCAGGATCTCCAACAACCTGATGCCGTCGGTGCTTGAGGCCTTCGGGATTGCCATCGCGTGCCGTAATCTTTTTTCCGAAACGGAAGAGCATACCGGCCTTCGCATTCATTTCGATGCCAAGGGCGATTATGATGACCTCGACAAAAAGACCAAAACCTACATCTACCGTTTAACGCAGGAGGCCCTGAGCAATATCGTCAAGCATGCCGGGGCGCGGGAAGTCCGGGTAAACCTTTCCCGCCTCGATGATTCCCTGAAACTTGTCATCCGCGATGACGGTAAGGGTTTTTCAACCGATACCGCAGGCAACGAGGGGGGCAACGGGATTCACAACATGCGTGAACGGGTAAGCCTGCTCGACGGGAAGATTGATATTTTTTCGGAACCCGGCAAGGGCACCATCATTACTTTAACCGTACCAATTATTGTAACATATGTCAAAAATCAGGATTTTCCTCGTTGATGATCACCAGCTTGTCAGAGACGGGATCAAGGCACTGCTGATGAGTGCCGAAAATTTAACCATCCTCGGCGAAGCCGCTTCCGGCAAGGAATGCTTTGAAAAGATCGCCATCGATCCTCCTGACATCCTGATCCTTGATATCTCATTACCCGATACTTCAGGCATCGAAATCACCAGGCGCGTCACGGTCGAATATCCCTCGACAAGGGTTCTGATCCTGTCGATGTACACCAACGAGGACTTTATCTTTAACTCGGTGAAGGCAGGAGCACGCGGATATCTTCCCAAGAATACATCCCGCGAGGAACTGTTAACCGCCATCCAGACAATATACCAGGGTGAGGAATTCTTTGCCGATTCCATTTCGAGAATCATGCTGAGAAGTTATGTAAGGAAAGCAAAGGAGGATGATTCAATGCCGCAGCGCGGACCGGTGCCCCTCACCACACGTGAAATTGAAATCCTGAAACTTTTTGCCGAAGGATTTATCAACAAGGAGATCAGCGACAAACTCGACATCAGCATCCGGACTGTGGAGACCCACAAAAATCACATCATGAAAAAGCTCGAATTAAAATCGACCGTTGAGCTGATCAAATATGCCATAAGAAATAAAATCGTGGAAATTTAATAAGGCAATAGGCATTAGGCATTAGGCAATAGAATGCCGGCTCTTTCCGGAATTACCTGCATTACCAACATTGTCTGCATTCCATGCATTGTTTGCATTGTTTGCATTGCTTGCAACAAATTTCCCCCATACGTTATCCCCTTACTCCCCCTAAGGATTCAAAGCAATTTTTTTCAGTATTATACAGTATTGCAGCATTTTGGCGATCGCCCTAACATTGCATGTGAAAAAAATAACAAAAAGGTTTCACATGAGAAGAGATGGTGCCCTGTTAAAACCAATCATGTTTATGTTCATCCTGCTGATCCTGGCGATACCGGGTTTTTCCCAATTGCAGGATGAAAACAAGATGGAGGAAAAGAGCGGCAGCGCTGCAACTTTCAGTGCCGGGGCCGACCTGGTAAGCCGGTATATCTGGAGGGGTGGTGACCTGGGAAATTCGCCGGCCATTCAACCTGCCGTTGCCTTTTCTGTTGCCGGGTTCAAGGCCGGGTTCTGGGGTTCATACGGTCTGGGACAATATTCAAAGCGAGTGAATGATTCTACCATTGCAAACATGGGTCATTATGCTGAATTCGACATGTACCTTTCCTATACATGGAAGAATTTCACCCTGATGGCCTACGACTATTTCTTCCCGAATCCGCTTGACCCCAACAACGGGAACAAGTATTTCAACTTTAAAAACAGCACCACGGGTCATACCCTCGAGATTTGCCTTTCCTGGGCCGGGACCAGCAAATTCCCGCTTCAGCTTTATGCCGGGACGCTGGTATTCGGAGCCGACAAAGGAAAGGATGCCTCGGGCAAATACGGAGCCGGCGCTTCAAACAACTATTCAACCTATTTTGAAGCCGGGTACCAGTTTACGGTAAAGGGCTTCGGGGTAAAACCCTTTGCCGGCGGGATCCCTTTTGGTTCAGGATGGTACGGCCCTTACGGCGGGGTCGTCAATACAGGTGTGACCGTGTCAAAATCAATTACCATCTCCAAAGAATATTCAATTCCAGTGAGTGGTTCAGTAATCGCCAATCCTCAGGCACAGAGTGTGTTCCTGGTGTTCGGGATATCCTTGTAGGTAGCGAGGTAGCGAGGTAGCGAGGTAGCGAAATAGCGAAATGGCGAAATGGCGAAAATTGGGAAAAATATTGTACCGGATTTCAGAATTAAAGAGAAGGCAAAATCATAAATCGTAATTCGTAAATCGTAAATCTAAAATTCAACGTATGGGAACAATTGATGTAGGTTCAACCGGGTTCATGCTTTTATCGGCCAGCCTGGTGATGTTAATGACGCCGGCACTGGCGTTTTTCTACGGGGGGTTAGCCACCAAACGCAACATCCTGGGGATTATGATCCAGAGTTTCGCATCGCTTGGCTGGACCACCGTACTGTGGTTCATTTTTGGTTATTCCCTTTGTTTCAGCGGTGGCGCAGGCGGAGTTTTTGGCAATTTTGACAAAGCCTTCCTCAACGGGGTCAACATCAACTCCATGTATGCCGGCAACGGAAAAATTCCAGAACTTGTATTTTTTGCATACCAGATGATGTTCGCCATCATTACCCCCGCCCTGATCACGGGCGCTTTCGTCAACCGCGTCACCTTCCGTTCGTACATGATCTTCCTGACTGTTTGGCAGATCATGGTTTACTACCCGTTTGTCCATATGATCTGGGGTAACGGCATGCTCGCGCAATGGGGTGTCCTCGACTTTGCCGGTGGGATCGTTGTTCATGCAACGGCCGGTTTCGCCGCACTTGCATCGGTCTTTTATGTTGGCGCACGTACCGATAAAAATTCAACGCCAAACAGCATCCCCCTTGTTGCAATCGGCAGTGGTCTGCTGTGGTTTGGCTGGTATGGCTTCAACGCCGGCAGCGAATTGCAGGTGGATAAAGTTACGGCACTGGCATTCATCAATACCGACGTAGCCGCATCATTCGCAACAGCCGCCTGGGTGGCCATTGAATGGATCCGTGAGGGGAGGCCGAAGCTCCTTGGATTGCTTACAGGATCCATAGCAGGTCTGGCAACCATCACGCCCTGCGCCGGCTTTGTACCCCTTTGGTCGGCACCTATTATAGGAATTGCTGCCGGCTCAACCTGTTACCTTGCCGTACAGCTGAAAAATAAATTGCATTGGGATGACGCCCTCGACGTATGGGGCGTGCACGGCATCGGCGGAGTTCTGGGGACCATCCTGCTGGGTGTTTTTGCCTACAATGCCGTAAATCCGGCTGTGGTTACCAACGGGTTATGGTTCGGGCAAACTTCATTTTTCTTTAAACAGCTCATCACCGTTGTTGCCGCATCGGCTTACGCCTTCATCTTCACCTACATTATGCTTGCCCTGATCAACCTGGTCACACGGGTCAGGGTTTCGGAAAGTGAAGAAAAAGCCGGGCTCGATGTTGCCCTTCACGGGGAAAAGGCATACGACGAAGGATCCCTTTAACACCCGGGTGGATCTTCCGCCAATCGGATAGTTATCACACCATCAGGAATAAAAAACCGTCCCGATCCCCACGGACGGTTTTTTTTTGCACTTTTGTTTAAAATTGCCGGGATGAATCAATTTTCAACCATCAGGGAAATACAGGAATGCCTGGCCATTATGGCCGGCGAAGGCAGGAGTATCGGGTTTGTGCCGACCATGGGTGCGCTGCACCAGGGACATATTTCGCTCCTGATGCGTTCCAGGATGGAAAACGACATCACCGTTTGCAGTATTTTTGTAAATCCAACCCAGTTCAACAACCCTGCTGACCTGAAAAAATACCCCCGTTCGCTTACCCAGGATGCTAAATTACTGATGGAATGCGGGTGTGATATTTTATTTGCGCCGGATGTCCCGGAGATCTACCCCGAGGGCGAATCCCATGAGGTAGATGTAGATTTCGGCATCCTGGACAAGGTCATGGAGGGAAAATTCCGTCCCGGGCATTTCAGGGGAGTTGCAATGGTTGTGAACAGGCTTTTTACCATCGTGAACCCGACCAGGGCCTATTTCGGGAAAAAGGACTTTCAGCAGTTGGCCGTGATCCTGCACATGGTGAATGCGCTGAAACTGCCGGTTAAAATTATAGCTTGTGAAACCGTCAGGGAGGCTGACGGACTGGCAATGAGTTCGCGGAACATGCGCCTCACCATTGCCGAACGCAACCTGGCACCGGTGATTTACCAGGTGCTGCTGAAAATGCGGGAACGGTCGGGAAAGATCCCGGTAAGGGAATTGAAGGAATGGGCGATAAAAAAGATCCATGAACATCCCGGGCTCCGCGTTGAATATCTTGAAATATGCGACAAAGCGAGCCTGTTCCCCATGGGGAACTGGTTCCAGCGAAAACGGTCCATGGCCCTGATTGCAGTTTTCCTGGGGGATATCCGCCTGATCGACAATATTGAACTTTTTTTGTAATTTTGCAGCATGATGCAGATTCAAGTATTAAAATCGAAGATCCATCGTGCCACCGTCACAGAGGCCAACATAAACTATGTCGGCAGTATAACCATTGACGAAGACCTGATGATACAATCGAACCTGATTGAATTTGAAAAAGTACAGGTTTTGAACATCAACAATGGCGAGAGGATCGAAACGTATGTCATAAAAGGGGAGCGCGGAAGCGGGACCATCTGTCTGAACGGAGCCGCTGCACGGAAATTTTTACCCGACGACCTGGTGATCATTGTCTCATATGCTACGATGGATTTCGAAGAGGCAAAAGGGTTCAGACCCTCCATTGCTTTTCCCGATTCCAGCAACAAACTTATCCCGGGTAAAAAAACGCAGGAATGACCGATTTACAAACTGATGGGATGCTCCCGAAGAACCGGGTGGCAACCTTTATTAAATTTACCCTGTTCCTCGGGCTGGGGCTGTTCATCGTATGGCTATCGCTGCGCGGGCTCACTCCGGATGAAAAATCGGAAATCATCCATTCATTCCGCACCGCCAATTACAACTGGGTCATTCTGACCATATGCATGGGAATTCTGAGCCATGTATTTCGTGCAGCCCGGTGGATGCTGTTTTTCGACCCCATGGGATATCATCCCTCCTTCAGGAATACTTTTTTTGCCGTGATGGTGGGCTATTTTGCCAACATGGCTTTTCCAAGGCTGGGCGAGGTGACGCGATGCGGCATCCTGGCCCGTTATGAAAAGATCCCCTTCAATAAATCATTCGGGACGGTGATCACCGAGAGAACCATTGACATGCTCATCTTTGTCCTGCTTTTCTTCCTGATGGTCGGGTCGCAGGCGGGTACCATCGGGCACTACCTGAACACCAACATCTATCCCAGGTTCTCCGCAAAATTTCAGAACCCCATTTTCGACAAGGTCTTCATTCTATCAGCCATCGCACTTGCCCTTGCATTCTTGACCGTGCTGTACCTTTTCCGGAAAAAAATCGGCAATTCCAAATGGTTTCACAAGGTGATAAAACTCATTCTCGGCTTCTGGGAAGGGTTGAAATCACTCAGCCAGATTCGCAGGCCCGGACTATTTATCTTTTATTCCATCGCCATCTGGGTCCTTTACTTTCTCATGATCTATGTTTGTTTCTTCTGTTTCCCGGAGACCTCGGCACTCAACCCGGGTGCGGCACTTTCCTCGCTGGTCCTCGGCAGTGTCGGCATCATGGTAACCCCGGGGGGCATCGGACTTTACCCCGCCATTATCCAGGAAACCATGCTCCTTTACGGTATTACCCGCACCACAGGGCTGGCGCTGGGCTGGATCTCCTGGACCGCCCAGACCACCATGATCCTGGTACTCGGGGGGCTTTCATTAATCTTACTTTCATTCAACAAAGAAACCAATGGAAAGGCTTGAACTTATCAAAGCAAAAATATATTCCTGGGAACATCTCCAGCGGGAACTTGCCCTGTGGCGTTTCAAGGACAAAAAGATCGTATTCAGCAACGGATGCTTTGATTTGCTTCACCTTGGACATATCGAGTACCTTTCAAAGGCCCGTGATCTGGGTGATATACTGATCGTCGGTCTTAATTCAGACGAATCTGTCAGGCGTATCAAAGGCCCGCATCGCCCGGTGAACCATGAAGAGGCCAGGGCTGTCATCCTGGCGGCCTTATCGTTCGTTGACGCGGTGGTGATCTTCGATGCCGATACACCCATCGAACTGATCACGCTCGTAAAGCCCGATGTGCTGGTGAAGGGAAAGGACTACGATGGAAAAGAAATCGTCGGCTCGGATGTGGTGAAAGGCGCGGGTGGTGAAGTCGTTACCATCGAACTTACAAAAGGATATTCTACCAGTCGTACCATCGAACTTGCCAATAAAACACACGCTTAGCCTGCTGCCTGCAAAGGGCATTATACCAGGTCACCCACAATTTCCAATTTTACAACATCATTACCGGTAATGGCAAAACTTAAAACTGCATTTTTTTGTCAGAACTGCGGGGTACAGTCCCCCAAATGGATCGGCAAATGCAATGCCTGTGGGGAGTGGAACACCTTCGTGGAAGAGGTGATCCAGCGGGAAGAAAAGGGTCCGGCCGGCACCATCAGGGACCAGCGAAGTTCAATCCCCATCAGGATCTCGGAAGTGACCCTCAGCCATGAATCCCGCATTAATTCGCACGACCAGGAGCTCAACCGGGTGCTCGGCGGCGGCATTGTCGCCGGCTCTGTAACCCTGATCGGGGGAGAACCGGGTATTGGCAAATCGACCCTGATGCTGCAGGTGGCCATGAAATGCATCGACCAGAAAGTCCTATATATCAGTGGAGAGGAGAGCGATCAGCAGATCAGGATGCGTGCCATGCGCATCGGGACTGAGAACGACAACTGCTTTATCCTGACCGAAACAAACACCGAAACGATTTTCAAACATCTTGAATCGCTCAAACCCGGCATCATTGTCGTCGATTCCATTCAGACACTCCAGACCGACCAGATCGATTCATCGGCCGGCAGTGTTTCACAGATCAAGGAGTGCGCCTCTGTGTTGCAAAAATTTTCAAAGATCACCAACACCCCGGTATTCCTGATCGGCCACATCACCAAGGATGGCAGCCTTGCCGGCCCCAAGATTCTCGAGCATATGGTGGACACCGTGCTCCAGTTTGAAGGCGACCGGAACTATGGTTACCGCATCCTGCGTTCTCTGAAAAACCGTTTCGGGTCAACCTCCGAACTGGGTATTTATGAGATGAACGATTCCGGGTTGCGCGAAGTTTCAAACCCTTCGGAAATACTGTTGAGCCAGCGGGATGAAGCGGTGAGCGGGATTGCCATTGCTGCGATGGTGGAGGGCCAGCGCCCCATGCTGATCGAAACCCAGGCGCTTGTGAGTACCGCCGTTTACGGCACGCCGCAGCGTTCAACCACGGGGTTTGACGTGCGCAGGCTCAACATGCTGCTGGCCGTACTCGAAAAACGCAGCGGCTTCAGGCTCGGGCATAAAGATGTGTTTCTCAATATTGCCGGGGGGATCCGGGTGGAAGATCCTGCCATCGACCTGGCCGTGGTGGCCGCAGTGCTCTCCTCCAACCAGGATATGCCGATCGATTCAAAAACGTGCTTCGCCGCGGAGGTTGGCCTGAGCGGTGAGATCCGCCCGATCAACCGGGTTGAAAAGCGCATCTCTGAAGCCGATAAACTCGGTTTCGGCAGGATTTTTATTTCCCGTTACAATTCCAAGGGCCTGGATGTAAAGCGGTATTCGATCCAGATCATACAGGTAACCAAAATCGAAGAGGTTTACCGGAAGTTATTCTCCTGATGATCAGTCCTGCTTCTCCCCGGTTCCTTCACCTGTTTCCAGTTCCCTGAGGATCGCCATAACATCACCTTCGGTAGAGGTTAGTTTATTTTTACAGGTTTTGATCAGGAATGCGGCTCTCTTTACCTTGTCCGAAAGTTCGTCAACGGAAATATCTCCCTGTTCGATCTCGGAAACAATTTCCTGGAGTTCTTCAAATGCTTCTGTATAGCTTGGCTGCTCTTTCATGGCTGTTCAGTTTTATGTGTATTTTTTACGATGCTGATGATCTCCCCGTCAGAAACTAGCGTTTTCAACTCCGCACCTTCCCTGGCACCGCTGATATCCCGCACAACCCTGCCGCCGGCAAGCGTAATGCTGTAGCCGCGGTTCAGCAGGTTCACAGGGTTCATCAGGTCAACATTCTTTTCAATCATGTTCAGGGTATGGTTCTCCTCTGCAATAAACCTCGTGGTCTGTTGCCGAAGACCATGAACCGCTTCCTCCAGGCGAAGCTGGTCGGCTGACAGGGACCGTCTTGCTGCCTTTTCAAGCTGGGAAAGGTTCCCGTCGACTCTCCATGCGGCATGGCTGATCAGTGAAAGTACATCCTTCTTAAATGAAAACCCGGCCTGGCTGATCTGCCTGTTTCCAGCAGAAATCTCTGACATGGCATTTTTCCGCAATTCCGACAGGATGAGGGAATGATTCGCACGGGAAACCTGGAACAACCGGACTGTTTGCTGCGCCAGAACCCTGAATTCCTGCTGCAGGTTGCCCCTTCCTGCGGCCAGGTTTGCCAGGGTAACCGATTTAAAGTACCTGGCAAAATTCAGCATCCTGAGTTTTTCATCCTTCATGCGTGCCGCAAAGCGGTTGATGATGACATCGCAGGCCCGTTGAACCGGAACGGAAAAATTATGGAATTTCTGAATCAGGTAATCGGCCAGTTCGGTGGGGGTAATTGCGTTTTTAAAGGAGATCATCTCGGCAACGGTTTCGTTGGTCGAATGTCCGATCCCCGTGATGACAGGCAAAGGGAACATGGCAATTTCACGGGCAAGGTTATAATCATTGTAACAGCTCAGCCCAACATCCCCGCCTCCCCCGCGGATGATGGCAACCGCGTCGAAGTGATGCCTGACCTTTTCAATGCGCTTCAGTTGGGCGATCATGGCCTCCGCTGCATGCTCTCCCTGGAGCAGCGAGGGAAACAACATGTAAAAAAAACGGTAACCCCAGCCATTGCCATCGATCACCTTACGGAAGTCGGAAAACCCTTTGCTTGTTTGTACCGAAATCACGGCTATCCGTTTGATAATAACGGCGGGAACCAGCGATTTGTTCGAGAGGAAAAGCCCCTCTTTCCTAAGCATTTCAAGGGTCTGCTGTTTTTCCCTTTCAAGTTCCCCGAGGGAATAGGAAGGGTCAATGTCTATGATCGCCAAACTTAACCCGTGCAGGGGGCTGAAGGAGATCCTGGCGCAGAGCAGTATGCTGATCCCGCTCTTCAACGGTTCATGCAGCACATTCATGAAACTGGCATTGATACGCTGGAAGTCCTCCTTCCAGATGGTCGACCGGAGTTCCGCAACAATCTTCCCATCGGTTTTTTCAACAAGGTCGGGATAGCAATGCCCCGACTGGGGGTAAAGGTTCAGCTTGTTCATCTCTGCCTTGACCCAGAAGGTGGAGGTATACCGGTCGGCCAGGGTTTTCCGGATGCTGGCGGCCACCTCCGAAAGGGTGAAGATTGTCCGGTCGTTTAATTTTTCGGGCATGGTTCTCTCCCTGGCGTTAAAGTTTGCCCAACCTTTTCAGTTCCCAGAAGCACCTGGCAGTGGCCGAAATGTCGACCGCGGCATTGTGGGCCTCCTCAAAGCCAGTGCCGAACAATTTAACATGCAACTCGGTAAGTTTAGGCCATTTATTGCCGTAAGGTCCCGGAATGGCGCAAAAATCGACAGTTTTCAGCATGGTACATATCTTTTTCCGCGACCCGGTATAATCCGCCATTTTTTTCCTGAGAAATTCTGCGCCCAGTATTTTCTCATCGAAGCTCATGTTGTGAGCCACCAGGAATTCCGACTCTTCAATCAGGGTTCTGAAATCTCCAAGAACCTGGGCAAGCGGTTTGCCATCTTCCAGGGCTCTTTCGGTGGTTATGCCATGGATACGGGAAGCTTCGTCAGGAATGGTAAATCCTTCGGGCCTGATGAGATAATCTCCACCAGCAACTTTATTACCCCGGGCATCATAAAACAGGAAGGCAAGTTGCACCATTCGGGGCCAGTTGCTGAGGTCAGTTACAGGTGCTTTCCAGTTCCGGGGCAACCCGGTGGTTTCGGTGTCAAAAAAAAGATACATGAGGGTTTGGGTTGGTTCGTTTGTTTCAGGTTAATCAGGCTAAAATAAAGAAAAAATCGTGACGCCTGACACCTCCTCCCCCGACCGACGGTAGCCACTGGCTAAGAAATTAAAAACCAGGTCCCCGGGATTGTTGACTATTTCCATACCTTTGCCTGTGCAAATCAACTGCCAATCTTCATTCTTATGCCATTTTTTCCAAAACTCATCCTGACCTCCGTAGCGATTATGCTCTCAAGCTACCTTTTGCCCGGGATTCATGTGACCTCTTTCTGGACCGCACTGCTTGTGGCGCTGGTGCTGAGTTTCCTCAACCTGTTCCTGAAACCGCTCATGGTGGTCCTAACGATTCCTTTTACCGTACTGACCTTCGGACTCTTTTTACTGGTCATCAATGCGCTCATCATCATGATCGCCGGGGCGTGGGTAAAGGGTTTTGTCGTGGACGGCTTCTGGTGGGCGCTCATTTTCAGCATTTTCCTTTCTGTAATTTCCTCGTTATTGGAAAAATTAGTTTCGCACGATGAGAGTACGCGCAATTTCTGACCAGAACGAGATCGAAGGGATCATCAGCCAGTGCCTGGTCTGCCATGTCGCGATGACCGATGCCGACGGGAAACCCTATGTAATTCCTATGAATTTCGGATACCTGGATGGTATCATATACCTTCACGGGGCGCAGCACGGGAAGAAAACCGGGATCCTTCAACAACACCCGGATGTTTGTATCAACTTTACAACCGATCACCTGTTACGCTACCAGAATGAACAGGTTGCCTGCTCATGGAGCATGAAATACCGCAGTGTTCTGTGCTACGGCAAGGTTGAATTCATCACGCTTCCCGGGGAGAAAATGGATGCAATGCAAATTGTCATGGCAAAATACGCTCCCGGGGGTGAATTCAAATTCAATCCTCCCTCCATCCGGGAGGTAAATGTCTTCCGGATCAGGGTTGCAAAGTATGAAGGCAGGGCCTACGGTTATTAAGTGCCTGCTATTTGAGTTTGAATATGACCCCGATATTTGCATAGGTTGAGTTATATCCAACCTCCCCGTTGATCCCGATGGATTTGTTGAAAAACCAGGAGGCACCGAAAAAGATGCCTGCATAGGGAAAAACAGGAGCATAACCCCGGCTTCCCGGGTGTTTGTCTCCTGAATGTGCCGAAAATCCTATTCCGAGGGGAACGCCCGCGTAGGTATCCAGTCCCTCCACATCCCAGCCGTAATGATAGCCCCCCCGGGCTGCAAAAATAAGATTGACCCAGGATTCATTCCAGCCTTTGCCATAGTGGTAGGTGAAAAATGAAAAAGCAGTTTCCCCTCCGAGGGTGATCACACCAGGGCCGGCATCCCACATCCCGGTTTCGAACGATCCTTTCATTGCGGGACCAAAACCGGCACCGTTGCCGAAAAACGGGGTGGCAGGGCCCATACCTGCATTGATGGTCCAGCTGCCAACTTTCACGGGATCAAGGGGCCCATCGGAATAGCCTTTCGGAATCCCGGTCAATACTGCCATGGCAAACAATAATATGAATTTCAACGACTTTTTCATAGCTGTACAAGTAAGTTTATTTCTAAACGGTAAATCGGGCAAATTTGTATGCAGGCAATGATTTTTTCACAACCGGGTAAGTTGCGCAGGTCAGGAACTGCTTCTTCCGGCGACATGCCGATCTTCATCGATGAGCATCCGGCATGCCCGTGAGGCACCCCACCCGATAAGACCGCCTGCCAGCCACCCGGCAAGGATGTCGGAGGGATAATGCACCCCGAGGTAGATCCGGGTAAACGACATGAAAAAGGCCCAGAAAAGGATTGAAGGAGTAAAAAACCGGCATCTTTTTCCCAGCAAGCTGATCAGGAAAATGGCAATGGCCAGGGTGGTGGAAGCATGTGCAGAATAAAATCCGAATTGCCCACCGGTATAGCCGCGCACCAGGTGAATCCCGGTCAACCCGGGCTCATGCGAAGGCCGCGGTCGTGCAACAAAGTCCTTGAAGATGTTCGAAAGCTGGTCACTGGCAATGATCATGACCATTGCGCATATAAGGATCCGTATTGCCTGCCATCGGTGACGGCGGATCACCGCATATAAAAAAAGGATGTAGAGGGGAAGCCATAAAACGGTGCGGGTACCGTAATACATCACCGGGTCAAGAAAGGAGCAATGAAGTCCGTTCAGGAACAAGAACAGTGATCGGTCGACCGACATCAGGGTATCCAAAGGACAGGTGTTTTGCGTATTATGCGCCCCGGTTCAGCTCCTCCCAGAGCATTTTCTTCAGTTGTTCCAACCCGGTCTTCCGGTGAGAGGAGATGAAAACCAGCGGGATATCGGGAAGGTCCTTTTTAAGTTCGTGTGTAATCTCAGCATCCGCCAGGTCGGCCTTGGTGATGGCCAGCACGCGGTACTTGTCAAGAAGCTCGGGGTTGTATTGTTTAAGTTCATTCAGCAGGATGAGGTATTCCTTCCTGATATCCTTTGAATCAACCGGGACCATGAACAGGAGAACCGCGTTGCGCTCAATGTGCCGGAGGAAACGCAATCCGAGTCCTTTACCTTCATGGGCTCCTTCGATGATCCCGGGGATATCCGCCATGATGAACGACTTCTGCTCCTGGTAACTTACAATGCCAAGGTTGGGTACCAGGGTGGTAAAGGGATAGTCGGCGATCTGGGGTTTTGCAGCCGATATAACCGAAAGCAGGGTCGATTTCCCGGCATTGGGAAACCCGACAAGTCCGACATCCGCCAGCAGTTTCAGTTCGAGGATCTTCCAGAATTCCAGCCCGGGTTCTCCCGGCTGGGCAAATTTAGGCGCCTGCCGCGTCGGGGTCTTAAAATGGTCGTTTCCCAGTCCTCCGCGGCCACCCGAGACCAAAACAAAGGTCTGCCCGTCCTCGGTAATCTCAAATTCAAAAGCCCCGGTCTCGGCATCGCGCGCAATAGTCCCAAGGGGAACATCCACGATGACATCCTGCCCGTTGGCTCCGTGCATGAGCTGTTTGGAACCCGCACCCCCGTGCTCGGCCTTGAGGTGCTTTGTAAATTTCAGGTGGAGGAGGGTCCAGTACTGGCTGTTTCCCTTCAGTATTACATGTCCTCCGCGCCCACCGTCGCCACCGTCGGGCCCACCGTTTGCGTTGGTACGGGTGCGCATGAAATGACGCGACCCGGCCCCTCCGTTCCCGGAAGCACAATGGATTTTGACATAGTCTACAAAGTTCGATTCAGCCACAGGAGAATTGGTGTTTTATGGTATGGATTTCACGATTCAATTTCTGAACCATGATGAAAATAAAAAACAAACTGACGACGTTCCGGGTAAAGATCATCTGCCAGCGATGGTAACATTCTCAGGCATTGATCACCGAACAAAGCTGGGCAAAGATGTCATCGATGGAGCCGACACCGTGCACCTCTTTGTATAGATTTTTTGCCCTGTAGTATTCAACCAGCGGAGCGGTATGATGGTGGTACTGGACAAGCCTGTTTTTGATCACCTCCTCGGTATCATCTTTTCTTCCCTGTTCGAGGGCCCGTTTCAGCAAGCGTGTGACCAGTTCATCTTCGTTTACCTCAAGCGCAAGCACCATGGATACCGACTCATCATGCTGCGCAAGCATTTCATCAAGTTCCTGAGCCTGCTTCAGTGTGCGTGGAAACCCGTCAAGCACGAAGCCGCTAACGGTGGTATTGTTCACAAACACCGATTCCATGATCTCGATCAGCAATTCATCCGAAACCAGGTGCCCGGCTTCCATTACCGCTTTTACCTTTAGCCCGAGGGGTGTGCCCTGGCTTACTTCAGCCCTGAGGATATCGCCCGTGGAAACATGTTTCCACCCGAATTTTTCTGCAATTTTTATTGCCTGGGTACCTTTTCCTGCACCCGGGGGGCCAAAGAGAATCAAGTTAAACATATCTCAGTAATTTATAGTTCCACTCCGTTTTTACAAATCTTGTATATGTCAGGCAGGTTTCTGCCGTACCCGTTATAATCGAGGCCATAACCCACAATGAAAAAATTGGGAACCTCCATGCCGAGATAATCGATGCTGAAATCCTTTTCAAAAGCCTCCCGTTTAAAACAAAAACAGGCGAGCTTCACATCAAGCGGATTTTTTTTACGGATGTCGTGGAGCAATTTTTGTACGGTAATACCGGTATCAACAATGTCCTCAACTACGATGACATGTCGCCCCTCCAGCTCTTCGCCAACGCCGATCAGCTCTTTCACCTTGGAGGTGGTCAACGTACCTTCATAGGAGGCAAATTTAACAAACGAAATTTCACATGGAATCGTAATCTTGCGCATCAGGTCGGAGGCAAAAATAAAAGAGCCGTTCAGGATTGCAAGCAGCAACGGGTTTTTCCCGGCGTAATCACGGTTGATTCCATCCGCAACTTTTTGGACTGCAGAATCAATTTCTTCCCTGGCTATAAATTTCTCAAAAAACAATTCCCTGACCTGTACCTTTGTCATATTCAAGCGGATATTACTTCTATGCAAAAGTAGTCAAAATATTCTAATTTTGCCCTGAATCTCAAAATCAAAGATATATGGAACCTAAAGTCAGTATCATCATGGGCAGCACTTCCGATCTGCCGGTCATGGAAGCAGCCGCAAAATTTCTGAATGACATGCAGATCCATTTCGAGATCAATGCACTTTCGGCACACCGTACCCCCGAAAAGGTGGAAGAGTTTGCGAAAAATGCCCGGCAGCGGGGGGTATGCGTTATCATCGCGGCAGCGGGTATGGCAGCCCATCTTCCCGGCGTGATTGCTGCAATGACAATTCTCCCGGTAATCGGCGTTCCCATCAAGGCTTCGCTCGACGGACTCGATGCGCTGCTGGCCATTGTCCAGATGCCCCCGGGAATCCCGGTGGCCACCGTCGGGATCAATGGCGCACAGAATGCCGCGATCCTGGCCGCCCAGATCCTGGCTGTTTCCGACCCTGAACTCCAGGTCAGGATGACTGCCTTCAAGGAAGAACTTAAGGTAAAGATCACCAGGGCGAACGAGGAGTTGAAATCGGTTACTTATGCCTACAGGGTCATATGAGAAACAACCTTTTCATCGCTTTCGAGGGCATCGACGGTTGCGGCAAAAGCACGCAGGTTAAATTGTTAACCGATCAGCTTAAAAAAACAGGGCACAAAGTATATGCCACCTGTGAGCCAACGGGAGGGCCGGTCGGCTCGGTGATCAGGAATATTTTCAACCACCGTATTGAGGCCGATCACCGCACCATTGCCGGACTTTTTGTTGCCGACCGGCTCGACCATCTCCTGAACAAAACGGACGGCATCCTGCAAAAACTCGAAGATGGCTACACGGTAATCACCGACCGGTATTACTTTTCCTCGTATGCTTATCACGGCACCCACATGCCAATGGATTGGGTCATAGAGGCAAATTCGCTGAGTGCCGGCCTGCTTCGGCCCGATGTGAACATTTATATCGACATCCAGCCTGAGATCAGCATGAAACGGCTCCAGGAGGGCAGAAGTTCGACCGAGCTTTATGAAACCCTCGAGAACCTAACCAATGTAAAAAACCGGTATCTTGAAGCCTTCGAAAAACTGAAATCCCTCGAAAAGATTTTCATCACCACCGGTGACCGTGCCCCTGAAGTGATCGCAGCGGATATCTGGAATGAAATATCAGGGTATAAAAACGAAAGATAACCAATCTCCGGGCGGAAACATGGATTGCCAGGGATTTCAGAGTTTCCTGATCATCATCAGCCCGTCCCTCAATGGCATGAGCAGGTTCTGAACCCGCGGATCATTCGTGACATGTTCGTTGAAACTAGAGAGGGCCAGGGTGTCCCTGTCCATATTTTCCGGTGCATCCAGTACCTTGCCACTCCACAACACATTGTCGGCGATGATCACCCCTCCCCTGCGCAGCCTCGGCAAAACGAGATTATAATAGTCAAGGTAACCGGTTTTGTCGGCGTCAATAAAGACCAGGTCCCAGGTTTCGTCAATTTCAGGGATGACCTCCATGGCATCGCCGATATGCAGTACGATCATCTCTTCCATTTCCGATTTACGGATATATTCCCTGATCATCTCCTCCTGTTCGGGGTTGATCTCGATGGTATGCAGAATGCCGCAATCAGCAGGAGTGTCTTTCGCTGGCCAGGCACCCATTGCCAGGTGTATGGCCGAATACCCGGTAAAGGTTCCGATTTCAAGAATCCTGCTGGGGCGCATGATGGCACTGATCATCTGCAGAAAGGTGCCCTGCAGGTGTCCGGAGAGCATTTGCGGATAAACCTGAGAAAGGTTGGTTTCCCTGTTAAGCTTTGCCAGTACAGGCGGTTCAGGCGAACTGTGCGCCTCTGCATAGGCATCAATGTCATCGTTCATCATGATGAGTAAAATTATTGGTCCGACGGGTTAAAGTTACTTTATAAAATACCACGGTGTGTCTATACAATTTACGAATTAAGATTCACGATTGACGATTTAAGAGATCGCAGGCCGGGAGAAAGAACAGCGCTCCAGGTTTGAATTTTGAGTTTTGAACTTTGAGCCAAAAGAAAAGGCCGCCCCAAAAAACGGGACAGCCTTTTCATTATCCAGGCTCAGGCAATAATGCCTGTTGCCTGTTGCCTGTTGTCTTATTTATTGACCAGCACCTTCTTCACCACCTTGTGTTCGCTGTTGAGGAACACGACTGAGTAGATGCCGTTGGCGATGGGTCGCAGGTCAACCTGCTTTTCGAATGTGCCGTTTACCTGCACATCACCCAGTTCGTAGATCTTCGCTCCAAGCTGGTTGTAGATCTCGATGGTGAAGGTTTCCTGTACCGGGCTGGCAATAGTTAAGGTGAACCGCCCGTCGTTGGGTACCGGGTACACGTTGAAGCTGCTCCCGTTGAGCTCTTGCTGGCCGGTCATCACCACCCAAACTTTGTTCGAGAGCGGTGAAGAACAACCGTTGACCGTTACAACAACCCAATAGTAACCCGTGTTGTGGGTCACCGTGTAGGTCTGGCCCGTGGC
>CAIMWF010000096.1 GCA_903845055.1 uncultured Bacteroidales bacterium | reverse complement strand
ATCAGCGTTTTTTCCGACCGGGTTGAACTGCACACCGGGGCCAAATCGAACACGGTGCATCACCGCTTCCTCATCAATGAGCTTGACAAGCTTCTGGTTTCAAGGTCGCCCGACGAACACCGCGGGACCAATGTGGCGCAGGCCATTCACGAGCTGGCGGAGCGGATTCACAAGCGTTCGCTGGTGGTCATTTTCAGCGACATGTTCGACACCTCCTCCCGGACGGAAGAACTGTTCTCGGCACTGCAGCACCTCAGGCACAACAAGCACGAGGTGATCCTTTTCCACGTGGTGGACAAGGGCAAGGAGCTGGATTTTGATTTCGAAGACCGGCCCTATAAATTCATCGACCTGGAGAGTGGGGAGCAGCTTCGCGTGCACCCGTCGAAGCTTCGCGCGCGCTATGTGGAGGCCCTCGGGAATTTTAAAAATGAGCTGAAGCTCCGTTGCGGTCAATACCACATCGACCTGGTTGAAGCCGATATCAATGCCGGTTTTGAACAGGTGCTGCTGCCTTATCTCGTCAAACGCAGCAAGTTATTTTAACCGGGGCATCCGCTCCTGTTGCATTTTCGTCACCTTATTTTACTAATTTTGCAGCTCTTTAAAAAGTAGCTGAAATGACGGATATTGCCTCAAAATATGATCCTTCGGGAGTTGAAGACAAGTGGTATAAATACTGGATGGACCGTGGATTTTTTCATTCTGTTCCCGACGGGCGCGAGCCATACTGCATCGTGATCCCCCCGCCCAACGTCACAGGCGTGCTTCACATGGGACACATGCTCAATAACACCATCCAGGACATCATGGTCCGCCGTGCCCGCATGCTGGGCAAGAATGCCTGCTGGGTTCCTGGTACCGACCACGCCTCCATCGCAACCGAGGCCAAGGTGGTAGCTAAACTCAGGGATGAAGGGATCGACAAGTCGGGCCTTACCCGCGAAGCCTTCCTGGAATATGCATGGGAATGGAAAACCAAACATGGCGGGATTATCCTCGACCAGCTCAAAAAACTCGGCGCATCATGCGACTGGGAACGCACCTGCTTTACCATGGACCAGTCGCTGTACGATTCGGTGATCGAAGTCTTCATCGACCTCTATAACAAAGGACTGATCTACCGTGGCATCCGCATGGTCAACTGGGATCCGAAGGCACTGACCGCCGTTTCGGATGAGGAGGTCATCTACAAAGAGGTCAACTCCAAACTTTATTTTGTCAGATACCGCGTTGAAGGAACGGAGGATGAATGGATCACCATCGCCACCACCCGGCCGGAGACGATCCTCGGCGACACGGCTATCTGTGTTCACCCCGAGGATGAGCGTTACAACCACCTGCGCGGCAAAAAGATCCTTGTTCCCCTGATTAACAGGGCGATCCCCGTTATTTTCGACGAATATGTCGAACGCGAATTCGGTACCGGTGCCCTCAAGGTCACCCCGGCACACGATGTCAACGACTACAACCTCGGCATGAAGTACAAGCTGGAGGTGATCGACACTTTCAACCCGAACGGAACCCTGAGTGCAGCAGCACAGTTATATGTCGGTGAAGACCGCTTCACGGTTCGCAAAAAAATAACCGCCGAGCTCCAGGAAAAGGGGCACATCGTTAAAATTGAGGCCTATGCCAACAAGGTGGGTTATTCGGAGCGGACCGACGAGGTGATCGAACCGCGCATCTCGGTGCAGTGGTTCATGAAGATGAAGGACCTGGCGAAACCGGCCCTTGAACTGGTGGAAGATGATACCATCCTGTTCCATCCCGCGAAATACAAAAACATGTACCGCCACTGGATGGCCAATGTGACCGACTGGTGCATCTCGCGGCAGTTGTGGTGGGGACAGCAGATACCTGCCTATTACCTGCCCGGCGGTGAGTTCGTTGTGGCGAAGTCGAAGGAAGAGGCACTGGCCATGGCAAATGCAAAAATCAAAGATCAAAATTCAAAACTTACATTGGCTGACCTTAAGCAGGATGAGGATGTGCTGGACACCTGGTTCTCGAGCTGGCTCTGGCCGATCTCCGTTTTCGACGGAATCCGCCATCCGGATAATGCAGACATCAACTATTATTACCCCACCAACGACCTGATCACTGCTCCCGAGATCATCTTTTTCTGGGTGGCCCGCATGATCATGGCAGGGATGGAATACCGCGGGCAGATCCCCTTCCGCAATGTTTATTTTACCGGCATCGTTCGCGACAAGCTCGGCCGCAAGATGTCGAAGTCGCTGGGTAATTCGCCCGAACCGCTGAACCTCATCAGCCTCAACGGCGCCGATGCCGTCCGGGTGGGTATGCTGCTTTGTTCCCCGGCAGGAAATGACCTGTTGTACGATGATGCACTGATCGAACAGGGACGGAACTTCTGCAACAAGATATGGAATGCACTGAGGCTTGTGAACGGCTGGCCGGTGGATGGGTCACTCCCGCAGCCGGCGGTGAACAGGATCTCGGTCGAATGGTTCTCGTCGGTGTTTAATGCTTCGTTGAAAAATATCAGCAACCTCTACGACGATTACCGTCTTTCGGAAGCCCTGATGGCCGCCTACAAACTGGTTTGGGACGATTTCTGCTCCTGGTTCCTGGAGATGGTCAAGCCGGCATACCTGCAACCGATAGACAGGGTTACCATCGATGCAGTTAAAACATTTTTCGAGGAAATCCTCAAGGTGCTCCATCCCTTCATGCCTTTCATTACCGAAGAGATCTGGCAGATCCTCGGCGAAAGGGGTGGGGGGGCATCCATCATGCTCTGCCGCCAGCCGGTGGCCGCTGCCTATGATGAATCGCTCATCAGCCGTTTCAGTTTTGCAGAGGAGGTGATCATGGCCATCCGAAACGTCCGCAAGGAAAAAAACATTCCGCAGAAGGAGGCCATCAGCCTCTTTATCAGGAAAAACAACAACGAAACACCCGACACTACCTTCGACGACCTTGTCGCCAAACTCTGCAATATCAGCGGGATTGCCTATGTGGAGGAAAAGGTGGCCGAAAGCATGTCGTTCGTGGTGGGTGCCACCGAATTTTTCGTTCCCCTCACCGGCAAGATCGATGTGGCTGAAGAGATCCGCAAAATGGAAGAGGAGCTGGCTTACACCACAGGGTTTCTTGCAAAGGTGATGCAAAAACTGGGCAATGACAGCTTCGTGAAGAATGCGCCGCCTGCCGTCGTCGAATCGGAACGCAGAAAACAGGACGATGCCGCGGCCCGCATCCGCGTGCTTGAAGAGCAACTCCGGGGAATGAAGGGGTAAACCCCGTCTCCCGGCAATCCCGTGAAAATATCCAATCCCTGCCCGTTCATTGCGGACTGGCAGTTGGTGTTCAAGTTCATGTATCATTAATAATTCAACCATGAGAACCATTGATAAATCCAGGCCGGTGATGATTACCGGAGCTACCGGCTATGTTGCCGGCTGGATCATAAAAAAGCTGCTTGACGAGGGATTCACAGTGCATGCCGCGGTAAGGAACCCCGGGAACCGTGCCTCCCTGGAACACCTGGATGCCCTGGCGGAGAAGTCCGGGGGGACGATCCGGTATTTCAAAGCCGATCTCCTTACTGAAGGTGCGTACGATGAGGCCATGAAGGACTGTGAACTTGTTTTTCACACCGCTTCGCCCTTTACAAGCAAGATCAAGGACCCGCAGATGGATCTGGTCGACCCTGCCCTGAAGGGGACCAGGAATGTGCTCGGCTCGGCTAACCGCACGGAATCAGTCAAACGGGTGGTGCTGACCAGCAGCTGCGCGGCCATCATTGGTGATGCCAAAGACTGCATGGGGTACCCGGGCGGGATTGCTACTGAAAAACAGTGGAACCTGACCTCAACGGTACGCCACCAGGCTTATTCATACTCCAAGACTGTTGCGGAGCAGGCCGCCTGGGAAATGGTCAAGGTTCAGGAGCGCTGGGACCTTGTGGTGATCAACCCTTCGCTTGTTATCGGCCCGGGGATCAACCCCGATGCGACTTCCGAAAGTTTCAGCCTGGTGCGCCAGCTGGGCGACGGGAGCATGAAGTCGGGTGTTCCCGATTTCAGCATCGGCGTCGTTGATGTACGCGACCTGGCCGAAGCCCAGTTTGCTGCCGGGTTCAATCCGGCAGCGCAGGGAAGGAACATCATTTCGGCAGGGAACACCGATTTCATGACCCTTTCGGGTTACCTTCTGAAACATTTCGGAACAGCCTATCCGTTTCCAAAAAAGATCGTGCCGAAGTTCCTCATCTGGCTGATCGCCCCGGCTGCCGGATTCACGCGAAAAATGATCCGGTTGAACGTGGGATATCCCTGGCGCGTCGACCATTCAAAAAGCATAACTGAACTTGGCGTCCAATACAGGCCGGTGGAGGATTCGATTGTTGATTTTTTTCAGCAGATGGTTGACAACAAGGTGTTCACCAGGCCCAAAAAGTAGGCGCGATCCCTTCCATGTCACAACCCATCCGAAACATCGCCGTCATGGCACATGCCGATGCCGGGAAAACCACGCTTACCGAACAATTCCTTTTCCTGGCAGGACAGACCAAACGCCCCGGCAATGTTGACAATGGTACTGCCCTTACCGACTTCCTCCCGGTAGAACGCGAACGGGGGATTTCGGTCCGGTCGGCCCATATTTCAATCAATTGGCAGGATACCCGTATCAACCTGATCGACACCCCCGGGCATGTCGACTTTTCGGCCGACGTGGAAAGAGTCATGCGAATCGTTGATGGTGTGATCCTGGTTATTTCGGCCGTCGAGGGGGTGCAGGCCCATACCGGAACCCTCTGGAACGCCCTGCGCGAAAGCCATATCCCGGTGCTCATATTCATCAATAAAATTGATCGGGTGGGTGCTGACTGCGTAGCGGTGATCCATGCGATCGGAAAGGAACTTGGTTTCAGCCCCTTTTGCCTGCAGGAACTTTCGGGCGAAGGGTCCGGTGATGCATCGTTGAGGCAAACCTGGAAGCCGGGAGTGATGCCGGAATCCATGATCGAGCAGATCGTCGCCGGGGATGAAAAGCTCCTTGGTGATTACCTTGATGGAAAAATGCCCGGATTCAGGGAACTGGACAAACAACTGCGCCTGATGGTGAGCAGGTGTGAAGTCTACCCGCTGTTTTACGGGTCTGCCAAACTGGGTACGGGGATGACAGAGCTGCTCGATGCGGTTGCAGATTACCTCCCCCCGCCGGAACCGGGCAGCAGGAAGGAATTATCGGCCCTTGTATACGGAATCGAACATGACAGGATCATGGGAAAGATTGCCCACGTGCGGGTCTTCAGCGGACGGATTGACAACAGGGAGGTCGTGTTGAATGCAACACAGCACGCAGAAGAGAAGGTGACCCAGGTGCGTAGGCTCTTTGCCTGGAAATACGAAGATACCGGGTTTGTGGAGGCCGGCGATATTGCCGGCATTTGCGGTTTTGGCAAGGTGCAGGTCGGGGATTTTCTCGGTACGGCCTGCGAAGACATCCCGGGATCAGCAAAAATGAGCATGCCACTCCTCACTGTTCAGATCAAACCCGCTGACAACCGGGACTACGCGGCACTGGCAGCTGCCATGACGCAGCTGGCCGCCGAGGATCCCGCGCTGGAGCTCGACTGGCTTCGGGAGGAGGGCGAACTCCATGTGAAGATCATGGGATGGATACAGATGGAGGTGCTGGAGCGCATCCTGCTCGACCGGTTCAACCTCGCTGCGAAATTCGAAAATCCCACGGTGATCTATAAGGAGACCCCATCGGCCACCGCGGAAGGATTTGTACAATACTGGATGCCTAAACCCTGCTGGGCCATCATGCGGTTCCAAATCGAGCCAGGTGAAAGGGGCAGCGGCGTGGTATATTCAAGTACGGTCGCTGTGAATGACATACAGCAAAAGTACCAGAACGAGGCTGCCAGGACCATCCCGGCGGCGCTGAAACAGGGGATCAAGGGATGGGAGGTGACCGATCTGAAGATCACCCTGGTCGCCGGCGAGGATCACCCTGTCCATTCGAGAGCAGGCGATTTTGCCGTTGCAACGCCCATGGGGGTCATGAACGGGCTGGTAATGACCGGCACCACCCTGCTGGAACCCATGATCAGGTTTACCATTGATGCCGCTGAGGAACTTTTGGGGGCGGTTGCGGGCGACATCACCAGGATGCGCGGCAGTTTTGAAACACCTTCGATGGACAATGGCCGGTTTAACCTTACCGGGACAGTCCCGCTGTCAACCTCCATCGATTTCCCGGTAAAACTCAGTTCCCGGTCGGGCGGGAAGGCGAAAATTTCAACCCGTTTCTGCGGCTACCGCGAATGTACCGATGACCAGGGGGTGATACGGCCCTACAAGGGGATCAGCCCGCTGGACGCGGCAAAATACATCCTGAAGGCGCGTAAAGCCATTCAATGAAGCACCTTAAAAGGTTTTTTTTTGTGGTGACAGATCGTCTGTGCCACATCCCTTGCCGATTTAATAGCAACAGGCAATCCTCCGCCGGGAATGGTCCAATGACCGGTGAAATAGAAATCCTTTAACCCGGGCAGTTCGGTTTTTACCGGAGATTGGGCGATGATGTTTTCTCCCGGCAGCCAGCCCTGCACGCTGCCCTTCCAGTTGCCGGTGTATCGCCGGAAGGTGGCGGGCGTGGCGATATCCGTTACTTCGATCCTGCTTGTCAGACCACCCAATTTTGCATCGGCTGCTGCGATCATCTGCCCGGTAAATTGTTTTTTTTCAGCAATGTACCTTTCCCGGTCGCTTTCGCGCAGGTTGATCCAATATTCGCCATTTTTCGTATAGTAGGAGATGGATATAACCGTTTTTCCTTCAGGGGCATGGCCCGGGTCATAATTGTGGATATGGACTTCCATCCGCGTGTACCGGGTGCCATCGGGGGAGACCAGCTCCGTCTCCGTCGGGAAACGCATAAAGGGCGGCAGATCGCCGAAGGTTCCTTCAACCCCGAGGTAGACCGCGAACACGGAATAATAGACCTTCAACTTCTCCTGGCTCGCCAGCTTCAGGATGGTTTTATCCACGTAACGACCCTCCAGGGCATGAAACATGGTAAAGTGCCAGTCGGCTGCCGAAACGGTGATGTCCGAAAGTTTCTCTTCCCCCGACGCCAGGCGCAGCCCGGCGGCTCTGCCCTGGGCGCAGAGGATTTTATCAACCGCGACATCAAAATGAATGTTGCCGCCCAGTCCGAGGTATTTCCGTTCAAGGCGGCCGACGAAGCCTGCTGAACCTCCGATGGGGTACCCCGTACTTTCCAGGTCGTTGAAAGAGAGGGGTAGGGTAAGAATCATCAGGGGCATCTCGTCGCCATCAAACAACAGGCGAAACGCCTCTTTCAGGAAAGGATTCTTCAGCTTTGCGGCGAAGCTGAAATTGGTTTCGCGTTTTGCATGGTAAAGGAAAAGAAGTAACGGCAGGTGTTTGATGTATCCCCTTTTTTCTTTCCATGTCAGCAATTGGGGAACCTTCCGGATCAGGGGAGGGATTTCGAATGACTGCATCTTTCGCATCGAACGGACCAGGCGCCCGATCGGGCCTTTGTCTTCGGGTGCGATGCCAAGCAGGTACTTTTCGAGACGGCCGATATTTGTGTAAAGGTGAAAAACCTTGTTGCCATGGCGATCAACCGTATCCCTGACCTCTATTTCCATTCGCACATCGTGGTTGACAAAACGGATGGCCGGCATGTCGATCAGTTCGGACCAAAGATGGTAAAACGGGTTGTGTCTGTTGGATCCGAGAATCCACTGCAACCCGCTCTCAAAGGTGAAACCGTTGCGCTGCCAGCTGGTGCACAGGCCACCCGCGGCGGACTGGCCTTCGAAAATTTCAGTTTCGAACCCGTTCATTTGCAGGTAGCAACCTGCCGACAATCCTGCTACACCCGCCCCGATGATGTTTACTTTCATGGTGTAAATATACAAATCCTGCGCAACAATGCGCCCACCCTGAAAGAGAGGTGCCCCATGGCGGGTGCGGGCCGGTGGTTAAACTTCCACGATGCGGATCGTCCAGAAATCGTCTGAAAGATTTCCGTCGGTCAGGTAGCTGTATGGCATGGTGAAATAGCCCGCCAGTCCCCAGTCGCTGCCCCAGCTGTTACGGACGGTGAACCGCTTTGTCTTGTCATCATAACCCACGGCCATCACCGCATGACCGCCAACAACTTTTTCAGTCTTCTTCGGCAGGTCGAGCTTGCCTGACTTAGCCACTGCCGGACTTTCAAACGCATCATATACGGTGAAACCGAAAACGAACGGGTAACCTTCGGACAGGCAGCCCCGCATATCGTCGAGGGTACGCTGCACGCGATGGTAGGAGAGGACCTGGTGTTTAAGCGCCTCCCCGTAACAGGCGGCTGTGGGTTGTACGGCGAATTTCGTGATGTCGTAGGGCAGCAGATTTTCAGGACATACGCCCTGTGTGTTGATGCTTTTAACCCCGTCGCGGATCTCGGCGCCATTGTCGAGGTTGACGGTGTTTTCCATGACACGCTCATTATAATAAATAAACAACCGCGACGGCATAAAATCGGCAGTCTTATTCTGCTTCATCAACTCATACTCGAATGCCGCACCGATCGCGTTGGCGGTGCAACTTCCAAGTTCTCCCTGGTCATACACCGGTGGACATCCGGGACGGAGATCGATCTTCACGGGAAGTTTTTTAATTACCGTTTTGGACGCGGCGTATACAAAGTCCCGTTGGTCAGGAAGGTCGGGACGCCACCCGTACCATGTTACATTATGTGCCATAATTATTGAGGTTTGTTCAGGGTTGCCTACTCTTTCAAGGATTTTCGGCCTCCTCCGTTTCCGGGGGCGTTCACCCGCCCGGCATGTTGCTTTTGAAGGCGATAAATATAATAATTTGAAATGAAAAGTCAAGTAAATGTTATGATAAGAATCAAAAAAATTTAATGACGTAAAGACTGATAACCTGTAAATTTCGCTGTTTTACCTCAAATGTTTGTTCCGTTGATAATTAGCGTACCTTTGCAAACCATTTGAAACAGCCACCTTATTCATTTAAAATGCAGGAGATCAGAAATATCGCAATCATAGCCCATGTCGACCACGGCAAAACAACGCTGGTTGACAGGATATTGCACCAGGTACGTCTGTTCCGCGACAACCAGGATGTCGGGGAATTGATCCTCGATTCAAACGACCTGGAACGCGAGCGAGGCATTACGATCTTATCGAAAAATGTTTCCGTCAGGTACAAGGGAATTAAAATCAACATCATCGATACCCCTGGTCACTCCGACTTCGGCGGGGAGGTTGAGCGCGTGCTCAACATGGCCGACGGCGTACTGATCCTGGTCGACGCCTTTGAAGGCCCCATGCCCCAGACCCGTTTTGTATTGCAGAAAGCGCTTGAACTCGGCAAAAAACCAATCGTCGTGATCAACAAGGTGGATAAGCCCAACTGCGCCCCCGACGAGGTGCAGGAGGCGATGTTCGACCTGATGTTCAGCCTGGATGCCAGTGAAGACCAGCTTAATTTCCCGACCGTGTATGGCTCGTCCAAAAATGGGTGGATGTCGGACGACTGGCGCAACGAAACCACCGATGTGAGTTACCTGCTCGACCAGATCATTGAACATATTCCCGCCCCGGTGCAACTGCCGGGCACGCTGCAGATGCAGATCAGTTCGCTGGATTACTCCTCGTACGTGGGCAGGATCGCCGTAGGGCGCATTACCCGGGGCTCGGTTAAAGCCGGCATGCCGATCTGTCTTGTGAAGAACGACCGCACCATTGTCAAATCGGTGATCAAGGAACTTTACCTGTTTGAAGGACTCAGCAAAGAGAAGGTCAAATTCGAGGTGGGCGCCGGCGAGATCTGCGCTATCCTCGGTCCTGAGAATTTTGACATCGGGGATACCATCGCCGATTTCGAAAACCCGGAGGGAATGTCGCCCATCAGTGTCGACGAGCCCACCATGAGCATGCTCTTTACCATCAATAACTCGCCATTCGCAGGCAAGGAGGGCACCTATGTCACTTCCCGCCATATCCGTGAACGGCTTTTCAAAGAAACCGAGAAAAACCTGGCACTCCGGGTTGAAGAGATGGATTCGCCCGATCGTTTCCAGGTTTTCGGAAGGGGCATCCTGCACCTTGCGATCCTCGTTGAGACCATGCGCCGCGAAGGGTATGAATTCCAGCTGGGACAGCCCCAGATCCTCACCCGTGAAATCGACGGGCAGAAATGCGAACCGATCGAACTCCTTAAAGTGCAGGTGCCCGAACCCTTCGCAGGCAAGGTCATCGAACTGGTAAGCCGGCGCAAGGGCGACATGGTTCACATGGAACACAAGCGCGACCGGGTGATCCTCGAGTTCGACATCCCCGCCCGCGGGCTGATCGGGCTGCGGAACCCCGTGCTGACCGCCACCGAGGGCGAAGCCGTCATGGCGCATCGTTTCAAGGAATACCAGCCCTGGAAAGGCGACATGCAGGGCCGCAACAACGGGTCGCTCATTTCGATGTACACCGGGCTGGCTATCACCTATGCCATCGACAAGTTGCAGGACCGCGGCAAATTCTTCATCGAACCCTTCGAGGATGTTTACAACGGACAGGTGATCGGCGAGAGTACCCGCAGCGATGATATCGTGATCAATGTAAACAAGACCAAGAAACTCTCCAACGTGAGGGCTTCGGGTTCCGACGACAAGGCGGTGATCTATCCCGCTACGAAGTTTTCGCTCGAGGAATCGATGGAATACATCAAAGGCGACGAATACGTGGAGGTTACCCCGAAATCGATCAGGTTGCGTAAGATCCTGCTCGACGAGATTGACCGGAAGCGGAGCAGTAAACAGGGTTAGGCATCGCATCGCACACCAGCTCGGCGATATCCTTCACCGGGACCGGTGATTGTTTTGCAAAGGTCTTTTTACACAGCGGGCACGCGGTTGCCAGCACTTCAGGCTGATTTTCAAGAAGCACATCCAGGGCAGCGGCGGCCATATCGTTCCGCTGCTCCTGCGTTGCCGTGAAGATTCCCAGGCTTCCGCCGCAGCACTGTGCGTTGTGGGCGTCCTGTCCCACCTCAACAAGGTCAGCGATTTTTGTCAGCAATTCCCGTGGTGCTTCATAAACTCCCGAGCCGCGACCCAGGTCGCAGGGATCGTGATAGGCAACTTTTCTGAAATGTGCCTGCAGCGGTATTTTTCCCGTTTTCACGAGGTCAAGGATGAACTGCGAATGATGCTGTATCCTGACAGGCAGGTTGTAGTCTTCACGGAATACCCGGTAACAGATGGGGCAGGAGGTGACCAGCAGTCTTGCACCGGTCGCAAGCACCTGGTTTTTATTGAATTCCATAAGCTGGCTGGCTTGTGTATCCTTGCCGGCGACCATCAGCGGCCGCCCGCAGCAAACGCTCCCGTCTTCATCCAGTTGTACCCAGTTGATCCCGGCCTGGTCCATGATTCTGCGCATCGACCGGATAACAGCGGGGGTGAGGTGCGACATGCACCCGGCAAAATAGGCCACTTCAGCCTGCCGCGGGATGTGGCGGGTTTCCAGGGCAACCGGTCCCGGGGCGGCGCTGGCAAGCCAGGAGAAGTCCGTTTCCTGTCCCGACACCAGTTCCCTGCGTTTGATCAGCCGGAGCGAATCGGTGTGGAGGCCCACCGGGCAAGCCTCCTGGCAGCGCCCGCACAACAGGCACATGCGTGAAACGGATTCCGGCACATATTGGTCGCGCAAGCCCCGTATAAAATAGACTGCCTGGGCATCAACGATCCCGGCCTCATTGAGCGGGCATACGTCGATGCATACGCCGCAGCGCGAACATGCCAGCACCTCCGCATCGGAGAATCCGGAATACCATTTCTTCGGCCGGATGCCGGCATGACGGAAAAAGATCAGCAGAACCTCGGTTGGGATATGCATGTACCGCGTATAGGGCAGGGTAATGAAAAACAGCCCCAGCACCAGCGAATATCCCCACCACATCGAGTAGGGAATGTATTCGGAGGTAAAGGGCATGACCGTCATCACAAGGTTCCCAAGCGACTGGGTGAGAAAGCCGCCGCCGCTTCCGTAATATCCCGCTGTAAAACTCTCGGCCAGCAACCGCATGGGAAAAATCAGCCACAGGCAGGTCAGCGAAACGACATCGGTGAGCTGAAATTCAGCGGTCCGTTTCAGCCCGAACCATTTTGATCTTTTGCGTTTGACCATGGCCAGCACCAACCCGCTTAAGACGAACAGGAGCAGAAGGTCCATCAGGAACCGGAAAAAACCGGGCACCGAAAAGACCTCGAAAAAGATGACCAAACGGTCATGGATGAAAAACTTCAGGAAGATCGGGTAATAGGGTGCGTTAAGGTGCGACCCGCTGTAATAGCGGCTTTCGAGGTTGCCGCAAACAATGAGCAGGAACCAGCCCAGGGCGAAGCTCATGTGCATGTAGCCCAGCAGGGGATTTCGTTTCCACATCCGCCGGTGAAGAAGTGCCTCCGTGCAGACCTCGCCGAGGGCCAGGAGCACCTGGCGTGGTTGGCGGAACATGGTGGTCAGCCTGACCTTGTCACTTGCCGGCAACGACCTGATCCAGCGGTACCAGCTTCGCCCGATGGCGAACACCACGTAGATCAGTCCCAGGAAAAAGGGGAGAACGAAAAGGTTAAAATTGATCATCCTGTTTGCTCAAGGGCACGGTTGATGGTAAGTATTACATTGCGCAGGTTTACGCCCCTGGGACAAACCAGCTGGCATTTGCCGCAGAACATGCACTTCATGATTTCTTTCTTCAATTTCAGGGTTTCACCCCTGCGGATCAGGGTATGCAGCCTGCGGATGTTGAATTCGACCATCCGGCCCGTTGAACAGGCAGCCGTACAACTTCCGCACCCGATGCACAGGTTCACCGAAGGCTCATGCTCCAGCAGGTATTCGGCAATACGCCTGTCGTTCCGGTCATAATCCGTCGTCGCATCCGCCATCACACCATACCCGAAATGTATCATTTTCCGATTTTTCGCTATTTCGCTACCTCGCTATGTTTCATATACCTGTACACCTCCACCGCCGTCGCCCTTCCATCGGCAATGGTATCGACCACGCAGGCAGGGCCTTTCACCGCCCCTGCAAGAAAAACCCCGGGGAGCAGGGTCCTGTTGCCGGCGGTGTGTTCATCGGCCGGCAATAAAAAGCCATCCGTTCCCTGTAGCAACCCGAGGCTCCCGGTGATCTTCCTGGCGGAACTTCCGGGAACAAAGCCAACAAGGAGCACCACCAGGTCGACCGTCAGTTTCAGTGGATGCCCGGTGAGCGTATCCTCCGTTTTCAGGATGATCGAATGATCCGGGTTTTCGGCGCATTCGGAGAGGCGCCCGCGGATAAAATTCACATTCCACTTTTGCTGGGCTTCAAAGTAAAGCTCTTCGAAATGGCGGTCGTACATGCGGAGATCCATGTAAAAGGAAAAGATCTCGCAGTCGGGAAGCATCTGCCTGATCTCGATGGCCTGTTTGACCCCGGTAACACAGCAAACCTTGGAACAATAGATGTTACCCACTTTTTCGTCGCGGGAGCCCACGCAGTGGATGATTCCAACGCGCCTGGGAACTTGCCCCCCGCAGGTGGTGACCTGATTGCCTTCACGGAAGATTTTTTCAAGGTCGGCGGAGGTGATCACATTTTCGTAGATGCCAAAACCGTATTCCTCCTTTTTCCGCGCGTCGAAGAGATCATAACCCGTGGCCAGCACCAGGCAACCGGTTGTGAAGATGTCACCATTGGTGCAATGGATGGTGTACCCGCCGGGAGTCGGTACGATGGAACCGACTTCGATGTCGCAGATGATCTCGGTTAGCAGGCCGAGACTTTTATTGAGAAAGTCCAGCACCTCCTTGGCAGCACGGAGGGTCGGGAAAAGCCGGTCCCAGCTTCTGACATGCCCGCCTGGAAGCTTTTCCCTTTCGAGCACGGTTACCTCCATGCCTATTTCGGAAAGTGCCGCGGCGGCGGCCATCCCCGCAATCCCGCCGCCGACGATGATGATATTTTTATACATGTTTGTAGAATTTAAGATGAGAGGGCGCCAATGGCTGCCCCATCGGCTTTCCATCCATGGTCAGGAATTTGCGACCCGGATCATAGGGGATGCCGATCTTGTCAAGCAGCGGTTCAACCGGTACCTGGTGAACCTGCAATCCAAGGTCCCAGGGATCATACCCCAGGATCATGCCTGCCAGCTCTTCATAGGTCAGCACCGGGATTCCAAGCCCGTTTTCGCCGTAGGTGGTTCCCTTCATCTCACTCAGGGCGTATTGCCACCGGTCGAGGAACATAGGGCAGCCCGGGCAGTTCGTCAGGATGAAATCTGGTTTGTACGGTGCCATGGAATCAAATTTCTTTTTGGTGCAGGAGATGGAATAGCCGCGGTTCGCCTGCACCAGGTATTGCCGGAAGCCAAACCCGCAACAGTGCCTTCTTTCGGGGTAGTCGATCACCTCGCCGCCCCATTCTTCGATCATGCCCGTAAGCACATAGGGGTATTCGGCGCCCCCGACCCCCTTTGAGGGGAACATCTTCGCATAGTGGCACCCGATGTGCTCAACCACCTGCAGCGGTTTGCCCGTTTTTTTGCTGACCAGCCTGAAGTTGCCGGGTGCCCCGATCTCCTTCCTGAATTTAAAGATGACATCGCTGGCGTGTGATACGTTGGCGGGCTTGTTGAAGGTGCGCCCTGTGGCCCGGTGAAGGTGTTCGCGGATGCGTGCCTCCACATCGGGGAAATGGTGCCAGGTTTCGAGTATTTCGTTGTACAGACCGAACGAGGTGATGCAGGAGGTGGTGAAATTCTCATACCCCGCTTCGGTCATCAGGGCGAACTGCCTGGCCACCATGGTCATGGTGGTTTCGAAGGGCACCACATCACTGTGGTAGCCGATGCCCGAGCAGGTGGTGTGGGCTGCATTTTCAAATACATCCTTGCCGAGTTCCTCCTTCATGATGCGCAGGAAGGTCTTTTCTGAGCCGGGGAAAAAATTCTGGCGCACGCAGCTGCGTACGTAAAAAAAACGGTCGCCCGCGATCTCCTTCTGGTAATCTTTCCAGATATGCCGTTTTCCCCCGATGTTCATTTTTTGCGTATGTGTTCCCCGTTGTTCGTGGTATAGATGTGTCGGATGTAATCATTGTCAAGTCCCCCGCCGAGGGTGATCCCCATTTCACCGGCCTTTTGTTTTGAAAATTCCTCGATCTGGCTGAACCGTTCCGTGCCGCCGGTCTCGTCGAAAATCCGCTTCACCTCGTCCAGGTCCTCCTGCGGAATACTGCGGAGAATCCCTGGGCCTGTCTTCCTGTAGTTGGCACCCAGCCGGTGCATCACCTCATCCAGGTGCTTGTGTTCCCATTCCCAAATGGGCCCCTGCTCGGGGTGTGTCTCAGGGAGGATCTCCGATGGGTAAAGGCAGTAACCGTATTTCAGGATCCACTCGCCCACGGTGCGTTTGATGGTCAGTTGCTGACGACCTTTCTCCGACTCGGTAAAATACCCGGTCTCCTGCGAAAGCGACCGGAGGGCCATGATCAGCAGCCCCGGGGCGTTGCCCCGCGGGCACCTGGTTACGCACGACATACACTCGCCGCAATACCAGATGGTCTCGCTTTTCAGCAGGGCTTCGATCTTCTTTTCGTCGCGGGTCTGCAGGATGTCGACAACCTGCCGCGGCTGGTAGTCGTAGAATTCAGCAGCGGGACAGATGGCCGTGCACGTGCCGCAATTAAGGCAGGCCTTCAGCCCCTCCACAAACCGCACATCCCCCGAAAGCCTCTCAAACAATTTCCCCATCAGGCGTTTTATTTTTTTTTTCCATTTCGCTACCTCGCTACTTCGCTACTTCGTTGTAAACACATATTGCAACAAATTCGCCCCCATTTGCAGCGCCTTCATCCTTGTGGCCTCCGAATCGCCGTGAACCGCCGCGTCTTCCCAGCCGTCGCCCAGGTCGCATTCGTAGGAGTAGAACACCACCAGCCTGCCTTCATAAACGAGTCCGAAACCCTGGGCCGGTTTGCCGTCGTGTTCGTGGATCTTGGGAAGCCCGGTGCGAAAATTATAATGCTGGTGGTAGATCGGGTGATCGAAGGGGAGTTCGAGCAGTTCGAGTTCGGGGAAGAGCCGTTTCAACTGAGGACGGATATACTTGTCCATGCCATAATTGTCGTCGATGTGCAGGAAACCGCCGCCGATGAGGTAATTCCGCAGGTTCTGCAATTCCTGGTCGGAAAAGACCACATTGCCGTGCCCGGTCATGTGCAGGAAGGGATAATTCGCGATCTCCGGGCTGCCCACATCCACTGTGGCAACATCTTCGCTGATGTTGGTGGAAAGGTTGCGGTTGGCGAATTTCACCAGGTTCGGCAGTGATGTCGGGTTTGCATACCAGTCGCCTCCCCCTGCGTATTTCAGCAGCCCGATCTGGAACGAAGGCGGAGAAAACGACGTAAAAGTCAGCATGATCAGGGGACACAGGAGGGCTGACAGGAAAATATGTTTTATTTGGTTAAACATTTAATTAAAAATTAAAAATTAAAAATTACGAGATGTCGCTTTTCGCCATTTCGCTACCTCGCTACCTCGCTACCTTATTCAGTATCTCAATCGTGTCACAACACACAATTCCCGCGGTTTCGGTACGCAGCCGGCTGTCGCCCAGGCTCACCGGGATAAAGCCCGACTGCAGCGCAAGGTCGACCTCCGCTTTCGAAAAGTCCCCTTCGGGTCCAATGAGGACCAGGACATCGGATCCCTTTTGGTAAAGATCGGGCAGCTCCGATTCCAGGCCGGTTTCACACCAGGCGATCATCTTCTGCCCGGTAAAGGGTTGTTTTACAAAATTTTTGAAATTCACCGGTTCGTTGAGTTTTGGAAGCCAGCATTTCAGCGATTGCTTCATGGCCGCCACCAGTACCTTTTCAAGCCGCTGCTGCTTCACCACCTTGCGTTCGGAATGTTCGCAGAGGAGGATGCCGATCTCATCGACCCCGATCTCGGTCGCTTTTTCAAGGAACCATTCGAATCGTTCGATGTTCTTGGTGGGGGCCATCGCCACGTGCAGGCGCCAGGGCCTGCGATGTTCGCGGGCAGTCACCTTCACGATCTCCACCAGGCAGCCCTTGTGGTGGACCTTCGCCAGCCGTCCCTGGTAAAATTTTCCAAGACCGTCGGTGATGTCGATCAGCGCACCTACATTCAGGCGGAGCACCCTGACACAATGCCACGATTCCTCTTCGCCCAGCACGCAGGCGTTGCCTTCAATACCGGTGACATAAAACAGCTGCATGGAGCAAATTTAAGTAACAAAGGTAAGCAAATGATCTGAACGGAACGGGAACTCCGTGTACGCAAAAATATGCGCGGGGATCTACCTGTTCACCACCACCTTGCGGAGGATGGAACGGCTGCCGGAGCTTACCTGCAACAGGTAGATCCCTTCGGGGAGGGAGGCAACGGGAATCTGCGCCCTGTCGGGGCGGGCCGGGATAACCCCGCGGGCAACAACTTCCCCGGCAGTGGAGTACAACTGCCAGTTACCTTCCTGTAATCCGGCGAAATCAATGGTCAAATGATCCCCGGTCGGGTTGGGGAATACGGTAATCCCGGTCGTCATCGTGTTGCCAGCCATCCCGGTGCAATCATCGAAGGTGATCCGGATGGTGTCGGCAGCACTGCAGCCCGGTGAACGGGTAACGACGACAGAATAGGAATGGGTGCCAAGTCCCGCCCCGGTTGCATCGACTTGGATGGTCCGTGTGGTGGCGCCGGTCGACCAGAGGTACGACGATCCCGGGTTACCCGCGTCAAGAGTAAGCGAATACCAACTGCAGACGGTGGTGTCGTTGCCGAGGTTTACCTGTGGCGGCACCATGGCCTGGATGAAGGAAACCTTTGTTTTCGAACTGGTGATGGTGCCGTTCGAGACGGTGAGGGTCACATTGTAACTGCCGGGCAGGGCATACAGGATGTTCTGCGGGTTTTTCGCTGTAGAGGTGGGGGGCGTTCCGCCAGGGAAGGACCAGTTCCAGGAGGCGATGTTGCCGGTGGACTGGTCGGTGAAATTAACAGAAGTTCCTTCGCAGGGCAGGGTGTTATCGGCGGTGAATCCTGCCACAAGCGGCGGGGTAAGCATCTCGACGGCATCCAGGTTGAAACCCACGCCGGGACCAAAGGATGCCCCGGTACCATCGTCACCAATATACAGGTACCTCGCCCGGGTCATGCCGACCTGCCCGAGGTCGAAGCTTGCGGTGCCGGTAGCGGTTCCAATGGTGGTAAAGGGCCCGTCCTTGCTGTTGCCTCCCGAAACGGTGTAGGTCTTGTTGGCTGTTCCTGCCTGGTATACGGTGAAATCCATCCCCGGTCCATCGCAGATGGTGTCGCCCATGTCAAGGACGATCCACCCGTACCTTCCCATGGAATAGGGCACCGAATCGGGTTTTCCCAACGCCCCCGGCGTATAACCCTCGTCGTCGAAGTTGTTGCCGGGGATCTGGCAGCTGATTACCTTGAATGCATAGCGTTTTGAAATAGGCGAAAGGTGGAAGTCTTTCGTAACAGCCCCGGTGGCAGGTACCGTCACCCCGGTGATTGTCTTTGTTTTATATCCGTTGGCCATCACTTTAACGGTGTAGGTGCCGGGTAAAATGTACTTGTGGTAATCACCCACCACGGGATCGGTATAGACGGGATAATAGTTGTTCACCCACACGGAGGCGCTTACCGGCGCTCCAGTAAGCGAATCGGTTACCATTCCCGTCACGCCCCAGCCGCAGCGGGTGATCATCTCGATCATCGAAGGGCGGTTGTCGTTGTAAAAGGTCATGATCTGCGTGGCAGGGGGCTGCTTGTCAACAGAGATCTCCATCGACCATCCTACGTTCCCGAGGCTGCCATACTGCACATCCTTGGTGCTGCCGTTGATGGGGTACATGGTGCCATAGCCCTGCCCGTAAACGAGGTTGACATAACCGGATGTGGAGGCATAAACCCCGGCCAGCTGGCTGATCTGGGCGTTGTCGCGCGTCGGGTTGCCCCGGTAGCTCCATGGGTAGGTGAGCATCTCGTAGCCGCTGTGGTAGTTAGTGTAGACTACGAATTGGTTGTCGAACATGCAGTTGCGCAGGGCCTTCGTCTCAGGCTGCGAACAGGCGCCGGTGCTCTGGCCCTCGCCATTCCACATGTAGCCGTTGTCGCGGTTGCAGTCGACATTGTTGTTGTTGTAACGCGACATGTTCACCCTGCCGTCGGGGTTCACCATCAGGTAAAGCCATATCTCGCGGCTGTTCACCAGGCCGGTGAGAAGCGGGTCGGTGCCGTAGCCTTTGCAGAGTTCGCGGGCGAACATGATCAGGTTCTGCGATCCGCCGATCTCGTCACCGTGGATGCCGCCGTCGAAGAGTATCTCGGGTTCGGGTTCATCAATATCAACATTGTCGCTGATCTTCAGCGAGGCAAGCTGACGGCCGCCGACAGAGATTCCCCAGACGACTTTTTTGCAGATCAAAGGATAATTGGCGGCCAGGCTGTCGGCGATGGCGATGATCTGGTCGTAGGTATAATATCCCGAAGGAAAGGAGGGGTTATCCCAGAAATGTTCGAAATGGCGGTTCATGTCGGCAATGGTTACCTCGTAACGCAGGCCGGCGGACCGGATCTGCGCAAGCTCGGCCGGGGTCACATAACACCGAAGGGCGCTGCCGTCAGCCGAAACCGGCTCGAATGCGATTCCCGCGCTGTTCAGGGCAGCCCTCCCCGCCGGATCTGAGATAAAGACCTTCACCTCCATCTCTTCCTTCCGCCAGCCCTGTGCGGTGGCGGTGAGGGTGATCATCAAAAGAAACAGTGCGTATGATATTCTGTGCATGGTGTTTATGAGGAGATGTTCCTGTGCAAAGATCGGAAAGATTTTGAATGGGAGGTTGAAAATCTCCTCCATGTCCACCTCCGTGCCTTTGTGTTAAGAGAATATTAACCACGGCACAAAGAAGAACAGCGATCACAAAAAAAATACTTTTAAGGATGTAACCTCAAATGATCCCTAAACCCTGTTTGAGTTTTGAATTTTGAGTTACTTAACCACCACCTTCTGCACCTGTGTGCTCACTTCGTCGGTTAACCTCACGAAATAAACCCCTTTCGCAAATGCACTGAGGTCTATGTGGCGGGTCAGCGACCCGTTTTCAGACAAATAATGGCCGGTGGCCAGGACTTCTCCCTGCACGTTGACCACCTCCATGGTGAGCGGTCCGCGGCCATGCAGCACCGACAGTACAAACTGCCCGTCGTTCGGGTTGGGGAAGAGGTTCATTACCGTTTCGTTCTTTTTAACCTCCGGCACACCGACCGTTCCGCCGACCCGGATGTCGTTCAGGAAAAGGTTGTTCCCGAAGAAATCGTACGATTCGAACATCAGCTTGATGTCGGGTTTGCCAGCCCAGGTAGTCAGGTCGATGGAGTAGCAACCGGTGCCGTAGCTACCGCCGCACCAGTCGTTGGCCGACTGGGGGTAGAAGGCGTTGTTGGTGGTCGGGTGGGTGACGAACACATTCGGCGTTCCGTTGGGCCCCATGCCCCACACGCGCTGCCAGGTGGCTCCGCAGTCATCCGAAATTTTGACGATCAGCGAGTCAATGCGGGTGCGCTGCTCGTAAGCGTGCCTGAAGTTCAGCGCAACGGTACCGTAACCCCAGAAACTGAGCGTGGGGCTGATCAGCTGGTCGCGGTGGGTGATCAGGGTGTAGTTGAAGAAATTAAGCCATACCGCTTTGGAGCCGGGGGTGGTGCCGGCCACGGTGATGGTATCCCAGGTGATCGCCAGGTCGGGGTTCTGAACCTCCCAGTGCTGCGCGTCGAATCCTCCCGCAAACGATTCGCTGAAAGGCAGTGTGAAACCCCCGTAGATGATGTACTGCGGTTTTGTGAGGGTAGAGGGACCCCCGTTGGCATTGTAACAGGTTAGCGTTACGTTGTAAACACCGGGAGCGTCGAATTCCACATCGGGGTTCTGGCTCGCGGCGGAGGTCCCGTTGAGGAAGGTGACGGTGTTTGGGGTGAACTGCCAGTTCCACGACGAGGGGCAGTTACTGGTTAGGTCGGTGAAATGAACTGTTTCGCTGAAACAGAGCACGTTCTTGTCGGCTGTGAAGGCGGCGGAGGGCAGGAGGGTGCCGCTGACGGTTAGATAACCCGTCTTCGTTACCGAATCGGCCCCGAATTCATTCCACACTTTGAGCTTCACCGGGTATACACCGGGAGTGGCGTAGGTGATGTTCACCGGGTTCTTGAGATTCGACACGGCCGGGGTGGCACCCTGGAAGGTCCACTTGAAATAGGTGGGCACGCCGGTCGAAAGGTCGTTGAAACCGATCGGGCAGCCAGCTGGCACAGTGGTATTCGCCGTGGTGAAGTCGGCATGCGGCAGGGTATGGTAGAGGTCCGAGCCCCAGAGGCCGCGGCCGTAAGTGCCGGCTCTGATGGCATCCATCGATACGGAATCGTTGTCGTAATAGATCTCCAGCTCGGTTATCTTCGCATTGGTGGGTAGTCCCAGCAGGAAGGGGATCCACCCGGTGGTGGTCTGGTCCTTGTAATAAACGCCGGCGTCGCTGCCCACGTATAAACCTTCAGGAGCGTTTTTATAATAGACGATCGTGTTCATGTGGATGGCCGGCAGATTGCCTGTGATGTTGGTCCAGGTGAGTCCCTTGTCGGCCGATTTGAGCACACCGTTGCCACGGGTCAGGTACACGACGTTCTCGTCGGTCGGGCTCGATTCGATCCCGGTGATGGTGCCCGAACCGGTAAGATGGCTGGTGAGGTCGTACCACAGCGGGTTGTCGCTCATGCAGTCGTCGGTGCGGAAAAACTTGTTGTCGGACCGTGCCGCGTAAAAGAGGTTGGTGTTGGCCGGCGAATGTTCCACCACCGACATGGTCGTGGTATTGCTCCCGGCGAGGTTGTCGGAAATCTTTTTCCATACGATCGGGGGGGCGGTCACGTTGTTGCAGCGCCAGATGTTGTCGTACCCGGCGAACATCCCTTTGTGGTTTCCCTCGTTCAGGCAGAAGGGGGTGACCCATGCGCCGCTCTCGGTGATCCCGTTGGTTCCCTGCCCGGCAATGTGCACCTCGTTGGTGTTGTTGATGCGCCGGTATATGTCGCCGTAATAGATCGTATGGTAAGTGTAGGCCGCGTCGGTATAGTCGATTGCGCATTCCATCCCGTCGCCGCCGCCGATCTGGATCCACCCCGTCGGGGTGTACCCATAAGTACCGTTGTCCTGAAACCCGTTGATCACCTTGTTGCGGATGGTCTGCGACTGTCCGATCTTGTAAATCTGGCCGATGGTCATCCCCGAGGTGAGATAGTCCCACGAAGTTCCGCCGTTGCCCGAACTCCAGCAACCGCCGTCGTTGGTGGCATACACCTTGCCGTTCACCGGTGAAAAGGTGATGAAGTGGCAGTCGGCATGCACCGAAGGCACGTTGCACCCGCCGTACCAGTGGGAGTTGATGGCCCAGTTCGTACCACCGTTAACCGATTTCCAAACGTTGATGCCACCGACGAAGACGGTCTCGGCGTTGTTCGGGTCGGCCGCCAGGGCCAGGTCGTACCAGCTCTGCCCGCCGGTGCCGCTGCCGTCGCACGAATACTCAAGGATGTTGGGGGTAGTCGACCGGGTGGTGAAGGTAAGCCCGGCGTCGGAGGAACGGAACAGCCCCTGGAAGGCGCTGGTGTTGTCAGATTCAAGAATATAGACGTAGTTGGGGTTTGCGGGGGTAACGGCAATCACGATGCGTTGCCCGGCGGTGAGGCCGGCGGTGACCTGCACAAAACTCACGCCGTTGTTGGTCGAACGGTAGAAGGAGGAGCCGGCCGCGGCATAAACGATGTTCGGGTCATCCGGTTTGAAGAGGATATCCTTGAAACCGCCGCTTTTGGTGCTGGTCCATGTATTGCCGCCGTCGGTCGAGCGGTAGACGCCGCCGGCGGTGGCTGCCAGGAAGACCTGCGCATTCAGCGGGTCCTGGATGATGCGGCAAACGGTCTGGTTGCCCATGCCGGTCTTCGATTCGGTCCACGACGAACCGCCGTTGAGACTTTTAAATACGCCCATTCCCACGGCGTCGCCTGCGTCGCGGTCGCCCGAGCCGATGAGGATGTGGTTCGGGTTGGCAAAGTCAACCACGATGGCCGACACCCCCAGCGTGGGGATGGTATCGGTATGCGTTACCCAGGTGGCGCCGTTGTCGGTGCTCTGCCACATCCCGCCGGAGGGGGAGCCGACATAAATCCTGTTCGGATCGGTGGGGTGGAAGGCCACCACGTTGATCCTGCCGAGCCCTTCGTAGCCCGCGGGGCCGGGTGCGGGGATCACCGATGGGCCGAGGCTGGTCCAGGTGCCGCCGGTCGACTGGGGACTGTCGTTCGACTGCCTGATGGCGTTGTAGGTGACGTCGGGGGCAGGGATCGTGCCATCGGGCAGCACCCGCGGCTGCATCATGTATTCCCACCGTTTGAAGGCCTTCCAGCCGCAGCCCTTGGTGATCTTGCGGTCCTTCCAGTAGAGGTTGAAGGCGCGCTGCGTTTTGTAAAAATTGGCCTGCGGGTTCTGCATCATGGCGATCCAGTAGGGGAAATTCGCGGTGTCATTGGCAGCCGGGGAGGCGGCCGGTTGTGCATTCCCAGCCATAACAAGGAGGAGAAGCCAGGCAGCGAGGAGGAACAATCTGCGCATAGGAAATGGGTTTTGGTTAGGATCGTAAAGATAGGGAAAAAGAAGTTACGAGTGACGAATGACGAGTGACAAGTGACGAGTATCAGGTGAAGGGTGGTGGGTGCTGGGGAATTGTCACCATGGATTCATTTGCCGTTCACCGGCCTCCGTGCCCTTCATATTTTCCTTTGCGTCTTTGTGGTTTTTTATTTTTTTCTGAAGATCATCCAGCCAGTCCTGATCCCGTCCCCGGGAGAGCACATGCGATGGTATTACTGTGAATCAATGGTCCATCCGTATCGTTACTTATTTCCCGAAAGTAATTATGAATTTCTTTACCCCTGGATTGCCGTGAAATTTTAATGGTTAAATTTGGACGATGCAATGTCAACGTCGGGTCCGGATGGTGCATTGTTTGTATTGCAGGAATGCCTGGAATAACCGGGGGGCAGGGAGATGCATTGGAAGGTTGGTCGTGGGAGACCTGCCGGCAGTTTTTGTTCGCCACTGAACGGATATTAAAAGAAACTGGCATCAATCACCATAAAGTTTGATCAATGAAAAAAGACAATACTGTGAACAACGCGACTGTTGCCAATCAATGCCCTTTTTTACAGACGTACCTTCATGGCACAAAAGCAGATCTGAAGATTGGAGATTTTATCGAAACCGGTATTCATTCAAACTACGGGCGTAAGAAAAAGGCGAAATATATTTACCTGACACCCGCAGGGACAAGTCATTGCAATGAAAGAGGCCCTTGCGAAACTTAAAGAACAAGGTATTGAGGCAATAGAGGATTGATGGCGTTGTAAAACAACCGCTGGTTGTCAAACAGCAACTGAAAGTGGTCTGATTACAACGATAAGTAGCGGGTTATTCTTGCATTTTCGTGAGAGTACAAAATAACTTTGCTGCATCCAAAAACAAAAAAATATGATGCTAAATTCAAAATCCATTGGCAATAAAATTGGCACGGCACGAAAGAAAGTCAATCTTTCACAGGCAGAACTTGCCCGGCAGGTATCGATCAGTTCCCAGGCAGTTGGCAAATGGGAACGGGGTGAATCCATGCCGGATATTGCGACCTTAAACCGTCTTGCTGAAATACTCGGCGTTGACCTCAACTATTTCTCAGAGAGTTTCCAACCGGGTGACGCAGAAGTGGCAAAAATCGAATCATTGACAAATCAGCCGGCTGAATCGCCTGCTGGTGACCGGAAGAAAAAAACCGGTTGGGATATGTCAACATTGAACCTGGTGGACATTGATTTTTCAGGGTTGACAAATCTGCATGAAAAATTCAGTTCCTCCAATATGCAGCGATGTTTGTTTGTTGGATCAAATATGTCGGGACTCCTTCTGAACAGCAATAATATTGACGGCTGTGACTTCACGGATTCCGACATCAGCAACAGCCGGATTCAGAGTTCAAACTTAGGCAACAATGTATTTAAAAACTGTTCACTGAAAGAAACTGAAATTTCAAAAAGCAATATCAGCGCCTGTGATTTCACGGATGCCGATTTTACCAAAACAACCTTCAAATCCGGCAACTTCCTGAAGAATAAAATTGTAAAAGCAAGGTGGAATGGTACTTCCCTTATCGACATGCAGATCCAGGACACCGTTTTTGAAAGTACGCTGGAGGACTGTTTTTTTGAAAACTGTACCTTTTACGGGGTTAAATTCCAGGATGCAACCCTGATAAACACCTTCTTTAAAAACAACAGGAAATTTAAACGGGTGCAGTTTGTTGACTGTAAGGCGGATAAGATAACGTATGCATTTTTGAAAAGCAACCAGGCAAATTTGACAGGTATTACCCTGTTGTCCTAAAAACAACAAGCAGGGACGAATTCATAACCACAAAGTCACAAAGTACACACCAAGTCGCACAAAGGCCTTATGTCTTGTTGAAACGCCTCCGCGCCCTTCGTATTTTCCTTTGCGCCTCTGTGGTTTTTTATTTTTTTCTGATGATCATCCAGCCAGCCCTGATCACACCCGCACAGGGGCTCCCGGAGCAAATGCCCCATAAAACTGTTTTTCTTCCGTTGCTATCAATCTTCCAATAAAGATATTTGTGAATTTCTCAACACGCCGTTTGCCGTGAAGTTTAAATGGGTAAATTTGGATGATGCAATGTATACGGGCATTTCGGGATTAGGATGGTTAGTATCACCTGTTTTTTGGGATGAACCCTGAGTGGTTTGTGCTTAAGGGCCTGTTGGAAGAGGGTATCATGAGGGTGAGGCTTGATCGGTAAAGCGTGTTAAGATGAATTTGAAATGTAATGAAACAAGTTGCCATGAACAACAAACCTCTTTTTTATTTTTTGTTATTTGTTTGTTCAATTTCAGGTAGTTGTAACAAGTGCGTACAGGAGCAGGTGGCGGCTCTGCGGTTCTCCCCGGAAGAGCTCAGCATTAATCCTTACAACGGTATTGAAGAATTTGCGTTTAAAAATTTAAATGGTGACTCTGTCCAGTTGTTCGGTGGAATGCGGATAGGCAAAAACATCAGGGTTGATCAATGGAGCCCCAATGCGGCAAAGGAGGACCATAACGGATGCTCGGGAAATTACTACGATGAGGATTTTAATTCGTATGAAATCCGGTCCGGTGCTGCAACAACGACCTATTTTTCAATAAAATTGAGGTTCCTTTATGATTTTGGAGCACCAATGGCAATGAAGGAATTTGAGCTGGAATTTTTTTCCCAGGTTAATTCGCAGCCCGGAGGAGATGGGTTTGACGGGCATTACCTCTTCAGGGCTGACACACTCATGAAGATCATCCATTCACGGGATTCCATTCTTTCCTACCATCCCATGCTTTCGTTGGGCCCCAGGTCCTTTCAAAAGGTTTATGAACTATCCTGCGGCAACCCTGATGGTAGTAATCCTGAATGGTTTTCAATGGCATATTATTCCATAAAGCAGGGATTGGTGGGGTTTAAAACAAATACAGGCACGCTCTGGTTTCTTGATAAATTGCCAAAATAATACTTACACTTACTGAGAGGTATGATTGGCAATATCAGCGATGTTTTAAATAAAAATTAGGCTTTCCGAACCTCAATATTGAAAAAAGTACATATATTTGTACGTTAAAACGTACATAAACCGACCTATATGTTAACAGCCACAATTTCCGATTTCCGGAAAGATATTAAAAGGTATCTCGACCGTGTAACGGACAACTTTGAAACGCTGATCATCAACAGGGGAAAAGACACGGGCGTGGTGATCATGTCGCTTGATGAATACAATTCTCTCAGCGCGACGCAGCATGAACTCTCTTCCAGGACCAATGAGCAGCGGCTCGATTCGGCCATTGAGAAGTTGAAAAAAGGCAATTCATTCCCGAATGACCTGATGGAATCATGAAATATACCTTTGTGGATGAATCGTGGGAGGACTATCTCTACTGGCAGAAGAATGACTGGAAAATGCTGGCCAGGATCAATGAATTACTGAAAGAGATCGCCAGGAATCCTTACTCAGGGATCGGGAAACAGGATCCCTTAAAATTCAAGTATAAAGGATTCTGGTCGCGGCGGATTGACAACGAACACCGGTTGATTTACTGTTATACCGGGGATGAGATCCTCATTGCAAAATGCAGGTTTCATTATGACGGGTAATGAATCGCGGATGCCATGCCCGCCATCGCACATCGAAGCGGATCGTTCTTGTGGTTGGTCCCGTCAAAAAGCCGGAAGCGGGTATTAAAGATTACCAATCCATTATTTAAGGTTACGCAGCGTTATTCAAAATTTAACCACAAAGTATACAAAGTACACACAAAGTCCACAAAGACCTGATTTCCTGGTTATACGCCTCTGCGCACTTCGTATTTTCCTTTGCGCCTTTGCGGTTTTTTATTTTTTTCTGATGATCATCCAGCCAGCCCTGATCACACTCACGCAGGGACACCCGCTGTAAATTAGCCGTCAAACTGCTTCCCTTACGCTTCAATCAATCTCCCGATAAAAAATATTTGTGAATTTATTCACATGGCGTTTGCCGTGAAGTTTAAATGGGTAAATTTGGGTGATGCAATGTATACGGGCATTTCGTGATGGGGATGGTTAGTATCGCCTGTTTTTTGTGATAAACCAGGAGAGGATAGGCATAAGTCCCTGTTGACAAAGGTTCACCTTCCTGCTCATCAAACAATGCATAGCCCTGCAATTCAACAATATGAAATACCTTGTATTGATATTTTGTTTTTTGATTGTTTCATCGTTCTGCAAGGGGCAGGAGCATCCATCGCTCCCCTTCAGGTCATACCCGCGCAACAGCATATTCATTGAACTGGGCGGGAATTCCGTGTTTTACGGATCGCTGAACTATGACCGGGTATTATTGCAAAGGAATTTCTTTTACCTGTCGGGAAGAATCGGGATCGGGTACGGGAATTTCATGTCGAACAGTATTCTCTCCGTCCCTATGCTTGTCAATGGAATTTTCCAGGTATACCATGCATTGGCCTTCGAGGTTGGGTTAGGTGTTTCCTTCATGAAAATCACCAAAAAAGAGGAATATGGGGAAGGCCTGAGCAGTTATGAATATGACCCGGTCCCCACAGGTGCAGCCGGGTTGAGGGTGCAGGCCAGGAACGGGTTTTTATTCAGGGCCGTTTTCACGCCTTTCATCACGCTTGATCACATCTATTCCTCGGGAGGCGTCAGTTTTGGATACAGTTTTGGGAAAAAGTGAATTTTTGCTGAAGCAACCCGTCAGCCGCGGTCAGCCGTTGATTTTGTAAAATGATTGTACACGATTATTGAGATGCTGAAACAGGTTTGGCGATTCATCTCTAATTTTAAATTCATGCACCACAAAGTACACAAAGTTCACACAGAGTCGCACAAAGGTTCTATTCCGGTTAGCCACCTTCGTGCCCTTCGTAATTTCCTTTGCGTCTCTGTGGTTTTTTATTTTTTTCTGAAGATCATCCAGTCGGATTGAACCCCTTCCCACAAAGACAACTGCTGTAAATAAACCTTAAAACTGTTTCCCTTCCGTTTCTGTCATTCTCCCAATAAAAAATATTTGTGAATTTATTAACATGTTATATACCGTGCAATTTAAATGGTTAAATTTGGGTAATGCAATGGATACGGGCATTTCGGGGATGGTGTTTGTATATGTCGCCTGATTTTCGGGGTGCAACAAGCAGGGAAGTGCTAAAAATACAGGAAACAAAAACATATCTCCACGATGAAATATTATTTGACTACACTCCTTTTTTTCTTCCTGCTCATTACCCGGCATACATCTGCACAAAACTATAAAAAGGGGTTCATTGTAAAAATCAACGGAGACACGCTTCATGGTTACCTCCCGGATATAACGGATTCCGAACTGTCCGCAACTGTTTCATTTTCAAGCGCTGCCAGGAACGGGCAACGGGTTACCTTTACGGTGAAGGAACTGTCGGGCTTTTCGTTTGCGAATGGCAGGATCTTTGAGCGGGTTGCCTTCAGCGACAGCATTCACGACACCGTTTACGTATTTGCCAAAAAAGTCATCGGGGGAAAATTGAGACTGTACCTGTGGAGAAGAAATTCATGGGATAATATCGATTTCTTTTTGATCAATTCGACCTCCGGGATTTCAGTACATTTAACACCTCCCGTAAAAGTGGTGGTAAAGGATGAAAACGGTATGCAACATACCTATGAGAAAATAAGTCATGTCGGCCTGATCAGGTATGTTAAAAATGACACCGGGAATGTTATTGGCAGGGAGGGAAATTCGGGTTATTCCGAGCACCGGATCCTGAAAAATATTTATGAATATGACAAAGCATACGACAAGGATTATCCTGTAAAAATTTACAGGGAAAGAAAATGCTTTTATGATCTCACCATCGGGTACCCGGTGTTCTGGGCCACCGGGGGAATCAATTTCCGTGCAGCATTTTATTTTAACGGGTATCGCCCGGAAAAAAACAGCATTTTTTCCTGGATGGCCGGGGTATCCTACAGGTACTGGAAAAGCAATAAAACTGCCGGGAATACACCGGAGAATGATAACCTGAACTACCAGCAGCAGTGGATCTCGGCAATTCCTGTCGGGATCCAGTTCCGTTTTGGCCATAAGACCGTGAGACCCTATTTTTATACGGGGATTGGAATGCAGGTATTGCTGGATGGAAATTACCGGTATACCCGGGGTGATGCATTGGGCATGAAAACGGAGTTGCTTTTTATTCCTGCCCTGAATATCGGTGCCGGCATTAAGATCAGGGCTGGATCAAACTTTATTGCAATCGAAATCACCCCGGCCGGGATTGGAGAAGGGATATTCGCGAATGTCGGATATTCTTTTTGATGAAAAGTTTAAATGCTGTTCGTCGTATATATGTGATTCAATTGCTGGTAAAAATGAAAATGTATTTTTAAGTACGATTGAATTCTAATAAAAAACGTCAGATGACAACAAAAGATCTCAGAAAAGAGATCAGCCGGGTTATTGAAAAGGTTCCGGATGATTTCCTCACTGAAATTCTTTCCTACTTAAAGGAGGTTGAAAACCGGTCGACCGATGAACTGGAGTTATTACAGCATTTAAAACAGATCTTTAAGGACGACCAGGAACTCCTTGAAAAACTTGCAAAATGATTTCAGTAAAAGAGGTCATCAACATTCACTCAATCCTGATAGTCTTTTATAAGCAGCAACAGAATGAAACGATATTGGTTGTTAGAATCCTGCACCAGGCAATGGATTGCGATAACAAAATGGAATGATTTCGCCCCGGTTGTTTATTTCTGTAGGAACAGTTTCCTGTTTGTTATATTGTTAACCCCGGTTTTGGCTGACAGCCAGGCGAAGCTCGCCGATTCCATTGGCTTCCACTCTGTGGGGAATACCGATCAACATGGCCTGAAACAGGGTGTTTGGCTGAATTACAGGGACCGGTATTTCCGCTGTAAAATCAAAAACACCGAGGCGTTTGTCCCTGCAGAGGGGTGGTTTTTCAAAACAAAGAAAACCGGGACATACATCATGCAGTCACTCCTCATCAGCCTTGGGATGCAGCAGTTTAGAAAGGATTCATTTCAAGAAGTTATTGCTGAAATTAAATTTAATGAATTTTAAAGAGGATAGCCGCAAGGAGGGGAGATAGAAAGAAGTTGGTGCCAAACTCAATTTTGCCGCCCTCTTGACATGTACGTATTAATATCGTATCTTTGTACGTCTATAACTAAAACCAATGGATACTAAACTCACCTTAAAGCTAAATAAGAAGGTCATTGAGCAGGCAAAAAAGTATGCTTCAGATCATGAAACCAGTTTGTCACGGATTGTTGAAAATTATTTGGCTGCGATTACATCAGAATCGAACGAAACGGAGGAAATATCACCCCTGGTCAGGTCTGTGAGTGGTGTTATTGATCTTCCATCCGGGTCCGATCACAAGGAGCGTTTTTATAAACACCTGACCGAAAAATATTTATGAAGCCCAAAGTCTTTGTAGATACAGATATAATTTACGATTTGCTTGCAAGGCGGGAGCCTCACTACCAGGCTGCTGCCCGGTTGTTTACGCTTTCCGATGGGGTGAAAATCCAGGTTTTCATTTCTGCTTTAACCATTGCCAATATTCATTATTTAATCTCAAAGCAGCTTTCGGCCGGAGAAGCAAAGCAAATCATCAGGAAATTTAAGCTCCTGGTGCATATATTACCAGTAAATGAAAAAATCATTGACCTGGCGTTAAATTCTGATTTCAACGATTTTGAGGATGCGGTTCAGTACTACTGCGCAATAGAAAACGATATTGAATTGCTCTTAACCCGGAATCTGAAAGATTATAAAAAGGCCCGGATTTCAGTGATGACGGCCCAGGATTTTATCAATCTATAATCGGGACAGGGGCTACCTGAGGAATGCATGTACTTTTATAAGAGAAATACAAGAAAAATACAAGAGGATACAAGAACTTTACAAGAAGAACAGGTCAAAACCCGCACCATGATAGAAGAACACAAGCTCGATCCATCCTTTGGCCCGGTGGGGGCAACCGCGGGGAGAATCATTTTCATTGCCGGTATCCTCCTGTCCTGGTTTTACCTGTCGGCAGTTGTGCTGATCGTGCTCGGGGCCTTTGCCGGCTTCTCCAATTCCTCCGCCATCATCGACTTTGACCGCCGGCGCGTGAGGTTCTCCAACAACCTCTTCGGGTTGATCCGTACCGGGAAATGGATTGCCATAGAGCCTTCGATGACGCTCCGGGCCCGGGAGTCAAAACAATCGTACCGCGCCTTCAGCCAGGGGAACCGCCCCCTCGATGTTCCGCAGGATGATTTCAGGGTGTTGCTGTGCGGCACCGGTCAAAAGGAGATCATGACCATCGGGAAGTGGGATAACCCCGTCGCAGCGCGCGAAGCATGTCACCGTATTGCAACGGGACTGGGTTTGGCGGAGGCACGTTTGTGGCTATAATTCAACAGTCAAAATAAATTTCGGTGTTATGAAGACGATGAAGATAATCTCCTGGCTGATCCTCCTCCTCGTGGTGTCCTGCCCGGCTGTCCATGCCGATACGATCGACTACTGGCACGTTTTTTACAACAACCGCATCCTGGAAAAATTCTCCTCTACTTCCAGGGACCCTTCTGTAACATTGCAGCTCGGTTCCATCGGTCCACGCGATACGCTGTCCGTTAAATATTTCAAGGATACCCCCTGCATGAAATGCCCGGTTAACCTGTTGAT
>CAIMWF010000095.1 GCA_903845055.1 uncultured Bacteroidales bacterium | reverse complement strand
GAATTTTCAGGTTCCAGAAATTGTCCCTCCTGGTCAATACTTTATTTTTTTTTGCCATGTGATCTTACCATTGCCACCCGGGGGTGTTCGCCGTTGATTGATAAAAAATTACCTGGTTTTGCCTTTGTTTTGTTCGATCATAAGATGGGTGACCGCGATGTTCTGCCTGATCTGCTGGTCGTTCGGGTCAAGCCTGAAAGCGGTTTGCAGGGCCTCCAGGGCCTGGGGGTAGTCGTGCTGCATGCCGTATACGATCCCGAGGTCCTTGTAGGCGCCCGGTGCTTCCGGTGCAAGTTTTGTCGCCTTCACCAGGTAGAATGCCGCTGAATCGAGTTTCCCCTTGTACTGGCCATAGAGTTTCCCGAGGGCATGGTTGAGTTCCGGATCATCTGGATTCAAAGTGTTCATTTTTAATAAGATGCCCAGCTTGTAATCGGTCTCCTTTGCATCGTCAATGGCGGCGAGCACCTTGAACAGGTTCCCGTAGGCATTTTTATCATAGGGGTCAAATGAAAGCACGTTCATGTAAAGACCGATGGCTCCCTTGCAGTCGTTTTTGTAAAAAACGAGGGCATTTGCCAGCAAGATCAGGCTGTTGTTGTTTTTGGGATAGATGCTGACCGCTTTATTCAGGTATTGCAGGGCCAGCCGGAAGTCCTGCTCTTTCAGTTCGCCCGGCGGATCTGCCTGGGCTTTGTCAAGGTATTTACCTCCGGCAGAGGTATTGCACTTCAGGCTGTTTTCGGAGACCTTCACATCGGTGGAGAAAAGGGTGAAGTCGTCCTTCCATGCCCCATTGCGCATGATGGTCTTCAGGGTATAGGGGACCAGGATCAGCAGCAGGACCGCCTGGAGAAGCAGGATCCGGTTTTTTTCGTCACTGACCATTTTTGGCAACCTGTTCACCAGGAACCAGGAGACAATGAAGACGAACCCGAGGGAGGGCATGTAGATGAACCGTTCGTTCATGAAGGTGCCGACCGAAAACAGGAGGTTTGACACGATGAAAAGGGTGCTCAGGGAAAACAGGATGCCCCAGGCCACCGGATCCCTTCGTTTGATCCGCAGCAATGCATAAATGATCAGGCCGGTATAGATGACAAGGGGAACAATCGACCTCGCATCGGTAAAATCCACCAGCGGGATGTGGTAAGGATAATAGTCGTGGGTTAGCGGGTGGGGGAAAAACAGCAGTTTGACATACAACCCGAGGGTAAGCAGGATGGTCCCGGCCTTTTGTCCGGCCGTGGCGAACAGGAAGGGATTGTTGAGCAGTTCCTTGGGTAGTTCAGGGGAGTTCAGGTATCCCAGTACCATGAACCGGATAAAAATAAATAAAAGAGCGGTTGAAAACAGCAGGAGCGTGCAGGACACATAGCTCTTCAGCGGGTGTTTCGTGAAAAACCAGATGGTAAGCGGGATGATGAAGAGGAACATGATGGCATTTTCCTTCGAGAGCAGTCCGAGGAAAAAGCTCCCGCAGGCAAGCAGCAGGAGATGGACCTTTTTACTGTCGAGATATCGCAGGGTGAACCAGAGCGAAACCAGCGAAAAGAGCAGCGAAAGAATTTCGTCCCTTCCCTTGATGTTTGCGACCACTTCGGTATGAACGGGATGGGCGACGAACAGGATCGCCGCTATGAACGGAATGGTCAGGTACCAGTCTTTCCCGGGCTTTTTAACCAGCAACCTCGAAAACAGGAGCATGATCATGACCCCGGTCATCCCGTAAAGAAGGATGTTGACCATCCGGCTGAAGAAGGGGTTGAAGCCGCCGAAAACCTGGTATTCACAAGCAAACGATGCGATCGACAGCGGCCGGTAGCGACCGCCGGCCACCAGCGTTTTCTGCACCCCGAAAAACCCGGTGAAGGAATCATATTTGAAAATGCCGGGCAACCCTTCGATTCCCTTTTTTGTAAAGGCGTTCTCCTTTATAACGATCAGGTCGTCGAGCGCATAGTCGTAAAACAGGGTATTGCAATATAAAACAAACGAGAAGGCAATGATGATAAGGTGCGGCAGCCATGACTTCCATGAGCCGGAACCGCCTGTCACATTTTTCTGTTTTGTTTTCAAATTCAGTTTTTTTCCGGGTTAGCAGTAGAATATCGGGAACCGGTGAGCTATTTTGTCTTGTAGATTGCAAGGGAGACCAGCCCGGTTTTATGAAAGAAGTATCCCAGAGAAGTGCGGAGCACACCCATTCCGTATTTAATGCTGCGCCTCAGGTTGATGGAGGATGCCTCTTCGAAATACTTTGTGGGACAGGTAATTTCGGCGATCTCGAAACCGGCCATGAAGATCTGGGCCAGCATCTGGTTGTCGAAAACGAAATCATCAGAATTTGCATGGTAGTTCACCTTTTCGAGAACATCGCGCGAAAATGCCCTGTAACCCGAATGGTATTCCGAGAGTTTCTGGTTGATCATCAGGTTCTGAAACCAGGTGAGGAACCGGTTCGAAATGTATTTGTATTTGGGCATCCCGCCTTTGAGCGCCCCTTTGCCGAGGATCCTGGAGGCGATCACCACCGGGTAAAGTCCGCTGGCGATCATATGGGCCATGGAGGGGATGAGCTTCGGCGTATACTGGTAATCGGGGTGCAGCATGATGATGATGTCGCCGTTGAGTGCAAGCGCCGTGTCGTAGCACGTTTTCTGGTTGCCTCCGTAACCCCTGTTCTTGTCGTGCTTGATCAGGTTTTTTACATTGAGATTGCTGGCGACCTGGATGGTATTATCTGTGCTTGCATCGTCAACCACCACATATTCATCGACCATGTCGAGGGGGATTTCAGCAATGGTCTGGGCGATTGTTTTTTCGGCATTGTAGGCCGGGAGAACAACAATTATTTTTTTTCCCAATAACATATTTAAGTATTTACGATTGACGATTTACGAATTACGATTTTAGGGATAAAGGATCACGCAGATGATACTTCACCGGTTTTATTATAATTTAACAGATTGGCATTTAAATAATTGAGTGATAAGAATTACTTGGTATTTGTTATGTAAAATCGGTCATGTATGCTGAATGCGATGCCTTTTTTCAGCGGATAAAGATAGAAAGATTTTAAATTGCAGGGACAAAAAATCACACAGGCCCATTCTGCCCGGATTTCTGAACGCTTATGAAAGTGTGCTGGGCCGTTAAGTTGATAACAGGTTGATAAAAAGTTTGTTTTCATGTATTACCTTTTATAGTCAGCCCCGATTAAGCAATAAAAAGGCTATGGCTCACGGCAGGAAAAATTTAATAATGAAGGTTTTCAGAGGAAAATCAGGTAAACTTTGCATGGAGCCTGACGGGGTGTCCGGCTCGCAGCCCGGAAAATCAAAGAGAAAATGGACGGAAAACCAGGCAAAACACCTCTCACGGTTTGAATGTGCGAAGGAATACGGCCGGCGGGCGGTTGCCGACCCATTGCTGTCGGCCCACTATGCCATGTAGCGCAAACGGTGGAAGAGAAAATTGAAACGCACGAGCGTCGTACTGGAGGAGGGGATGGCCGGCCCTGCCCCCAACCATGTAAATTACGCGTATGTTATCCTGAATTCCGGTTCGATGAAACCCGGGACCCTGTGCGTGGTCAGGGTCTGGGATTTCCCGGGGAATGTCGCGGAAAAAGAGTTCAGACTTTTTGATTGATAATACCCGGAAATATCCTATATTTGTCTTCCGTTTTCCTGGCGGCGCCCCAATGTTTTTCAGGGAAATTGAACAGGTTCCGCTTTCCCGGCTGCCCTGCAGGCATTTGTTTCCCTGGTCTTTTTTTCATCCATCCTGTAAGACCTTTCTAACTCTTCTCTAAGACCGCTCTAAGTCTTCTCTAAGTTTTGTTTCAAATTCATTCGCGTAACCTTTGTGTATTGTTCGTGTCACCTTTCTGCGTTGTTCGTAGAATCTTCCGCCTGATCCGTGACGGGGCTGCCCGGCCGGCAGAGGTAAAAAAAAAGACGGCCTTTTGGGCCGCCCTCTTCTGGTTTCCGTTGTGGAGCTGGAGGGATTCGAACCCTCGTCCAAACAAGTAGCAAAAATGCTTTCTACATGCGTATCTCCTGGTTGGTTGTCGGAACCGGGCTGGTCAGGAGCGAACCCACCCGATTCTTAGTTCCGGTTATTTCGCCCGGGCAGCAGAACAATACCCGGACTATCTCAACATTTGCGATGCCTCATCCGGAACACCGTTGAGAAGGGTTTCCCGGGAGACAAGACGCGCTTAATTTCTAAAATTAAGCAGCAAGTCTGTAAGAATAATTGTCGCCAGTTATAGGCTATGTGAACTGACTTTAACGAGGCCTGCTCACGAACACTCGGCATGCTTACAATCCCACTTCCCTGCTGTCAAAACCGGTCAGCCCCGGAAGAGGGTGCAAAGATACGGAGAAAAAATGACGAGTGACGAATGACAAATGAAGATTTACGATGTACGATTTACGATATACGATTTGGGCGAGGAATAGGCGTTGGGGAAGGTTATGTTTCGTTGATTTTCAGGATGTTGTTCACGAACTGGGAGATGTCGTATTTTTCATGAAAAATATGGTAAAGTTCGGCGATGATCGGGAAATGGTCTTCAACCGCCATTGTTTTTGAAATTTCCTCGTAGAAAACATTGGTGGCGGTTTTTCCTTCAAGGACCAGTTCATGAGAAACATGTTCGGTGAAAAATCCCTTCCCGATGAGCAGGCCCAGGGTCCGGTTCCTGCTCAGGTCGTTCAGGGCCGTGAGGGTAAAGTCGCCATAACCGCAATAATTGAACAGGGTTTCGTCGCGTCCGCCAAACCATTTCAACACCCTGCGCATTTCGCGGAAAGCTTTGGTCAGGACCAGGAACCGGAGGTTGGGCGAGTTGAACTGGGCATCGGTGATCCCGAGGACCACGGCATAGATGTTTTTCAGGATGCTGAGAATTTCAACACCGCGGATATCACCGGAAAAATCAAGATGGATATTGGTCCCTTCAAACAGGCCTGATATCCTGGCATTTGGTTCCGGGCTTTCATAGCCGACCGTGAACCCGGTCGGCATCCTGTTGATGATCTCCCCGGCAAAACTGGGCCCTTTCATGGTACAAACAGGGTTTGGAAATTCCTCCTGAAGGCATTCGATGATCGTTTTGCTCCCGGCACCAAAACCTTTGGCCAGGTTGACCAGCAGGGTCGCCGGGGGAAGGTTCTGCGAAATGGTTTTCAGGTAATTCATCATCACGACCGACGGGATGGCCAGGAAGATGACCTCACAGTGTTCAAGCAGAGAGGCGTCAGTCGTTGCCCTGAGGCCGGGATGCAGCTGCAGTCCCGGGAAATACTTGTTGTTTACATGCGACTTGTTGATATTGTCGACAACATGGGATTCAACAGAATGAAGAAGAATGGTCTCTTTCCCCGTCCCCGCCAGGATGTTGCCCAATGCGGTGCCAATCGTACCCGCCCCGATGAGCGCAATCTTGTCATATTGATGTTCCATCTATTTATTGATTGGGTGAAAAAAGGATCCTGAAGCAGGCCCCGCCTTCGTTGGTTATGTCAAGCTGGGCTTCAACCTGCTGTATTAAAATCTGAACGATCTGGGTCCCCATCGATTGGGTCGTTCTTTTCGCGAAATCTTCGGGCAGGCCGATGCCGTTGTCGCGGATGGTGACACTGTATTTTCCCTCCTCCTCGGGGAGAAGTTTGATCGAAAGAATCCCCGAATTATTGCAGGGGAAGGCATACTTGTAAACATTGGTGATCAGTTCATTGATGATCAGACCCATCGGGAGCGCCATCTCGATGGCAATCTGGCAGGGGCGGATGTCGGTTTCAACCGTGATCCGTTCATTATCGAACGAGCTTGAAATGATGAGGGCCAGGTGCTGCAAGTAATTGTCGAAAGGGATCGAGCTTATCTCCTGGTTCTTGTAGAGTTGTTCATGCACCAGCGACATGGTCCTCACCCGGAGTTGCAGGTCGGTGATCGACCGGTTCAGTTCGGTGTCGGCGGTCTGGTCGCGCTGCATGTTCATCAGGCTGGTCAGGATCGTAAAATTGTTTTTCACCCGGTTGTGGATCTCGCGCAACAGGTACTCCTTCTGCCTTGCATTTTCGGCGAGTTCTTCCTCGTGCTTCATCCGTTCGGAGATATCCCTCACAACGGTGATCAGGTCGCGAACCTCGTTGGTATCTTCATCGAGGATAGGGTTGATGTTGGCTTCAGCCCAGAAGTCAACCCCGTCTTTTCTGCGGGCCTTATAGATGTAACGGGTTGGTTTTTTCGTACGGTACATTTCCAGAAGTCTTTGGTTCACCGCCACCCGGTAGGTGGGATTCAGCAGGTCGAGCGGGGAGTCCATCGCAAGGATTTCCTGTTGTGTATAACCGTAAAATTTTTCACAGGAGGGGCTGATGTAAATGCGGTGCATCCCGGCATCGAGAAGTGAAATCACATCGACGGTGTTTTCGGCGAGGAACCGGTGCAGCTCTTCACTCCGGTTAAGCCGTCCTTCCGCCTCGATGCGCTCGAAAATTTCCTGTTTCAGACGGTCGTTGAGTCCCTTCAGTTCATTTTTTCTCCGGCGGTTGCTGCGGACCAGGGTGTCAAAGAAAAGAAGCAGCAGCAGCAACAGGATGAACACCAGCTCTATAAAAAAGGTTTGTATGCGCCGTTTGTTGAACTGGAGTTCCTGGTATAAATTTTCCTGGCGCATAAGGTCGTTCTGCGCCTCGGAGGCCCTGATGCTGCGGTTGGCTTCGAGCAGGATGATATCTGATTTGCTTTGCTGCTGGTTCAGCTTGATCCTGTTTTCCATGCAGGATTGATAATAACCTAATGCGTCCTTGTAACGTTTTTCGGCATTGGCAAAGATGGACAGCTGGAAATAAATGGCCTCCAGGAAATAGCTGTTGTTGAGCTGTTTAGCCAGTTTAAGCGATTTCATGAGATAATAATTTGCAGAGTCTTTCCTGCCCAGCAGCCAGTATGCTTCCCCGACATTCTGAAATGAAGAGGCAACCAGGGACAGCTGTCCTGTTTTTTCTCTCAGGCGCAGGGCTTTCAGGTTGTAGGCCAGGTTTTTGCTGTTGTCCTCAATTTCCTGGTAAATATGGGCAATCCGGGTATAGATGATGGCAAGTTCGCTATAATTGTTCAGTTGTGAGTAGATGTTGACGGCCATCCGGTAAGCATACACCCCGTCGGAGTATCTCTTTGCGTGAACAAACGCATCCCCCAGGTATTTGTATGCCACACCTACTGTGAGGGTGTCTTTTGCTTTTTCGACACTGCAGAGCGCCAGGTAAAGGCTCCGGACGGCAAGGCTGTCGTTTTTCAGAAACAGGTAGTATTGAGCAAAGGTCAGGAATATCTGGCCGTGAATCCTTGTGTCTGAGGTCCGGGGTGCCAGCCCGGAAGCGATCTCGACGTATTTCTTTGCCAGTTCGTCATCCTTGATCCCCAGGAAAAACTGGGATATCTTTGTATATGCCATGATCAGGTTGTTGACATCGTGGGCGGTTTCATAAATATCCACTATTTTAAAAAGATAGTCGACCGATTTCAGGTATTCCTTCTTTGCAAGGTACAGACTTGACAACAAGGTTAGTGCCCTGACCTGGCATTGTATGTCTTTGACCTGGCTGGCAATTTCGCCGGCCTCGCCTGCAGCCTGCAGGGCAAGGACCAGGTTGCTGTCGCGGCAGGACCTGGCTAATTCCAGCAGCGAATCGATCTGCCGTATCCCTTCGGTCTTGCCGCTTCCCTCCCTGTTTTCCTCTGGAAAAGCAATGAAAGGCAATAATAAAAGGATAAGAAGGATTCCAAAAACTCTCATAATGAATGGTTCAGCCATAGCTGGTCCCCGGGTGTTCATTTCAGGAGGTTTTGCCTGCATGACGCTGAATTACTGCAAAAATAGAAAATAATCTTAATTTTGCTGCCTGCATTCGGCAGATCATTCTAAAAATGAAAAGAGAAGATTTGCGTAGCCGGCATATCCAGGGCTGCGGGGATCCCGGGTGAAAATTTTGCAAATCCAGGGAGTTGCGCCATTGAAAACCGCCTTCGTTAAAATATTGCTCTCAAAAATATACCGGGTCGCCTACCGGGAAATTACCTCCGTCACCGATTTTATCGCGCTTGGTTTAAACCTGCCATGCAGGACTGAAGGCAGTTTCGCGGGTAATTCACTGCCAAAAATTGTGTTCATCGGCGAAGGCCTCATGCCCAGGGTGAGCAGGATGGCCAGGTGGGTGAGACGGAGCGGGAAATTCTCGGTAATCCTGGTCGCAGGCAGGATCACTTTTGTTGAAGAGTTTTCGAATGATGCATGGGACGGCGTTTATCTTTTCAGGAACCAGTATCATCTGCGGCGGATCCTCAAACAGATGAAGGGGGTCTATCTTTACCATGCCTTCGCCCCGAAAAGTTTCTATCCCGACCTGGTGCGCCTTACAGTGAAGGAACCCTTCCTGATCGATGTACAGGATGTTTTTTCCTGTTATTACGGGCTCAACCCCGGCATCCGGTGGCTCAAAGAGGAACTGCCGCACGAAAGAAACTGCCTGCTCCGTTCCGACGGCATTGTGGCGCAAAGTCTCGAACCCAACATAGCCATCCGCAGGTTCGGGGAGGGTACAAAACCCCCGGCAATTTTTTTCCCGCTTTACTGCGACAACGATATGTTCAGGGTCAATACGAAAATCCTTGATCCGCGTGACATCCACATTGTTTACGCCGGGGGGGTGGCCGGTTCGCACCGTGACAGGTCGCATTACGGGAGCATCCAGTTCCACGGGCTGATCGGAATCCTGGACGCGCAGAAGATCCATTTCCACATTTACCCCAGCCCTTCGAACATCCGGGCGGATTATGAGGAATATGAACAGATAGCCCTTGAAAAGGAGTATTTCCACTTTCACACCCCGGTTGCCCAGGACCAGATGGCCACGGAAATGAACAGGTACCATTTCGGCATCCTCCCGTTCTTTTCAGCTCACTCGGGCCAGTCGGGAGAAAAATACAGGGTTGCAACGGCCCTGAAATTATTCAATTATATCGAGGCCGGGCTACCCATCCTGGTATCAGAGGACCTGGTATACCAGTCGTGGATCGTCAGCCGGTATGAAGCCGGGATTCCCATCGGCAAGGATGATCCCGCAAGGTTGAGGGAGATCATCCTGAAATACGATTATTCCATGCTCGCGGCTAATCTTGCAAGGCGGAGGGAAGAGATCTCCCTGGAAATGCATATTCCGCGCCTGCTTAAATTCTATGGAGAGGCCAAAGGGCGTTGTGATTCAAATTCCTGACCAGATTCATTTTGTTTTATTAATTTTGCAGCCTGAAAGACGATCGGATGAGGAAAGTTGTCATCATAGGTGCGAGACCCGACGGGCATGCCAAAGTCGTGCTTGAAATTATCCAGGCCGGGACCGAGTTCCTGGTGGCAGGATTCGTTGATGACCGGTTGTTTGGTACAGACCTCGTCATCAGGGGCATCCCGGTGATCGGCACGGTGGCCGACCTGCCGTTCCTCAGGGATACTTTCGGGCTCTACGGGGCGATCGTGGCCATTGGCGACAATGCCGCCCGGCGGAACCTGGGCAACCGGGTCAGAAAGTCGGGATTGACCCTGGTCAACGCGATTCACCCGACCGTCCATCTTGACACGGGTGTCACGGTTGGGGAGGGCAACTGCCTTTGCCAGGGGGTGATCATTGTCACCGGCACCACCATCGGCGACTCGGTGAACATTCATACCGGGGCCACGGTTGATCATGACAACGTGATCGGCGACGGCGCCAACCTGGGCCCGGGGGTACACACCGCCGGCAGGGTGCAGATCGGCCGCGATGCATTCCTGGGCGCGGGAACCATTGTGATTCCCGATTGCTCGGTCGGAGAAGGTGCCATTACCGGGGCCGGAACCGTGGTCATCGACCCGGTTGAACCCTATTGCAAAGTGGTGGGGGTTCCCGCCCGGATCATTGAACGAATCAATAAACCATCAATATGAGCATAAAGAAAGTTTTTGTCACCGGGGGTGCAGGTTATGTGGGATCGGTTTTGACGCGCAGGCTGCTTGAACACGGTTATTCCGTTACCGTCATCGACCTGATGATTTATGGAGAAGAGGTACTCGAAGATCATCCGAACCTGGTTAAGATCAAGGGCGACATCCGTGATACGGCTCTCCTTGAAGCTTCGCTTCCGGGTCACGACGCGGTCATCCACCTCGCCTGCATTTCGAACGACCCCAGTTTCGAACTGAACCCTGAACTGGGCAGATCGATCAACCTCGATGCCTTTGAGCCGCTGGTTCAAACCGCTGTGAAATCGGGTGTCAAAAGATTCATATACGCTTCGTCATCAAGCGTTTACGGCATCAAGGACGAACCCGATGTTACCGAAGATATGGCGCTCGAACCGCTCACCGATTACAGTAAATTCAAGGCAATGTGCGAAGAGGTGCTTGCCAGGTACAAGGGCACCGGTTTTACAACCGTGACCATCCGCCCTGCCACGGTTTGCGGTTATTCGCCCCGGCTCAGGCTCGACCTGACGGTCAACATCCTGACCAACCTCGCGGTCAACAAGGGAGAAATAACGGTTTTCGGCGGTCAGCAGAAACGCCCCAACCTCCACATCGAGGATATGGCGGCCCTTTACCTCCTCCTGCTGGAACTGCCCGATGAAAAAATCGCCGGCAAGGTGTTCAACGCGGGGTATGAGAACCACACGGTGGCTGAAATTGCCGAAATGGTGCGTAAAACCATCGGTCCCCAGGTACAGATCATCACCACCTCGACCAACGACAACCGGTCGTACCACATCTCCTCCGGGAAGATCAAGCGCGAGATCGGCTTCGTGCCGACCCATTCCATCACCGATGCCGTGCAGGACCTGAAGAACGCGTTTGACAGCCATCTCATTCCCGATTCGCTGACCGACGACCGCTACTTCAACGTGAAGAAGATGCAGAAGATCCATCTTATTTAGCAGCAGGTCCGTAACTCCTGTTTTTCCCGGAAGGGAAATTCCGGGAGGGACTCCTGGCAACACCGGGAAATGACACATAAAAACCAATGGTAATACTGTTTTGCGATAAATGATGCCTAACAAGGAACAAATTACAAAGGAAATCACCGGAACAGCCCCGTTCGTGTTGAGCAACTTCAGGCAGTTGCGGAAGATCGACCCCAACGATCATTACTGGAGCCTTTTTACCGATATCAGCAAACTGACCGTGAACGGGGTTTTCATCGAAACCGCCATGGTCGTCAGCTGGATCGGGAAGACCTTCCATCCGAAAAACATACTGGAAATCGGTACGCGAACAGGCGGCTCGCTGATCGCCCTTTTATCGAACTACCAGGATTTCAGGGACGTTGAGGTGATTTCCTTCGATCTCTGGCGAGAATATGTAAGCACCACCTTTTTTTCGCGGAAGATCACCAGCCTTAAATCAAAACGTTCCCAAAACAGTGAGATAACGGGGAACATCAATATTTCGGAGAAAAAACTCAGGCCATTCTTCCCGCTGATACGCAACCTCTCCATCAACAAGGTGAAACGGAACCTCGATTATTTCAACATTCCCTCCGGCATCCTCACTTTTATCAGCGGCGATTCAAAACAGACCGTCCCCGGTTATTTTGCAAAGTACCCCGGCCGGAAGTTCGATTACATCCTCGTCGACGGAGCCCACGACAAGGAAACAGCATTCATCGACCTGCAGAACATTGCCGGCCACGTGGCCGAAAACGGTATCATTGTTTTTGACGACATCAGCGACCTGAGTTACAACCTGATGGATGTGTGGGTGCGGTTCAGGGAACTGCACGGGGATGAATTCGATTTCATCGAAATCGACTGCAGGAAGGGCATTGGCATTGCATTTAAAAAAAGCGGATTATGAAGGTACCCTTTGTTAATATCGGATTGCAGCACCGCCAGATAAAGAGCGAGATCCTTGGAATCGTTTCAGAGCTGCTCGATTCGGGGCAGTTCATCCTGGGCGGGGATCTTGTAAAATTTGAACAATCGTTTGCACAGTTGTGCGGTACGAAATATGCCCTGGGAGTTGCCAACGGGACCGACGCTCTTTTCCTCAGCCTGAAGGCCCTGGGAATCGGTCCCGGCTACGAGGTGATCACCGCGCCCAATTCATTCCTTGCATCGGCTTCTTCCATCCATATTGCTGGCGGAACGCCCGTTTTCGCCGATGTGCGTGAGGATTTCAACCTTGACCCGGTGCAGGTGAGAAAGGCCATTACTCCCCGCACCAGGGCGATCATGCCGGTTCACCTTACTGGCCGGCCGGCCGCTATGGATGATATCCTTGCCATCGCGAAGGAGTTCAGCCTGGCGGTTGTGGAAGATTGTGCGCAGGCCATTTGCTCCGTATACAAAGGCAAGCCTGTCGGGGGATTTGGCGACCTTGGCTGTTTCAGCCTCCACCCGCTGAAGAACCTGAGCGCCTGCGGCGACGGCGGGGTGATCACGACGAACAATGACGCGCTTTACGAACAGTTGATCAAGGCAAGGAATCACGGCCTGCGTAACCGGGACGAATGTGAGTTCTGGAGTTATAACAGCAGGCTTGACAACCTCCAGGCCGCCATTCTGAATATCAAGCTGGGGAAACTGTCTGAATGGACCGCGAGGAGACGTGAAATCGCTGCCTATTATATCGAAAGGTTATCGGGGCTGAACATCATCCTTCCCATTGACAAACCTTCAGAGAAAGCCGTTTATCACACCTTCATCATCCAGTCGGGCAGGCGCGACGAACTGAAGGAATTCCTGGCAGCCATGGAAATTGATACAAAGATTCATTATCCGGTACCCATACACCTGCAGGTAGCGGCCCGTTACCTCGGTTACGGGTTGGGGGATTTCCCGGTTGCAGAGGCACAGACCGGAACCATTTTAAGTTTGCCGGTTTACCCGGAACTCACGGATCTGCAGGTTGAATATGTTGCAGATACGTTCAGGAAATTTTTCAAAAATTAATGGATGAGCCTACGCAGATCTCTTACCATTCACAAGCATTACGGGTTCCGGAGCAGGTTCCTGAGCATGCTTTTCATGGGGATCAAGCATCTGAACTACCTGGTTCCCGGCTTTTTCATCAACCGGAGATCGGTTATCCTCAGGGGGAACTCATTTGCAGGGATTCATCACAAGACCCAACTGAAGCTTGATCATTCGCAGATCATTATCGAGAACGGGACCTTGAAGGCTGGCATCGACTACGGTTATTACGACGGCGGGATGTTCGACCCGGCCAGGGATGTATGCAGGATCCACCTGATCAATTCGACCCTCCGCATCCGGGGCGATGTTTCGTTATACCCGGGGGTTTGCATCTTTGCACAGAATGCCGAAATCATCATCGGGAACGGTACAAAGATCAACGGCACAACCCAGATCATCGCACAGGAAAAAATCGAGATCGGGGAACATTGCAACGTTGCGCAGGGAGTGATCATCCGCGACAACGACGGACACAGGATTTCCACCGACGGGAGCCTCCCGGCGCTGACCTGTTTGCCTGTCATCATCGGGAACCATTGCTGGCTGGGCCAGCGGTCGATGGTTTTAAAGGGGGTTACCATCCATGACAACGTGGTGGTGGCTGCAGGGGCTGTGGTGACGAAAGACATTGACCGGGACACCCTGGTCGCCGGCGTGCCGGCAAAACCGCTTCCGGGTCGCGTGACCTGGGAAGATTAATTTTATTCATAAAAAGCACATATGAGAGCTTTGGTTACAGGAGGCTGCGGGTTCATCGGCAGCCATATCACGGACAGGCTGATACTGGAAGGTTTTGACGTAACCGTTGTCGATAATCTCAGCACCGGCCGCCTGCTCAACCTCGATCATCACAAGGGAAATCCCCGGCTTAAAATCCACATCGCCGACCTGGCCGATCATGAAACCATCCTGCCATTTTTTGAGGGCATTGACTGGGTTTTCCATATCGCAGCCCTGGCCGATATCGTTCCCTCCATCGAACATCCGCTCGAATATCACCGTGCGAATGTCGACGGAACCATCAGCGTTTTGGAAGCATGCCGCAAATGGAACGTAAAACGCATCATCTATGCCGCTTCCTCTTCGTGTTACGGCATTCCCGATTCCTTTCCGACACCCGAAACGGCCGACATCAGGCCGCAGTACCCCTATGCGGTAACAAAATACCTGGGCGAAAAATACATGATGTACTGGCATGAGATTTATGGTCTGCCGGTCACATGCATGCGCTTCTTCAATGTGTATGGTCCCCGGTCGCGCACCAGCGGCACCTATGGCGCGGTATTCGGCGTATTCCTCGCCCAGAAGCTGAAGGAAAAACCATACACGGTGGTGGGCGACGGAACCCAGACACGTGATTTTACCTTTGTTACAGATGTCGCGAACGCTTGCTACACCGCGGCCGGCTGCAACGATGCCATCGGCCGGATCATGAATGTTGGCAGCGGGAATACATACAGTGTGAACAGGCTTGTTGAACTGCTGGGAGGAGAGATCATTTATATCCCGAAACGCCCCGGCGAACCCGACTGTACCTTCGCCGATATCACCAGGATCCGGGAGATACTGGACTGGCATCCCCTTGTTTCGTTTGAAGAGGGGGTGAAGATCATGCTCGGCCACATCGACTACTGGCGTGAAGCGCCGCTGTGGGAGCCCGGCTCCATTGCAGAAGCCACGAAGGATTGGTTTAAATACCTTGGTAAATGATCCCGCCGGATGAATGACCACGAATAAACAAACATCATGATAAGTACAGAAAAAATAGTCGGCATTGACGAACTTGCCGGGATTGTTGACAGGCTGAAAAAGGAGGGGAAGACCATCGCCCATTGCCACGGCTGTTTTGACCTGCTGCATCTTGGCCATATCAAACATTTTGAGTCGGCTAAAAAGGCAGCCGATGTGGTGGTGGTGACCATCACCCCCGACCGTTTTGTCAACAAGGGCCCGGGCCGGCCCGTTTTTAATGAAAACCTGCGCATGGAGGCGATCGCCGCCCTGCAGGCGGTTGATTATGTCGCCCTGAACAGGTGGGATACGGCCATTGAAACGATAAAACTCGTCAGGCCCACCTGGTATGTGAAGGGGCAGGACTACAAGGACCGCGAAAAGGATCTGACCAAAAACATCTATCTTGAGGAGGAGGCTGTAAAATCGGTGGGCGGTTCCATTTACTTTACCGAGGAAATCACCTTTTCCTCCTCCACGCTGATCAATTCTCACTTCAGCCCTTTCAGCGAGGGTGTGCAGGACTTCATGGCCGATTTTAAAACCAGGCACACCGCCGAAGATGTCATTTCCTGCATCAACGGACTGAAGGATGTAAGAGTACTGGTGATCGGCGATACCATCATCGACGAGTATCACTATTGCCGTCCGCTCGGGAAAAGTTCAAAATCGCCCACCATCTCCACCATCTTCCTGCGCGGGGAGGCCTATGCGGGGGGGGTGCTGGCCATCGCAAACCACCTGGAACAGTATGCCGGGAAGGTTGAACTGGTTACGGTGCTGGGATCGCAGGATACCCAGCTCGAAATCATTGAAAAGAACCTTGCGCCGGGTGTTGATAGAACTTTTTTCTTCCGCCCCGACAGCCCGACCAATACCAAACGCAGGTACATCGACACCTACCTCAACATCAAACTCTTCGAGGTGACTTTCCTGAACGATAAGTTTCTTGATAAGGGGCTCGAGCAGGAGATCATCCAATACCTTAAATCGCGCATTGACGAATTTGATTTTGTACTGGTTTCCGATTTCGGCCATGGGTTCATCACCCCGGGAATACAGCAATTCCTGCAGGATTCGGGCAAATACCTGGCCGTAAACGCGCAGACCAACAGCAACAATTACGGCTTTAATTACATCACCAAATACAGGAACGTCGGTTATATCTCCATCGACGAAAAGGAACTTCGCCTGCCCTTCGGTGATAATTACGGCAGGATCGAGGAGCTGATTGAAAAGCTGAGCGAGATAACAGGGTGCCGGGACATAACCATAACCCTGGGCCAGTCGGGGTCACTCCTCTATTCGGACGGGAAATATTTTTCATCCCCGGCCTTTGCCAGTGCCGTGAAGGATTCGGTTGGCGCGGGCGACGCCCTGCTTTCCATCACTTCGCTGCTGAAATTCAAAAACGCCCCCGCGGAGCTGATTCCCTTTATCGGGAACTGCATGGGGACCCTGGCTGTCGAGATCATCGGGAATGAACACCCGGTGTATAAGAAGGATCTTACCAAATTCATCAACCACTTTTTAAAATAAGCCGATGGAAACAGCCAGTTTTACCAGGAATTATGCTTCGGAGTTCCATAAAACGACAGATGCGATCGAAGCCATGGACGGTACCGGGAAAAATCTCGGGTTCCAGGCCGCTGTGGAACTGGCAGTTGACCTCCTCGTGCAGGTAGAACTGGGAAAACGAAGGATCTATATCGTCGGGAACGGCGGAAGTGCCGCGATTGCCAGCCATGCAGCCATCGACCTGTGGAAAAACGGGGGGATCCCGGCCCATACCTTCAACGATTCATCGCTGCTTACCTGCATTTCAAACGACATCGGCTTCGAAGATGTTTTTGCAGCGCCGCTCGAAATGTTTGCCGCCGAAGGCGACCTGGTGATCTGCATCAGCAGTTCGGGCAATTCGGCCGACATCGTGAAGGCCTGCCAGGCAGCCTCCCGGAAAAACTGCCACCTGGTCACCCTTTCCGGGTTTTCAAATGCCAACAGGATTATTTCACTCGGGGAGCTTAATTTCTTCGTCCCGTCCTTCTCCTACGGTTTTGTTGAAATACTCCACCAGTACATCCTGCATTGCATCCTCGATGCAAAGATGTATTGCGTCGATTCAAAGGATATTTTCAATAAAAACCTTGACCTGTAGTTCTGTTCAACTTTTCGGGAGCGTTGTCGCGACACCCCGGTTTCACACAGCACCAATCTTACGAAATTGATCTCCAGGCAATTCATAAAATCCTCCTTCATCTACTCTGTAATCGGGGCGTTGCCGCTGGCATCGAGCATCGTACTGCTTCCTTTCTACACCAACATGCTGTCAACGGCACAGTTCGGTGAACTTGTCCTGTACATCGCATTTACCGCCATCATGCAGATCCTGGTCAACTTTTCCCTCGACCAGTATCTCGGGATCCACTGGATCGATTTCAGGGACGATGCCCGGAAGGCCAGGGAAAACGTGGGAACGGCCGTATCGCTGCTGTTATTTATCGGGATCCTTTTCCTGGCTGCATTCAGCCTTGCAGGCCCGGCTGCTTTTGCCTCCTATACGGCCTTCACCGGGAATAAAATCAACCTGGTGTTTTACCCCTGGGGGTTCATGTCGGTACTGACGGCCATTTTCAACAGCCTGTTTAAAAGTTACACCGCCTTGCTGATATACCAACAGCGACCCGAAAGGTTTTTCTGGCTGAACATCCTGAATTTTGTCCTGACGATCGGGATTTCCCTTACCGTTCTTTTTTATAAACCATTTTCCCTTGCGGGACCGATGTACGGAAGACTGTTCTCAGGCCTCGGCATCTTTGTAATGGCGCTGTTTTTTTTCCTGAAGGAATTCGGGATTTCTTTCCATGTCAGACTGCTGAAAGGCATTTCCGTATTTTGCTTCCCGCTTTTTATCTATTTTATCTTTTTGTGGATGGCGGGAAACCTCGACCGTTACATCATCGGCTATTTTCTCAATGCGACGGATGTCGGGTTGTTTGTTTTTGCCCTGCAGTGTACCCTTTTGCTGGATTTTTTCCAGAGTGGCCTTTCTTCATCCATTTATCCGAAGGTTTTCGGCATCTGGAAGGAGAAAAACATCAATTACGGCACAAAGGAGGCCAACCGCTATTTTAACGGTTTCACGGCCATCAGCCTGCTGGTGATCCCCGTTCTTGTCATGGTTTTGCCTGTGATCATCCCGGTGGTTGTAAAAAAGCAGGCCTATTACCTTACCTTTAATTTCCTTGCAATCCTGTTTGCCGGCTATGCATTAAGCGGGCTGCGGGCCTATTTCTGGGCACCGCTGGTTTATTTTAAAAGGACTGCGGTGTTGCCGAGGATATTTCTGTTCAGTGCTGTTTTCCAGGTAATCGCCAGCGTCGTCCTGGTAAAATATTACGGTTTGACGGGTGCCGTTTGGGCAAATTTCCTGGGGAAACCCATCCAGGTTGTTTTCATGTACATCGAAAGCCGCAAAGTGTTTGAATACCGGATGAACCTCTGGAAACTGGTTTACCTTCCCCTGATCTTCATCGCGGTGGTCCTTGTCTCTGAATGGGTGGCCACCGACAGCAACAGGAGACTGTTTGAACTGGGACAACTGTTGCTCGCCGTGACGATGGTACTGCTCGCCTACCGCAAAGAGCTGATGCCGGTCATCAGGGAACGCCTGCACCGTTGATGCCCGTATAACCCTTCCGGGCGATCTTTATGCTTGCATTCAGTTCAAACCCGACGAGCAGGCTCATGGCGTTGATGTAGATCCACACCAGCACGATCATCAGGGTGCCCAGGGATCCATAGAGCGCATTGTATCTCGAAAAGTTATCCACGTAAAAATTGAACCCCAGGGTCGTGATCACGACAAGGGCGGTCGCCAGCATCGATCCTGCCGAGAAAAAACGGTAGGTTTTCTGCCGCGCAGGGGCCAGGAAATAGATCAGCGAGATAGCCGTCAGCAGAAGGCCGAGAATGATGAGCCACCGCAGCAATTGAAGGAGGATGACAACAATCGATTTGCTTTCTATCAGTTCGGGGATGAGCCACGAAAGGAGGGTGGATCCGAAGGTCATCAACCCGATGGCCAGGATTAATAAAAAACTGTTTATCAAAACAATGGCTATTGACACCAGGTACTGTTTGACGCCGGTACGGGTCTCGACATCGTGGCTGGTGTTGTTGAAGGCGGCAATGAGGCTGTTCACCCCATTGGTTGAGAAATAAAGGGTAAGGATGAGGTTGAGGATCAGCAGGCTGCTGCGGGGCCTTGTCACAATATCGGTAATCGTCTCCTTCACCGATTCATAGGCGGTGCCGGGCATGAAATCGCGGATCAGTCCCATCAGGGATTGCTGGAAGTTTTCGATCGGGATGAAGGGGATGATGTTGAACAAAAAAATCAGGAACGGGAATATGGCCAGGAACAGTGAAAAAGAGATGGCTGCTGCCCGGGTGGTGATGTATCCCCTGGTCAGCCCGCGGATGAAAAAAACGGCTACGTCATACAGCGGAATGCCGTCGAAACCGGGGATAATGATCCGTTTTGACAGGTTCAGCGCCCACCTGACGGAAGAAAAAGAGAGGATCCTTTCAATGATTTTCTGGTAGAGGCTCATCCGGGTTTTCAGATTTCGGCTTTGAGGCTCATGTCCAGGCTCCTGATCTGGTGGGTCAGTGCCCCGATGGAGATATAATCCACGCCTGTTTCGGCATAAATCCTGACGTTGTCAACAGTGATCCCGCCGCTGGCTTCAGTTTCGAAGCGACCGTCGATCAGCTGAACTGCTTTCAGCAACTGGTCGGGGGTATGGTTGTCGAGCATGATCCGGTCGACGCCGCCATGGACCAGGACCTGCCGCAGTTCACGGTCATTGCGCACCTCGATTTCGATGGGCAGGATTTTCCGCGTGAGGATAAAATACCGGTGCACCGCGTCAATCGCATTTTCAATCCCGCCGGCATAATCGACGTGGTTGTCCTTGATCATGATCATGTCGAACAAACCCATGCGGTGATTTTCGCCGCCGCCGGTCTTGACGGCATATTTTTCGAGTTCCCGGAGCAGCGGGGTCGTTTTACGGGTGTCAAGAATGCGGGTTTTCAATCCAGCGATTTGATCCACCGCCTGGCGGGTCGAAGTTGCGATGCCGCTCAGCCGTTGCATGAAATTAAGTACCAGACGTTCCGATTTCAGGATGGAGGCCTTCCTCCCCGAAACCCCGAAAACAAGGTCGCCGCGATGGATAACATCCCCGTCGTGCAGGAAGAGATCGAGGCTGACAGACGGATCGACCTTCCTGAAGATCAATCCTGCTAGGCTGGCCCCGCAAAGGATCCCGTTTTCCTTGACAAGCAGTTTTGCTTTGCCGGGTGCGTCGGCAGGAATGGTTGCAAGGGTGGTGTGGTCGCCGTCGCCAAGATCTTCAGACAGGGCGCTGGTGATTATTTCGTCAATGGTCATCTTGTCGGATTATTTATTTCAAAGGAAAATGGCGGCAGGTTTGCACAAAGGCAATTCGGATCATGCTGCGTGCGCATGCAGGCAAAATCAGTTTTCCTGCACCTGCAACTGGTGGACCAGGTTTTGCCCGTTCACGGTTTTTATCAGGAAATAGACGCGGAAAACTTTTTTCCCGGTGTCCAGACTGCCGATGGAATATTGCGATCCGTCGGGAGAAGAGCCCTGCCGTGTGATTTTAAAACCCTTCACAGGGTTTTTGGTAAAAAAATCTTTCATGATCTGCGCAGCCTGGGTCTTGCTGTAACTGTCATCATACCCGGGAAGCGTCAGGTCGACCATGGCGTTGAAAAATTTCGCAACATCGGCGGCATTCCCGGCCTGTATGGCAGAGGCAACCTGCGTGGCAGTATCCTCCGGGCCCGGCAACGGCACGAACGCGGCGGAAAGAAATACAATCAAGATCAGCGATGCCAGGCTGAAGGAAATATTTTTCATAAAGCAAATATATAAAATAATCATGTTAAATTCCCATCTTTGTATCGTAATTATGAAAATCCGGCTCCTGCTCATCGGTAAAACCGAAGAAGAATTCCTTAAAACGGGGTTGCGCGAATATGAAACGCGGGTCAAACGATACCTCCCTTTTGAGATCGTTGAACTTCCCGCTTTAAAAAACCAGGCAAGCCTTTCCCAGCCTGAGCAGATGCTGCGGGAATCGGAAATGGTTCAGAAACAGATTTTTCCGGGGGATGTGGTGGTGTTGCTCGATGAGCGGGGAAGGGAAATGCGTTCGGTTGAATTTGCCGCATTCCTGAACAGGCAGTTTTTATCAGGCGGCAAGACCCTCGTTTTCGTGGCGGGCGGGCCTTACGGGTTTGACCCGTCGATGAAGCGGCTCGCAGGCAGCACCCTGTCCCTTTCGAAAATGACCTTTTCGCACCAGATGGTCCGGCTGTTTTTCACGGAACAGCTTTACCGGGCCCTTTCGATCCTGCGCGGGGAGTCGTATCACCACGAATGAAGCGATGAACCGGATTTTGCATTAACAAAATTTTAACGGACAGGTTAACAAAAATTAACAACATAAGTCGCATCCTGTTTTTTTCATTTCATAAATTTGCATCCTCAAAATACAGATAACATGGTTGAAACGGACATCAAAGAATTAAATGAACGGATCCAGAAGGAGAGCGCGTTTGTTGACATGGTGACCCTGGAAATGCACAAAGTGATCATTGGTCAGAAACAGATGATCGAACGGCTGATGATCGGTTTGCTTGCAAACGGACATATCCTGCTGGAGGGCGTTCCGGGTCTTGCCAAAACACTGGCGATCAAATCCCTGGCAAATTGCATCAAGGCAAAGTACAGCCGCATCCAGTTCACCCCCGACCTTCTCCCTGCCGACCTGGTGGGAACGCTGATCTACAGCCAGAAAAACGAGGAGTTCAAGATCCGGAAGGGTCCGATTTTTGCCAATTTCGTACTGGCCGACGAAATCAACCGCAGCCCGGCCAAGGTGCAGAGCGCGTTGCTTGAAGCCATGCAGGAGCGGCAGGTGACCATCGGCGACGAAACGTTCAAACTTCCCGAACCCTTCCTTGTACTCGCTACCGAAAACCCGATCGAACAGGAGGGAACCTACCCGCTGCCGGAAGCCCAGGTTGACCGTTTCATGCTCAAAGTGGTCATCGGCTATCCCGACAAGAAGGAGGAGAAAATGATCATCCGGCAGAACATCGGCAATGAAACCTTCAACACCAGCCCGATCATCAGCACCGAAGACATCATGCGCGCAAGGGCCATCACCCGGGAGGTATACCTCGATGAGAAAATTGAAAATTACATCACCGATATCGTTTTCGCCAGCAGGTTCCCGGCGGATTACAAGCTGAAAAAATTCGAAGGGCTCATCAGTTACGGAGGTTCGCCCCGTGCCAGCATTTACCTCGCACTTGCAGCCAAAGCGTACGCCTTTATCAAACGGCGCGGTTATGTGATCCCGGAAGATATCCGTGCCGTTGCGCACGACGTCATGCGCCATCGCATCGGGCTTACCTATGAGGCTGAAGCTGAAAACATCACCACCGAGGACATCATCAGCGAGATCCTCAACACGGTGGAAGTGCCCTAGCAGAATTTAACTTTTTTATTTTTTCAAATTTTCAAATTTTCGCTATTTCGCTACCTCGCTATTTCGCTATTAATCTATGGAATCCGCTGAGCTTTTCAAGAAGGTTCGTAAAATTGAGATTAAAACCCGGGGACTGAGCAACCAGATCTTTTCGGGCCAGTACCATTCGGTTTTCAAGGGACGCGGGATGGCCTTCTCGGAAGTTCGCGAATACCAGCCCGGCGACGACATCCGCAGCATCGACTGGAATGTGACGGCACGGTTCAACCATCCTTACGTGAAGGTGTTCGACGAGGAGCGCGAACTTACGGTGATGCTGCTGATCGATGTGAGCGCCTCCAACCAGTTCGGGACGCAACGGTCGCTCAAACAGGATGTAATCACCGAAATTGCCGCGGTGCTCGCCTTCAGTGCCATCCAGAACAACGACAAGGTGGGGGTGATCTTCTTCAGCAAAACGGTTGAAAAGTTCATCCCGCCCAAAAAGGGAACTTCCCATATCCTGCGGATCATCCGTGAACTGATCGAATTCAGGCCGCAGCAAAAGGGAACCAGCCTGGGGGAACCGCTGCGCTATTTTACCAATGTCATCAAAAAGCGGTGTACGGCCTTTATCCTGAGCGATTTCATCGACCGTGGATTTGAAGATGCAATCAAAATTGCCAATAAAAAACACGACCTCATCGCCGTAAGGATCTACGATGTGCGGGAGACCGAACTGCCCGATGTGGGCCTGATCCGCGCCAGGGATCCGGAAACCGGCCAGCAGCGGTGGATCGACTCGTCCGACAGGGCGGTGCGCAGGCAGTACAACAACTGGTACAAGGCACATGCCGACTACATCGGCGAAACCTTCCTGCGGAGCGGCGTCGATGTTGCCGCGGTCAGGACGGATGAAGATTATATCAAACCCCTGATGAAGCTTTTCAGGAAAAGAGGGGCAAGGAGGTAGTGACGATTGACGAGTGACACAGTATAAATTGAAGATTGACAGGTTCAGGATGAGGATTTTAAGTAAGTATATCGCCGTATTTGTTTTGATTTTGCTCGCCCGGGCGGGAGTGGCGCAGGATGTGAATGCCACGGCGAAGCTCGATACAAGCGCGATGCTGATCGGCGACCATGTAGGGTTGACCCTGAAGTATACCGGCCCTGCAAAGTCGCAGGTCGCATGGCCTTTCCTGCCCGACACCATCCTGGGACACCTCACCATCATCGGCAGGGGGAAAATAGATACCGTCTATACCGCCGATAAACAATCGGTCACCCTTTCCCAGCAGCTGAACTTCACCTCTTACGATTCCGGATTTTACACCATCCCGCCGATCCCTTTCAGGTACAGGCTTATGCCCGATACCTCGGGAAGAATGGCCACCACCACCATGATCCTCCTGGCGGTGCATACTTTAAAAGTTGATACGACCCTCTCCATCAAACCCATCATCGGGCCGTTCGGGGTCCCCATCACTTTCAGGGAGATGCTGCCGTGGATATTACTGGGGCTGGCTGTCGCCGCACTGGTGTTTGCCGGCGTCTGGTTTTACCGCAAACGCAGGAACAGGCAGCCTGTATTTGTGATCAGGCCAAAACCGGTTGTACCTGCCCACGAGCGTGCCATGCATGAATTCGAGCAGCTTCGGGTGAAAAAACTGTGGCAGAACGGGAAGGTTAAAGAGTATCATTCCGAACTGACCGACATTCTCCGGCGGTATATCGAAGAGCGTTACCAGGTTCCCGCCCTGGAGCAGACCAGCTCCGAGATCACTGCGAGCCTGGTTCAGCTGCCCGATTGCCCGCGGAAAATGGTCGAAATGCTAAACCGGCTGCTGGCACTGGCCGACATGGTAAAATTTGCGAAAGCTCAACCGGTGGCAACCGAGAACGACCAGTGCCTGTCGGATGGAATATCTTTTGTAAGGGAAACCACCGGTGCGCCGGCCGTCGAAAACGATGAATTGAGAATATGAAAACCTGGCGGAAGCCGGGGATTGAATATAATATGAAAGTTATCTGATCTTTTTTATGGTTAAAGGGCTCACGTTTGCTAATCCCGGTTATCTTTTTCTCCTGCTGGTCATCCCGGTACTGGTCGCCTGGTATTTTTACCGGCGCAGAAACCATACGGCCGACCTGCAGGTCAGCAGCCTGGAAGGCTTTGCCAGCGTGGGGCGCAACCTGAGATTCTACGTTTACCAGGGTTTGTATGTTTTGCGTTTGCTGGCCATCATGGCACTGATCATCGCGCTGGCGCGCCCCCAGACCAGTTTAAGCAGGCAGGATGTCAGCGTTGAGGGGATCGACCTGGTCATTGCCCTCGACGTGAGCGGTTCGATGCTCTCCATGGACTTCAAGCCCGACCGTCTGACCGCGGCCAAGGATGTTGCCATGGAATTCATTGACGGGCGGCCGAGTGACAGGATCGGGCTGGTGATCTTCAGCGGGGAGGCTTTCACACAGTGCCCGCTGACAACCGACCACGCGGTCCTGAAAAACCTTTTCCGCGACATTCACAGCGGCATGATCGACGATGGTACCGCGCTGGGCGACGGACTGGCCACGGCCGTGAACCGTTTAAGAGGCAGCAAGGCGGTCAGCAAGGTGATCATCCTGCTCACCGACGGGGTCAGCAACATGGGGTCGCTCGATCCGCGCTCGGCCTCTGAAATCGCCAAACTATACGGTATCCGCATCTATACCATCGGGATCGGAACCCTGGGAATGGCTCCCTACCCTGTACAGACCCCGTTTGGCATACAGACCCAGATGATGAAGGTTGATCTTGACGAACCCTTGCTGATGGAAATCGCAAAGGCGACCGACGGAAAATATTTCCGGGCCACCAACAATGCAAAACTGCGCGCCATTTACCGGGAGATCGATAAGATGGAAAAATCGAAAATCGATGTGACCGAATTCCGCAAAAAGAAAGAGGATTTCCTGCCTTTCGTTTTGTTTGCATTTATACTGCTCGGGATCGAATTGCTTTTAAGGTATGCCTATCTTAAAAATATTCCCTAGAACGGAATGCGGCTTGCTTTTATAAAACAGAAACAAAGATTGAAGAGGAGAGGATTTACATTTAAAACATAAGTTTTGTTCAGGTTCGCACACATATATTATTTTTACCTGCTTGCGCTGATCCCGGTTTATACCGGGTTGCTCCTGGTATTTATCCTCTGGAAAAAAAGGACCCTCGCCAGATACGGTGAATGGGCGGTCATCCGGCAACTGATGCCTGAATATTCGCTCTGGAAACCTGTACTTAAATTCACCGGCATGGCCCTGGCACTCGGTGCGCTCATCGTGGCCCTTGCCGATCCGCAGACAGGCTCGAGGCTTGAAAAGGTAAAGCGCAAAGGCATCGATTTGATGATCTGCCTGGATGTCTCCAATTCAATGATGGCGCAGGATATCAAGCCCAACCGGCTCGAACGGGCCAAACAGTCGATTACCCGGCTTATCGACAACCTCGAGGGCGACCGCATCGGCATCGTTGTTTTTGCCGGGAAGGCCTTTACCCAGTTGCCCATCACCACCGACTACGCCGCTGCCAAGATGTTTATTGCGAACATCAATACAGGAATTGTACAGGAACAGGGAACCGCCATCGGCGAAGCCCTCCTGGTTGCATCCAACGGGTTCGGTGAGTCAAAGCACAACAAGGCCATCGTGATCATCACCGATGGAGAGGACCACGAAGGCAGTGTGCTGGAACAGGCCGAAGCCGCAGTGAAAAAAGGGATCACCCTTTATACCATCGGGATGGGACTTCCCGAAGGCGCCCCGATCCCGGAATACAGCGGAAATGTGCAGACAGGCTATAAAAAGGACCGCGAGGGGCAAACCATCATGAGCAGGCTTGACGAAAAACTGCTCCAGCAACTCGCGGGCCTCGGAAAGGGCATGTATGTGAGAGCCACCACCTCCGAAACCGGTTTGAATAAGATTTTTGAGGATATCAGCAAAATCCAGAAATCAGAGATCGAGGAAAAGCAATACAGTGATTATGAAGACCGTTTCCAGTATTTCGTTGCCCTGGCCCTGCTGATCCTGGTTTTCGACCTGTTTGTTTTTGAACGTAAAACGCAGTGGCTGAAAAAATTCAGGCCGTTCGGGCAGTGAGCAATGAATAATGAACATGTAACATGGACCTTGGAATCAAAGTGAAAAAACAAAAATATTTTCTTGCGGCGGCATTCCTGTTTTTCGGACTTGCCGCCTTTTGCCAGAAGGAAAATGCGTTGCTGCGCCAGGGCAACCGCGACTTCAATAAAGGAGATTACAAGGAGGCTGAAAAGAATTACAGGAAGGCCCTCGAGGTGAACAAACAGTCGGAAAAGGGGCAGTTTAACCTTGGGACCGCCGTTTATAAGAACAACAATTTCGAGGAATCGGCAAAAATATACACTAATTTAGCCGGCAGCACTGCCGACAAGGATGTTAAATCGAAGGTTTTTCACAACCTCGGCAACTCCCTGCTGCAATCGAAGGAGTATGAAAAAAGCATCGGGGCCTATAAAAACGCCCTGATGAATGATCCGAAAAACAAGGATACGAAGTACAACCTTGAATATGCCAGGATGATGCTGAAGAAGCAGCAGCAACAGCAGCAGCAAAACAAGGATAACAAGGACAAGAAGGACGACAAGAAGGATCAGAAAGACAAAAAGGACGAGAACAAGGATCAGAATAAGAACCAGGATCAGCAGAAACCACCCCAGGACCAGAAAAAGATCAGCAAGGAAGATGCTGACAGGATGCTGGAGGCTTTGAAAAATGACGAGAAGAAAACCATGCAGAAAGTCAAGAAGCAAAAAGCCAAGGTGCAGGTAACGGGAATAGAAAAAGATTGGTAACATGTTAAGAAGAATCATTATTGGCATTATTTCCTTGATTCTGCTGGCAGGAACCGCCCCTGCCCAGGAGGTTCAGTTTACAGCCCAGGCAAAGCCGGTTGTTGCCCTCGGGGAGACCTTCACCCTCATCTATACCCTGAATGCCCAGGGAAACGGCTTCCGCGGTCCGAATTTCCAGGGTTTTGAACTGCTGAGCGGTCCGAATACCAGCACCAATTCAAGCATCAGGGCTGTGAACGGGCGCACAACCATGTCCATAACCTATACCTTCACCTACCTGCTCCAGGCGACGCGTGAGGGGAATTTCGAGATCCCGGCTGCCTCGGTCAGCGTAAACAACAAACAGTTTGCGTCGAACACCTTGTCTGTCAGGGTGGTGAAAAATCCGAATGTCCCGGGAGGCCAGGGCCAGGGAGCCGCCGGCCAGAACAGGAGCCCGGGTACTGCGGCTCCTGCTGCCACAGGGAACAGCAACGATGTGTATGTCAAAGCTTTCGCTTCCAACGCCAGCCCGCTGCAGGGCGAGGGAACGGTAATCACCTACAAAATATTTACAAAGGTTCCAATTGCCCAGATCAACATCAGCAAGCTCTCTTCGTTTTCTGGATTCTGGTCGCAGAACCTGATGAAGGAAAATGACAAGCTGCAGCAAACCACCCAGGTGATCGACGGGGAACAATACGTGGTGGCCGATATCCGTAAAATCGCACTGTTCCCGCTCAAAAGCGGGCGCCTGGTCATCGACCCCCTGGAGCTGGCCTGCGTGGCCCAGGTGAGGAGACAAACGAAAACAAAGACCGGCGATCCCTTTTTCGATGATTTTTTTAACGACTCGTTCTTCAATTCCGGGGTCGCCAATGTTGAGAAATCGTTGAAATCAAACCCACTGGTCATCACGGTGCGTCCCCTTCCCGAGGAGGGCAAACCCGGGGATTTCAGCGGGGCCGTGGGAAGTTTCACCTTTCATTCGGAGGTTGACAAGACCCGGCTGAAGACCAATGAAGCGGTTACCCTGAAATGCACCATCAGCGGGAAAGGGAATATCCAGCTCATCGACAAACTGAATGTGACCTTCCCTCCTGATTTTGAAAGTTACGATCCGAAAATCACCAGCGATATCCAGACCACTGCGGCCGGTATTTCGGGGAACCAGGTGTTCGAATACCTGATGATCCCGCGCAAGCCAGGCAAATTCAGGATCAAACCGATCACCTTCAGTTACTTCGATCTTGATAAAAAGCATTATGTAACGCTTACAAGCCCCGAATTTTCAATCGATGTGGAAAAGGGGAGCGGCGAGGCCGGTGCCGTTGTGACGTATGCGGGGGCCAATAAAGAGGAGATCAAGTATATCGGCAGCGATATCCGACATATCAAGGACGGCACCTTCAGGCTGAACCTGGCCGGCTCACGTTTCTTCGGCTCAACCGGCTTCTGGCTGATGCTGATCATCCCGCTGGCGCTGTTCATCCTCCTGCTGTTCATGTGGCGGAAACGGATGGCCCGGCGCAGCAATACCGTTTTGATGAAGAACCTGAAAGCGACAAAGATTGCCCGTAAAAGGCTGCAGAAGGCCGAAGCATTCAAAAAATCGGGCAACCAGGACGATTTTTACATAGCCATTTCCCAGGCCCTCTGGGGTTACCTGGGCGACAAATTCAGCATCAACCTGTCGGGACTGAGCATCGACTCGGTGCAGGATGCCCTGACAAAGCAGAACGTGAATGACGCTATCATCACCCAGTTTATTGAAACCCTGAACAATACCGAATTTGCCCGGTTCGCTCCCGGGGAGAAAACCGTGAACATGGAACGCATTTACAATGAAGCGCTTGAGATCATTACGAAAATCGAGCGGGAGCTTCGCTGATGCATAAAGACCCTGATCATGGCCGTTACATTGTTCTGACTTTTGACCTATTGATAATATGAGACAATTCACCCTATTGATGATCCTCCTGGCTGCCTCCCTCGCAGGTTATCCTGCCGGCCAGACGGACAACATTGTCAAAGCCAACAAGGCCTACTCGGCCGGGTCCTATACCACGGCTGCCGACCTGTATAATAAGGTGGTTTCGGCGGGATATGAAGCCCCGGAACTTTATTACAACCTGGGGAATACCTATTTTAAAATGAACGATTATGCGCACGCCATCCTCTGGTATGAACGCGCCAGGCGCCTCGCCCCCGGAAATGAAGACATTGATTTTAACCTGAATGTTGCCAATACCAAAATATCCGACAAAATTGAACCCCTCCCGGTCCTTTTCTACAAAAGGTGGTTCAATGCCCTGCTCCAGCTTTTTTCGGTTGACACATGGGCCGGTATCGGCGTTCTCCTTTTTCTGGCAGGATTGCTTGGCGGCGCACTGTATCTTACTTCGCGCATCCTGGTTTTGAGGAAGGCCGGTTTCTGGTCGGCTTCCGGCTTCATCCTCCTTTCCCTGTTCGCCTTGCTGATGGCCTGGAGCAGCAACAGTTTCACAAAATCGGCAAGTGAAGCCATCATTTTTGCACCTACCATAACAGTTAAGAGTTCTCCCGATGAGAAAAGCACCGATCTTTTCGTGGTGCATGAAGGCACCAAGGTACGCCTGCTTGACAACATCAACGGGTGGTTTGAGATCAGGATCGCCAACGGAAGCGTAGGTTGGCTCCCCCTAACATCGCTTGAGAAAATTTAGGTTTGTCCCCCGCTTGCCTGCCAATACCCGTTTTTCACAGAAGAATTTGCCCTGCAGGCAAAAAAATTTTGCAGGATACTATTTTTCCTTTATATTTGTTCGTTTAAAAACAGTACGGTTTTTCAATCGTAATTCCTTTGATTTTGGCGGGTTTTGGAAACAATCAATCTAGAAAATATAGTCAACATTAAAACGAGTGATATGAAAAGAAGATTTTTACCCTTTGGCCTGATCACAGCTTTTGCAGGATTTTTCCTGTTGTTTTGTTCCGTGCTGCTGATGGCCGGCCAACCCGGGAATCCGGAACTCACGAAACACGACTTATCCAGGTGGGCGAGTGTCCGGTCCAACCAGCTGACCGGTACGGTAAACCCTGCGGATGTGATGAAAGCCCGCCGTGAGGCTGAAATGCTCCGGATGAAATCAGCTGACGGAGCCATGGGCCTCAACTGGCTCAGCGCCGGTCCGGATAATTATTCCGGCATCATCAGGAGCGTCATTTATGACAATACTGACCAGACGGGCAACACGATTATCGCCGGTGCGGCATCGGGTGGAATCTGGAAATCGATCAACAAGGGTCTTACATGGACCCAGATGGCTGTTGAGAATAACAACGTCCCAAAGGTATCCTGGATGGTCCAGGCCTCCAACGGAACCCTGTACGCCGCTACCGGTGTCACAACCTGCCATAAAATTCAGTTCACGGGAACCGGGATTTATACATCAAAGAACGGCAGCGCCTTTTCGGCCATTCCCTCGACACAGAGCAATACCGATTTTGCCGGCATCTCCAAAATGGTGATCGATGCAACCGGACGCATGTGGGTTGCCACAGTCGGCGGTCTTTATTACAGCGATAACTATGCCGACTTTACCAAGGCCAAACCGGGTTATACCATGGATGTGTGTGTCGGTTCAGACAACACGGTGATTGCAGCCTTTGACGACGGAGCCTACATGGCTCCTGCAGGAAACCTCAGCAGCTGGGTAACCCTTACAACGGGTCTTGCCAACACCCTGCCCAATGCCGGGGTCAGCTGGATGGTTTTCGCCATTTCACCCTCCGATGTGAATGTAATGTATGCAAGCTTTGCCGGTACCGACGGAAAGCTGCTGAATATCTATAATTCCACAGACAAAGGTTCAACCTGGTCGGTGATCTTTCCCAAAAATCCCACTTTTGAACCATTCGGCGGTGCCGGCTGCTATGCGAATACCCTTGCTGTTTCTCCCACGGATCCCTACCAGCTTTACCTCGGCGGTGGCGACATGTGGCATGGGAGGCGGGTTCAGCCTACAGGTTATTACAACTGGGAAGTGGTAAGCAATGGCGCCTATTCGCCATGGTACCCCACCAGTGCTCCCGCATTGCACCATTCCTATATGTTCTGCCCGACTAACCACCAGGAGATGCTGGTAGCCACCGACGGCGGCGTTAGCGTGTGTTCGATAAAAGATACAATCACCTTTAAAACAATCAATAAACTGTTGTCGACCAGCCAGTTCAATTCTGTGGCATTTTCCGCACAACGTGGTTATGTCATGGGTGGCGGCGATCGCATCGGCACCCTGGCCATGGGTTATTTTTACCCGAAATCGATCAATTCGCCCTCCGACGGGTTCCCGGTTTTTAACCCGGAAGGTTTTTTCTTTGGCGGAGATGGCAACCGCTGTGAATGGTCGAACATCGACTCGCGCATTGCAATTTTCACGGATTACGGTTTCGTACCAACCACCCGCAGGAGGGATATGACCGACCTTACCTATGACAACGACTTCAACTATGGCGTCTACCCGGTTGATTCAACCAATGTTCCGATGACCATGTGGGAGAGTTTCAAATTCGCCCAGACCCGCGACAGTGTGAAAGTTACCGCCAGGATCCAGACCATCCCCGCCGACACCACCATCATGGTGGAAAGTGCCAACAACAAATTCAGGTTCCCCTATACCACCACAGCACCGATTGTCAAAGGTTCCAGCATCACCATTGCCGACCCCATTGCCAACAGGTATTTCTTTTATGGCAAGAAATCAACCACCTATGGCATCTGGATGACCAAAGACCTGCTCAAATTCAATGTTCATCCGCAGCATTTCCTGGTTTACGCAGATACAGCCAAAAAAGCCGACTACATCAACACCATTACCGTTTCAGCCGACCTGAACACCCTCTGGGCAGGAACGAAGCTTGGCAGGCTCATCCGTGTTACAGGCCTTATCCAGGCCCATGACTCGGCAACAGCCATCATCACCAACCCGGGTTGCGTGCTTGTTGATTCGGTATTTTCATTTCCTGCCATGCTGAACCGTGTGATCACTTCCATCTCCATCAACCCTGCCAATACAAGCCAGGTGATGGTTACCCTTGGAAACTACGGCAACCAGGATTATGTCTTCTTTACACAGAACGGAAATGCCGCGAAGCCTACCTTTACTTCGGTTCAGAGCAATCTTCCCAAAGCTCCAGTCTACAGCGGGCTCATAGAACTTCATGGTAACAATGCCATCGTCGGAACCGATTTTGGAGTCTTTACGACCACCAACATCAATAATGGCACACCACAGTGGGCCTCCGACATCCAGAACCTCGGCGATGTTCCTGTAACCGATATCCGCCAGCAGGTGATGCACGACTTCCATATTCAGAATTACGGAGTAATTTACCTTGCCTCCTACGGACGTGGTATATGGCTCGACACCACCTACTATGCACCGGTGGGGATAGAACCTGTAAGCGGCCGCACCGTGAACTACGGTTCACTGACCCTCACCCCGAACCCGGTAAAGGATATCCTTACCATCGGTTATACGAATGAGATTTCGGGTAACCTGACCGCGACTGTTTACGATCTGACGGGGCGTATCGTCCTGGTCAATGATTTCGGCCACCAGCCAAAGGGTGATTTCACCGGTAAAATCGAAACCGGGAGCCTGCCGCAGGGAACCTACCTGGTCAAAGTTGGCAACAGTACCGGGAAGATTGTGAAACTTTAAGCAATAAGGTTGTTACAAAAAAAAAAGCTGCTCAACGGGCAGCTTTTTTTTTGCGATCGAAAGAAAACTCTCTTCCTCTATTTAGCGGAGTGAATTTTTGAACTCCTGTAAAATCTTGATGTCCGATTCCGCGATGTAACCTACTTCCAGCGCTTTCAACAACAGGTGGTCAAAGTCGGTGAGGGTGATCAACGCACAGTCGGCATCCTTGAATGCTTTTTCGGCCTTCAGCAGGTTGTAACTGAAAATGGCAACCATTCCCTTAATGTTGCACCCGGCGGCGCGCAGGGCCTGGACTGCATTCAGGCTGGATCCGCCGGTTGAGATGAGGTCTTCAACCACCACGATCCGCTGTCCCTGGCGAACCTCCCCTTCAATCTGGTTGGAAAGGCCATGCTCTTTCTTCTCCGAACGCACATAGGCGAATGGAAGACCGAGTTCCTGCGCGATGAGCGCACCCTGGGCAATCCCCCCGGTGGCAACACCGGCAATGGCTTCGGGTTCGAAGTTGCTCTCCTGGATGGACCTTACGAAATTCTGGCGGATGTAAGTGCGGATCTCAGGGTAGGAGAGGGTGATCCTGTTGTCGCAGTAAATCGGCGACTGGATTCCAGAGGCCCAGGTGAAGAGATCTTTCGGGCTGAGTTTGACCGCCTTGATTTTTAATAGTAATTCTGCTGTTTGAAGTGCAATGTCTTTGTTATAGATCATAGGGTAAAATTTGATAAATTCCGGTGCAAAGATAGCAAAATCCCGGATATGATTTAAAGTGCCTGCATGTGGAAAAAACGTAATTTTGCCCGGTTAATTTTTTGAAATGAAAATATTCCTGAATGATCGCGTCATAGAATTCGTCTCAGAATCCCCGCTTCAGCATCTGCCCTCCGACCTGATCATAACCTATCATTCGCCCGGACAACTTGAGGAAAGCTGGCTCGATTTTGAACGGTATGAAAAGTACCGGAAGTTTATCATTGTGAGCCCGGCGGAGATCACGGAACTTCCGCACGGGAATGAAGAGGTGGCTCCCCGCCCGGTTTCCGGGATGACGCCTGCCTTTAATGAATTTTTCAAATTGTTTAAATATGTCCCGGCGGCCGGGGGACTTGTTAAAAACGAAAAAGGAGAATATCTTTTTATCCACAGGCTTGGTTTCTGGGACCTGCCCAAGGGAAAGATTGATAAGAAAGATGTCAGGGACCCGGCTGCAGGTATTCATGACCAGGGTGCGGCGCGAAGGGCGGCAGTCCGCGAGGTTATGGAGGAGACCGGGTTGCGTTCGGTTACCATTACCGGTGCCCTGAACCCGACCTGGCATATTTATACTGCAAAAGAGAAGCGGGTCCTGAAGCAGACCACCTGGTATGAAATGGAGGCCGACAGTTCACAGCTTTTAAAGCCGCAAACCAGCGAGGGGATCTTTCTTGCCAAGTGGACGGCACCCGGCGCCATCCACTGCATCCTCACGCATACCTATGCATCGATCAGGGAATTGCTTCTTGATCTTATTTTTTAACGGTTATTCCGTATCGGCCTGGAACCGGAATCCAAGCCGTTTGCCCGTCCTCAGGGTCATCGAATCAAGGGTTGCCTGTATTTCGGAAACCGAAACCTCCTTGATGTTCTCGTAGGGAGGCGTCAGCAGGTCGAAATTCAGGGTGTATTCGATGGCCGAATGCAGGATGGTCTCAATTGACTTTTGGTCCAGGATGTTGCCCTGGAAGTTGTTGTACAAAAGCCCGATTTCACGTTTGCCTTCTGTAAAATAATGATTTTCACGATTCACAAATACACGGCCGATGCAATAGCCTATGTCGTTTGAGCGGTTGTACCTGAACGAATCGGAGAGGAAATTGTAGATGTGAATGATCCCGCAATAGGAGCGGCTCTTGTCTTCATGGATGTAGCTGCTCTTCATAACCGCCTGATCGCGGGGTATCTCAAAAACATTCGAATGCATGTAAAAGATCAGGATGTCGGACCCGAACCTGAGTTGAAATTCAAAAACACCCCTGTCGTTGTATTCGAATAACAGGGGATATTTTGCCGATTTAAAGGCCCGTTTATTCGCGGTCACGAACCCGGAACATACCTGCTTGAAGGTGTTGAAGGCATCGAAGGTGGTGTGATAAACCTCCTGCTTCATGCTGCCCTTCTCAATAATGGAACGGATCAGCGATTTTGTTCTGGAAAGGTTGTTGGACATGGCGGTTGGTGGTTGTAAATACAAAAATAGCATTTTAATGCTTTATATGCGCAGGCTTGCCGCAGGAGTATTTCCGCAATAGAAAAATTTGTGCAAATCATCTGCGCCAGGCAACCTTTTTTGCAAAGATGCCATCTTGAAAATGCAAAGCATTTTTCAGACATGTGATCAATTTTTGAAAATTGCCTGTATTCCAGGGGCTTAAACACGAGGTGCCGCCCATTTTTATTTTGCTTTCGCCGCTTGGAGGATGTCGAAATCTTGCTAATTTTGTAATTTTGATGATATTGATGCGCTTACAGTCCGGATGTTATCATTTTCCCATAACATCATTTTTGTTTCATACCCGTTTACAGTTAATTTCCTGAAATCGTGCATTCATATGATATAGCATTAGCCAAATTCAATAAACCATTAACCAAAATCAACCTATGAAAAAAGTCACATTCGTTTTGTTATTGATGCTGTTTTGCGCGGCCTTCAGTTTCGCTCAGAACAACGTCACAGGGCCGATTGTCCAGTCACCTGTTTATTTCGACATTTCACCGCCACTGAGAGACATGGTAAAGAATCTCCCGACGCATTTCGAAACATCCTGGAAGGATGGAATTGTCAAGAATAAATTCAACATCAGGCAGCGTCCGAAAGCAGCAGCCCCCGGCGGGTTGACCGATCCGAACCTTCAGACCACGGATGGTATCCTGACCACCGACACAACGATTGTAAACTTTGACGGGAATTCCAATACCGAAGGTTATGTTCCTCCCGACACACATGGAGATGTCGGCCCGAACCATTATTTCCAGGTTGTGAACTGTCATTATTCCATTTACACGAAAACCGGAACACTGCTGATCGGCCCCCTGGCCAACAGTTCAGTATTTACCGGCCTGCCCAACAATTCAAATGACGGCGACGCCGTTGTTCTTTATGATGAACAGGCCGATCGCTGGCTCTTCACACAATTTTCCCTCCCTAACTACCCGGCAGGGCCATTTTACCAGATGATCGCGATCTCCCAGACCGGTGACCCGACTGGAAGCTGGTACCGCTACCAGTATTCCTTTACCAACATGCCCGACTATCCGAAATTCGGAATATGGCCCGATGCCTATTACATGTCGATGCACATGTTTACAGCAACCGCCGGCGCATATGCCGGGATCGGTGCAGTAGCCTACAACCGCACCCTCATGCTGGCCGGGACTCCTTCGGCGACCATGATCATGTTCACAAAGCCCTCCACAGACGAAGCATTCGGATGGCTTCCTTCCGATTGCGACGGACCTTTCCCCACGGGAAATCCTCCCAATTACTACGTATATGCCTTTGATGGCACAAGCAACGACCATCTCGGCATTTACGAGTTTCATGTTGACTGGAACACAACCGCCAACTCGACGTTCGGAAATTTCCTCTCCCTTCCCGTCAACTCATTTACGACCAACATGACGGGCGTCGCACAGAAAAGTACCACCCAGGTCCTCGATGTCATCAACGACCGCATGATGTACCGTTTGCAATACCGTTCATTTGCGGGTTATGCTGCAATGGTATGCAACCATACGGTTGACGTAACCACCTCTCAGGCCGGGATCCGGTGGTATGAATTAAGAAAGACCTCGGGCGCCTGGTCCATCTACCAGCAGTCGACCTACTCGCTTGCCGATGGTTACAGTCGCTGGATGGGAAGTATTGCCATGGATTCCAGCGGAAACATGGCGCTTGGTTATTCCGTTTCGGGTTCCGCTCTTTTCCCGTCGATCAGGTACACCGGGAGGAAAAAGAATGATGCGCTGAATACCATGACCATTGCCGAACGGGGAATATTTAACGGAGCCGGTTCCCAGACGGGTGCAAACCGCTGGGGAGATTACAGCGCCTTGGTTTGTGATCCCATCGCAAAAGCCACCTACTGGTACACCCAGGAATATTATTCGGCCACCGGTTCCAACTGGAAAACCCGGATTGCCGAATTCAAGTTTGCAAATACCCCGGCGGTTGTCACCCTGAGTCCGACATCCGTGACCTGTACAGGGGCAACCCTCAATGGAACCGTGAATCCAAACGGGCTCGCAACAACCTACCACTTTGAATGGGGTACCACCATCGCCTATGGAAACAGCACCGCCACCGTTTCAGCAGGATCGGGGAGCACCGTTGTCAGCGTCAATGCACCGTTGAGCGGTCTTGTTGCCGGCACGACTTACCACTACCGCCTGGTTGCCGTTAACAGCGACGGGTCGGCCAACGGCAGCGACGTCACTTTTGCCCCCTGTACGGCAGCGGTCATTACCACCACCGTGTCGGGTATCACGATGACCACGGCCGCTTCGGGCGGCAACGTCACCACCGACGGTGGATCCCCGGTCACCGCCCGCGGAGTATGCTGGGCAACGACTGCCAACCCCACCATTGCAGGAAGCCACACGACCGACGGATCGGGAACGGGAACCTTTACAAGCTCCATTACCGGCCTGACTTCAAACACAACCTATCATGTGCGCGCCTATGCCACCAATGCCACCGGCACCTCCTATGGCAACGATCTCACCTTTACCACCCTGTGCGGCGTATTTACCCTTCCTTTCAGTGAAACCTTCTCCGCAACCACCATCCCATCCTGCTGGTCGCAGGTTGACAACGTAGGGGCGGGCAACGTATGGCAGTTCGGGACCATCACCGCTACCGGTGCCCCCGTCCTTACCGGCAACTATGCTTACCTGAACAGCGATGCATATGGATCGGGAGTCACTGAAAACGCCGACCTGATCACCCCCATGCTCGATCTGACGGGTTACACCAATGTTACCCTTGGATTCAGCCATTATTTCCGGTATGTCAGCCCATCAACAGCCACCCTTTCCTACAGTATCAACGGAGGCACAACCTGGACCCAGATCCAGCAGTGGACCGCTTCAACTGCAAATCCCGCAACCTTCAGCCAGGTGATTGCAGGTGTTGCCAACCAGTCGCAGGTTAAATTCAAATGGAATTATACCGGCACCTACGGATGGTGGTGGGGCGTGGACAATGTTTCGATCACCGGAACGTCGACAGGCCCGACGCTTACCGTAACCCCCTCGAACCAGAATGTACCGGTTACTGCCGGAACAACCCCATTCACCGTAACATCGAATGCAGCATGGACGGTTACAAGCAACCAGTCATGGTGTACCGTAACACCCTCCGGAACCGGCAATGGCACCATTACCGCCACCTATACGGCAAACGGGCTTCCGGCAGCACGCGTTGCCAATGTAACCGTTACCGTAGCCGGCCTTGCTCCTGTTGTTGTAACCGTTACCCAGGCCGGAACAACCACCCCGACGCTCACCGTTACGCCTCCGAACCAGAATGTAACGCCACCTGCCGGAACCACACCTTTCACGGTAACTTCCAACTCTGCCTGGACCGTTACCAGCGACCAGACCTGGTGTACGGTTACCCCCTCCGGTTCAGGCAATGGAACGATTACGGCAACCTATACCCAAAACCTGCTCGTTACCTCCCGCGTTGCCAATCTGACGGTTACGGTTGTCGGGCTCACCCCGGTAGTGGTTACCGTCACCCAGGCCGGCGCGACACCGACGCTTACCGTTACACCGCCTAACCAGAACGTGACCGCACCTGCTGGGACGACACCTTTTACTGTTACTTCCAATGCATCATGGACAGTCGTAAGCGACCAGACCTGGTGCACCGTGACGCCCTCGGGAACCGGCAACGGGACCATCACCGCCACCTATACCCAGAACCTGCTGATCACCACGCGTGTTGCGAATGTCACGGTCACTGTTGCCGGTCTGTCTCCGGTTGTAGTAACCGTTACCCAGGCCGGGGCAACCCCCACGCTTTCAGTAACGCCTCCCAACCAGAATGTCCCGGCAACTGCAGGCACAACACCGTTTAGCGTTACGTCAAATTCTTCCTGGACGGTTGTCAGCGACCAGCCCTGGTGCACGGTGACCCCTTCGGGCACAGGAAACGGTACCATTACCGCTACCTATGCGCAGAATATCCTGTTAACTTCGAGGATCGCCAACATAACGGTAACCGTTACCGGCCTTACCCCGGTCGTAGTGACCGTAACCCAGGCGGGAGCACCTCTTACATTGTCGGTAACGCCTCCCAACCAGAATGTTACAACCCCGGCAGGGACCACGAATTTTACCGTTACTTCCAATACCGCATGGACGGTTGTCAGCGACCAGACCTGGTGCACGGTAACCCCCAACGGTACCGGCAACGGGACCATTGTTGCAAACTATACCCAGAACACCGGTGTAGGCACGCGTGTTGCAAACATCACAACGACCGTGGCAGGGATTACGCCGGTTGTCGTCATGGTTACCCAGAGCGGGATCACTCCTACGCTTGCTGTAACACCCCCGAACCAGAATGTAACCTCTCCTGCCGGAACGACGAACTTCACCGTTACCTCCAATTCGGCCTGGTCGGCAAACTCCGACCAGCCATGGTGTACCGTAACCGCTTCAGGTACCGGTAACGGCACCATCGTTGCCAACTATACCGACAATACGGCGCTCACACAACGGATTGCAAATATTACCGTCCTGGTGAACGGCCTCGGACCCGTCGTGGTCACCGTTACCCAGTCGGGTGTTACACCCACCCTGCTGGTTACTCCGCAGAACCAGAACGTTACAGCTGCAGCCGGTTCCACCAGTTTCAGCGTTGCTTCCAATTCAGGCTGGTCTGTCACTTCAGGTTCCACCTGGTGCACCGTCACTCCTTCGGGAACCGGCAACGGTACGATAACGGCCAACTACCTGCAAAACGTTGCTCAAAGCTCCCGCCAGGCGGTTGTTACGGTAACGGTTGCCGGAATAACCCCGGTGAATGTTACCGTTTCACAGGATGGTACAGTCGGGATCAGGGATATCCATGAGGGCAACCTGGTGGTCTACCCGAACCCGAACAAGGGAATCTTCAATATCACCACGATGGATCACCGTGTTGTGGAAATGGTAGTTGTCATAACCGATGTCACCGGTAAGGAGATCAAATCGGCGGTTTGCAAAGGAAAAGACCTCTACTCTTTCGACCTGTCGGACCAGGCGAGGGGAACCTACCTGCTGAGGATCACCACGGGCGAATCGACCTTTGTCCGTAAAGTGGTGGTTGATTAACACCAACCCGGTGTCAGTGCACCGAAAAAAAAGAGGGCCCCCGCCGGGAGCCCTCTTTTTTTTGTTGATCCGGATATTATTTGCCGTCTTTTTTTGCTGCATCCTTATTGCTCTTGTAACGCTTGTCGGGAGTCCCGTCCTTTTTCGTGGGTCCGGGGGCGGGAGTTGCGGTTTTCGCGGCATCTTTATTCTCCTTGTAACGTTTGTCGGGCGTACCATCCTTCTTGGTGGGGGCGGCAGACTTTTCAGCGGGTTTATCTGCGGTTTTCGCAGCGGGTTTGTCTGCAGGTTTGTCTGCAGGTTTTGCAGCCTGCTTTTCAGCCGGCTTGGCGGTCTCGGTTTTTGCAGGAGCTTTTTTGGTATCCTGTTTTACCTGTGTTTGTGAAAAAGCAACCGTTGTGAAAAATACAATTGCGAGCAATCCAATGAGTTTTTTCATCGCTGTGAATTTTAGGGTTAATAAATCTCGGCACGAAATTATTTACAAATTCTGTGTCATTTCTGAAGCGTTCCGTATTGATTC
>CAIMWF010000094.1 GCA_903845055.1 uncultured Bacteroidales bacterium | reverse complement strand
TATTACAGTACCAAACCTGTTAGTTTTATAAATTTGAAAAGAGAAAAAACGAAGCTTGACGAGTGACGAGTGACGAATTATTTACGATTTACGATTTACGATTTACGATTTGACAGAGGGATGCTGATAATGGTGTTTTTGAGCTCCCCTGTAATTTTTAATTTTTAATTTTTAATTTTTAATTAAAATGGTTTCCCCTGCACGTCTCTTCTTCCTCGTTCTCGGTAGTTTTCTCCTTGCATTTTTCCTGAACATGCGGGTCTTTAACGATGGATCGCCAGGGTGGAAGCAAATCGTGACCAGCGATGGCCGGGGTTACTATGCTTACCTGCCTGCCCTCCTGCTCGATCATGACCCCACCTTCGCATCGGAAATTGCCCGCGAAAAAGGGCTGGCAGGGTATTCCGACTACCGGCCGGGGTACCTTGTAAAACAGGGTGCCAGACCATATAACAAATATTTTACCGGCGAAGCCCTGCTGCTGATTCCGTTTTTCCTGGCAGCAACACTCTTTTCATGGATTTTCGCCACGGGAATCGACGGCTACAGTTTCTTTTACCTGTTGTTTGCCGGCCTGGGAGCCCTTTGCTACCTGATGCTGGGGCTGTTTTTCCTATTCCGCATCCTCGGTCATCTCCGGATAAGCCCTGCAAACACCGTTCTCACCCTGGCTGCCATCTTTTTTGGCACCAACCTCTTTTATTACAGCCTGTGGCAGCCCACCATGTCGCATCTTTATTCGTTCTTCCTTGTAAACGGTTTTATGTGGACCGGGATCCTGGCAATTAACAACTGGAATTTGAAATCGGCGGCCAGACTGGGATTTTTCTTTACCCTGGCGGTCCTCACCCGCCCCACCCACATCAGCATTCTGCTCCTGGTCCCTTTTCTTGCCGGAAACACCGGGAACCTCGCCGGGTTCACAAAATCGTTGCTGGCAGGGAGAAAACCGGCGGCGGTCTTTATCCTCATCCTGGTGGCCGGGATCACCCTTCAATGCCTGGTATGGTACTGGCAGACCGGCCACCTGTTCATCTGGTCATACCGCAATGAAGGGTTCCGGTTTACAACCCCCGAAATCACAAATGTGTTGTTCAGTTACCGGAAAGGATTTTTCATATACACCCCCCTTGCGCTGTTATCCCTGGCAGGGCTGTTTGTTCTGGCCCCGGCCAGCCGGTTACAGTTTTTCAGTGTAGCAGGGTTCCTTGTACTGGCGACCTATGTCATTGCAAGTTGGTGGAACTGGTATTACGGCGATGGATTCGGACTGAGGGCTTTCATCGACTACTATGGTGTTTTTGCCATTCTGCTTGCCCTGCTGCTGAACAGCATCCGGTTTAAGCCTCTCTCCGCCTGCATGTGGTTGCTCCTGCTGATCCTCACGATATTCAACCTGGTACAAACCTGGCAGTATACTCATTTTGTGATCCAGCCGAACAGCATGAACAGGGAGAAATATCGTTATGTTTTCATGCGTACCGACCAGGCCGCTGCCGGATGCCTCGGGGGCAACCGTGAAATCGCCGATTACAGCATTGACCAGGCGGCACCGGTTAAAAAGCTGTTCAATGATTTCGAACAAAACCGGCCGAACTGGAATGAATATATGACAATCGCCACCCCTTGTGCATTTTCCGGAAAACACTGCGGGTTTCTCGACGAAAAACACCCGTACAGTTCCGGAGTGTCCATTCGCGCATCGTCACTGGGACATGCATCTGCATCCTTTTTCATCGAGGGGACCGTCATGGTTTACGATAGCATCTCCGACGCAGGCGACAAGGCGATGGTGGTACTGAGCATGGACTCGATCACCCCGGGAATAAACTGGTGGACGGGATTCCGGTTAAACGATACCCCCGGACAGGCAGCACGACATTGGCGAAAAAGCGCGTTTTCGCTGATGACACCCGAAATTTCCAACCCCCGGGGAATCCTGAAGGTCTATATCTGGAATACCGGCAGGAAACCACTGCTGGTGGATGATTTTACAGTTAATATCTATGGCAGCAGGCAATAGGCAATAGGCACAAGGGATTTTGCTTCGCCAACATTTATGCAGGAAAATTCATTGAAGTTTTTAAAGAGGTGCCGGACTTCTATGTCTATTGCCTGCTGCCTATTGCCTAATGCCTAATGCCTACTGCCTTGTACCTTTGATTTTCTTTTCCAGCAACACAACCGCATAGGCCGACACCCCCTCTTCCCGGCCGATAAATCCGAGTTTTTCACTGGTTTTTGCTTTGATGGACAGCCGGTCAGCATCAATATCCATGACTTTCGTGAGGCTTTGTATCATGGCAGGAATGTGGAGTTTGATCTTTGGCTCCTGCAGCACGACCGTCGTGTCAATATTCCCGATAGAAAATCCCTTTGCCCTGATCAGAAGCAGGGTACGCGTGAGCAGGATCCGGCTGTCGATGCCCCTGAATTCATCTGTATTGTCGGGAAACTGGGTTCCGATGTCCGGAAGACCGGCAGACCCGAGCAGGGCGTCGATAATGGCATGAATCAGCACATCGGCATCGGAATGACCCGTGGCTCCTTTGGTGTGTGTCACATCAATCCCGCCCAGCCTGAAAATATGGCCCGGTTCCAGTTTGTGGGTATCGAAACCAAAACCGATGCGAATCATACGTGTTAAGGTGAAAGTTAGTTGGTCCCGCTGGTCCCCTGGGTCGATCCTTTTTTGTTGGCATCGAAGTTGAAAAGCAGGGTGAACTGAAGCGTGTGCTGCAGGGGATTGTTGTTCTTTACCGGGATCAGGTATGAAAAATCGAGGCCAAAAACATTATAGCGCAATCCGCCGCCGATGGTAAAAAACTGACGGTCACCCTTGTATACCGATTCATAAAAATAGCCTGCACGAACGGAGAATAACTTGTTGTACCAGTATTCGGCTGCAATGGCCACATCGATTTCCTGGATTTCTTCCTTGAAACCATAAGGTGCATCATAAAATGACTGGATCATTCCCTTTACAGGCGATACATTGGGGTCCATCCCCTTGTAAATCACCTTTTTCCCATCGGAACCAATGACAATGCTCCCTGTTGAATCTCTCTGGTATACGGGAGGGGTCGGCACCAGCAATTTGATTAAATCCAGCGAAAGCGAAAAACGATTGTATTCGTCAATGTCCATCGTAAAGGAGGGACCCAGGCGGAGTGTTGTCGGGATAAAATCACTCTGTACCGAAGAACTGCTGTATGACATTTTAGATCCGATATTCGCAATATTCAATCCGAAATCAATTGAAGATCCTGTAATTCCTTTGATTTCCATCGGATGGTGGTAATACAATGCAACATCGGCAGCTACCGAAGTTCCTGGCCGGACTTCATTACCGTTGGCGGTACCGCCCGGCACCAGGTTTGAATAGATGAACCGGCCGGCGATAGCACCTGAAAATTCGCGTGAAAATTTACGTGAATAGGTGAGGTCAACAGCCCATTCGTTTGGCTTTACATTGATGGTAGGGGTTCCCTGGTCATCTGTAAACTGGACTTCTCCCATGGAAAAAAAACGCAACGATCCTGCAATTGCCTGCTTATCGCCGAACTTGCCAAAAACACTGACAGAAGCCAGCCCGATGTCATTTACAAGACTGCGCAGCCAGGGCACGTAACTGATGCCGACACCCATGGTTTTATCAATAAACGAATACTTGGCCGGATTCCAGAACAACGAATAGGCATCAGGCGAAGTTGCTGCCCCCACATCACCCATCCCGCCGGCACGTGCATCCGGTGCAATCGTTAGAAATGGCACCGCGGTATTGATTACCCTGCTTCCATCTGACTTTTCTGAATATTGTGAATAAGTGGCTGACTGGCCAAAAACAACTGTACCCGTCAAAACCGACACACAAGCAAATAGTAAACCTAATCGGATCTTCATCTGTTGGAATATAATTAATATTTATGTTTTATTTAAGGATAGATCAGAATAACGCCGGTACTACCCTGTTATTGCACAATATTTAAAATAGCGATCTCTTCCTGTTAACTGTTACCTGATAATCATGAGTTTTTGTGTCGTCTCTGAATACCCCCCGTTTTTACCGGTGAAGGTAATTTTATATGGATAAATTCCATTGCCCAGGTGCCTGCCGTCTGAATCGGTGCCATCCCACGAAAGTTGTGAATTGCCTGCCAGTGCTTCCGGCGAAGAAAAACTCGCAGAAAGCGTACGCACGCGGTCACCATGCAGGTTGTAAATCTGGATGGAAACATCCATGCCGGCGTAATCAACCTGGTTCGACTGGAAAACGAAACTGCAATGATCCGACATCGGGTTCGGTGCGGTCATGACCTTGCGCACGGTCAGATCCTGACTGGCGGAGATGTAAAAGGTGATCTCTTTTTCCGATGAATTGTCATAGAGGTCCCAGGCCTTGAGGTTGATAGTATGCCTGCCTGCTGAAAGATTGGCATACGGAAACGCCAGGCTCCCGTGTGTATAGGAATTGAAAGCGGGCTGATAATAGTCGTTCAGGATCACCGCATGGGCACGGTCGTTGTCGAGCACCGCCATGATCTCATGACCAATGCCGAGCCCGAAGCTATTGATACCGTTGGTATCATAAAGATCGGCCAGGAGAATCGGAGAATTCCCGGTCCGGCCTCCCACGACAAAATTCCGGTCGTTGAGCCAGAGCGAGATGGCGGGTCCCTGGTTGTCGGGGCTGATGGTGTTGTCCCTCCCGCCGATGATGATCCCGTCGGAATATCCCGAGGCATCTGAAGTGCTGTTATAGGCGTAATAGCTCAGCTTTCCCTTGCCGAACTGCAGTGAAATGCTCTTGGGAACCACAAAGGAAAACTGGAAGTCACCGGCTTTGACCGGCACGTCGCCCTGGAAGAGGATACTGTTCTGGAGTTTGAAATTTTCGGGATAGGAACCGTCCGACCCGGGACGGTTGCCAAGGGTGGTATTGATCACGGGCTTGTCAAAGACCTTGCAGTTTACCGTACCGTCGAACGACGACACCTTTTGCCCGCTGACATCCTCGATGCGGCCCTTTATCAGAACGGTGGACAAACCTGTCACGGTATCCGGGTGATTCACCAGCTGGTCGTTGACAGAGATTGTCTTCACATTGTAATCGGAAAAGGCGATCCCCTGGGCGGGGTCGCCAAGGAGGACAAAGTTGCGCAACTGGAAATTATTGTTGTTGTTGTTCTTCGAAATCCTGATCAGGTCGCCCATTTTCACATACTGGCCGTCGGCGGCCTTGTCCATGAGATGGCGGAAGAAACTGGTATCCAGCAGGATGTTGAGCCCGGCAAAGGCGAGGCGGGTTGTTGAATAGAGCCCGATGGCGCCCCCGTGCGGATTCAGGATCACCATTTCCCCCGCCGTGAACCGTTCAGGATTGTCGAACCTGCTGAATTCACAGGTTGCGGTCACAAAAACAGGCAGTTTGTCAACATTCCGCCAGGCATTGATGTCGGCAGTGGTGAGACACTGTTCGAAACTCCAGCCGGCCTCGCCTCCGTGCCCGGTGTAGTTCATGATCAGTGTCCCTTTGGCAACCGCGTCGTTTATGGCCTGGTTGGCATCGGGGAACCTGCTTCCACCGGGAATTTCAATCAATTTGTAGGCATCGAAATATATCTTGTTCACATTAAAGATCGGATACTTGTCGCCAACGATGGCGCCTAGTTCCTCGGCCTGGTTCAGGTGCAGGTTGTTGTTCTCATCGTCGGCGACAAAGGTGATGGTATTCCGCCAGTCGGCCTGTACAGGGTAAGCTCCCGATGAATAGTGAATGATTTTGTTCACCATTGTCTGCGCCTGCCCGGTATCTGAGACTGGCAGCCTGCCAATACCGATCTGGATGGCGCCATTCGCCTCCTGCCCCATGTTGTCGTCCATGATTCCGAAATAATCGTCGGAGACATAACTCTTGGTTGAATTCAACGATTCGAGCGACTGAAAGGTTGGAATCATGTTGTTGTTGCCGGGAACGCGGTGCTTGGGATCATAAGAGCCGTCGCCGTAAAGGAGCAAGTACCGCGGAGGGTTGGTTCCGGTCGCCCTGTCGTAAAGGAGTTTCATGTAATCGCGTATGGCCGTTGGATCGCTCTCGCCGCAGGCAAACTCGTTATATACCTGGGTTGAAGTAAGAACCCTCACCGTCAACCCGTTATGCTGCCGGTGAAAGTCCGCCAGTTGTTCGGCCTGCGCCTTGAATAAAGGGTTTGCAACGATAACAAGGGCAACCGGATCGTCAGCATGCAGGTTTTGGTTCGGCACTTCACCAAGGCATCGCACAGGGAAATAGGACGTGCCGTCAAAGGCGATAAATTCACGAAGGCTGTCGGTCACCTGTTTGAATTTCAGGTTTCCTGCAACAGCAGTGGTTGCCATTGCCCGGATGTAGGTGGGGTCGGTAACATCCCAGATGGTGACGGAGGTGTCGGCATTCTTGATGGTGAATTCGGTAATCTTGCCTGCGCCGATGCTGTTGAAGTCCCTGAAACGCATCTGCGGGGCGACCCACTTCAGGTAACGCGAACAGTTCAATTCAATATAGTTCAGCCAGCCCTTCGAATTGACTTCCGGCAAATTGTAGGTGACGGTAACCGTCTGGTCGGCATGCGGGGCCGGGATGGAGGTCTGCTTGAACTTGGAAAATCCAACCTGGGTAAATTCGGCCGGGTTGGATGAATCCACCTTCAGGGAGTCGAGAAGCTTGCCGTGCTGCAACAAATAGAAGTAACTGGGCACCGAGGCATTGGCGGCAACGTAGGTGCGCATTCTTGCAGGCGTAAGGCTGTCGGCGTTGGGGAAGAGGAACGGGATGTCCCACGATTTTTTGGCGTTGTCAAAGTATTCACCGTACCATTCTTTCCCCGATTTGATCAGGTTTAGCAGGTCAAGTTCATGCAGCTGGTAATCATCAAAACGGACAGAGGTATTGTTGGCGGCAGCGGTGATTGCCGGCATCAGCACGACCCTGCGCCCCTGTGCCTGGTCAATGCTCAGGAAATAATAGGTTGAATCGGAATAGAGGTTTCGCTGATGCGTGAAGTAACGGTTAAAGCCCTCGTAACTCCATTTGTCGGGTCCCTCCCCGTAAAAAAGGATATAATCTGAAGTGCCGAAATGACCGTCGCCCCCATCCATCACCTGGATGGCGATCTCCCGGAGATCATCGAAACGCGGTGCGGAATTCATCTCTGGAAGCATCCCCGATCCGTTCCCGAAAAGCCTGATCTTCGAAACATCGATCGCATCCGGGCTGATCCCCATCGAATGCAGGTCATTATAAGTGATCCTGTGAATCCCGGTATTCACCACTGCCACCTTGTACCATTTGCCCGTGCTGAGCATCGACACGGTTTTATGCGTCAGCCCGGCCAGCACGAAAAACGGCAGGAGCGAAAACAACAGGGTGACAATTTTTTTCCGGACCATAGTGCGCATAATTTGCAAAAATATGCATTTAACGTATAACCACCAACTTTGATGTCAATCGTTTTGCCGTTCCATCGGGGATCATCATCTGGGCCTCATACAGATATAGTCCCGAGCTGATCTTCCTTCCGTCATCCTGGGTGCCGTCCCAGTGAATGGTGGCTTCACGGTATCCCCCGGCGACAAATGAAGTCCTGAGTGTTTTCACAATTTTGCCGCTGAGTGTATAGACAAGGATTTGTATTTCAACCGGCTGGTCTACCTGGTTCGTTTCCCAGGCGAACGTGGTATGGTCGTTCATTGGGTTGGGGTAGTTCAGCAGGTGTCTGAAGGCGAATTCACCCGAGGAAACGACGATAAAGTCAAGACGGGCGTCGGTGGAATTGTTGTAGACATCCCACACTTTCAGGGTGATCTGGTGAGGTCCGTCGGCAAGTCCGCTCAGCGGGTATTCAATTGATCCGCTTTTATAGGTGTCGAGATCGGAGACATAATAATCATTCAGGATCATCGGGTTCGTGGTAACATTGTCGAGTACCGCCGTAATATCGTGACCGATTCCGTTCCCCACGGTATTGACACCCGAAGAGTCGCTTACATCGGCAAGAAGGAGCGGGTGCTGGTCGGTAATGCCGCCGGAAATAAAACTCCGGTTGTTCAGGTAAAGTGCCACTTTGGGCCCGCGGGTGTCATGGGAGGCCTGGTTGTTGTAACCCCCAACCTGGATGTTCAGATCGGAGCCGTTGGCATCGGTCTGCGGGCTCCTGGCATAGTAACTGATTTTACCTACGCCGTATTGATATGCGATGTCCCGCGGAACGATAAAGGTAAAAGAAAAGATCCCGTTGATCACATTCACTTTACCCTTGTAGACCGGGTTCTTACGCAGGAAGAATTGAACCGGCCCGCCGGGCCCCTGGTTCGCCCTGGTCCAGATCTCGGACGATTTATCAAACACGGTCGGGAAAACGGTACCCGAAAAATCGGATGCAATTTGTCCGGTCTGGTTCCGGACCTCCCCGGTGATGGTCATCTCCTCGAGCGCATGAAGGGTGTCGGGAATTAACACAGGCGCCTTTCCGTTAATCGACGTGGTCACAATATTCAGGTTGGGATAAGCCATCTGCATGGCAGGATCACCCAGCAGTACAAATGCGTGAATGTTGGCAGAACTGCCGAGGTTGGCTTTTGCCGCCATGAGCAGGTCGCCCATTTTCATATAGGTGCCGCCGGTCTGTTTGAACGCATCATTGTAAAAATTCACCAGCAGCGATTTGTTGGTGCCCGCGTAGGTAAGCCTTGTTGTTGTGAAAAGGGCGATGCCCCCACCGTGGCTGTTGAGCAAAACCCATTCCCCGGCCGATGTCCGCAGGGGATCGTCAAACCTGCTGAATTCGCAGGTAGCCGTAACAAATACCGGCATGTTGGCAACGTTACCCCAGTTCTGAATGTCAGGTACCTCGAGGATGCGTTCATGAGCCCAGCCTACTTCACCGCCATGCCCCACGTAGTTCATGATGAGCGATCCCTTTTCCACCCGCTTGTTGATGACCTTGTTCACCTCCGGGTAACGGTTTCCCCCGGGAGTGGATTCCATCGGGTAGGCATCCGAATAGATCTTGTCGATGTTGTATCGGGGATACAGGTTTTCAACCGATTTGGCAAGATCTTCAGAATCGTCGATGAAGAGGTTGCCCCCTTCGTTCTGGTCGTCGGCTACAAAAGTCACTACGTTACGCCAGTCGTTTTTCACGGTATCGCTTTGCGAACAATATTGCAGCACCTTATCAACAACTCCCTTGGCCTGTTCGGCTGAGGAGACCGGGAAACGGCCGACGCCGATATCGAGGCTCCCGTTTGCCGACTGGCCTTCGTTTGCATCCATCAGCCCGAAATAATCATCAGAGACAAAGGAATCAGTCGGTGAAAGGGATTCGACAGATTCATAGGCAGGAACGAAATTGGTGTTGTTCTGGGTGCGGTTTTTAAAATCGTAGGAGGCGTCACCGAAAAGCAAAAGGTATTTTGGCTCTTTGCCGGGTTCCGCCTTGTTGTACATCATCCTCACATAGTCGCGGATGGCGGTGATGTCCTGTGCGCCTGACGAAAATTCGTTGTAAATTTTGTCGGGAGTGGTGATAAAAACCGACAGGCTGCTGTTTGCCCTGTGAAATGTTGCCAGCCGCTCCGCCTGGTCGAGGAACGACGGATGGCAGACGATCAGGTAATCGGCAACAGGTGTGCCGTGAAGATCCTGGTTCTCGACCCGCCCGGTGAAGTCGGGGGTGAAGAAGGTGGTTCCGTCGAAAGCCACGAACTCACGCAGCGTATCCGTAGGCAGCCTGAAAATATAATTCGCACCGCTCTGGGAAGTCTCTACCCTAAGGGTGCCGGCCCCGCTGGACACATCCCACACCTGGAGATTCTGCCCATTCCCGTTGAGGGTAAATTCAGTAATGTTGCCGCTCCCGGTTCCCCTGGCCGACCTGAATGACATCTGGGGCCCCGACATGGTGAGCAGCCTGGTGGCATTGACCTCGATGTAGCGGAGGAAGCCCTCTGCACTGGCCGAATACCGGTTGAAGTTCAGGTTCACGCCGATCACGGGGTTTGCGGTGCTGAACGTTCCCTTGCCCGATTGCTCGATGGCATAATTGTCCTCAAAATTGCCCGAGATAGCGTCGATCCCGATGGAGGTGAGCGCGGCGCCCTGGGCCGAAAGGACGAAGGAGGTGTTTCCAACCATGGAACGTGCGGCAACATCTGCGATAACCGTCGCAGGTCTCGCCTGGTCGATGTTCGGGAAGCTGAACGAATAATCGCGGGTGGTCGTCACATCGAACACCTGGTCATCCCACCAGATGCGACCCGACGATATCAGGTTTTTTCCGTTCTTCTCATAAAAGGCATAATCCTCGAAACCGGTTGCCTGGTAGGTCGATGGCAACGTAGTCGATACGACGGAACCCAGCCGTTTGCCCAATCCCTGGTCAACGGTCAGGAAATAATAACTCTTGTCGGAATAGATATTTTTCTGGTGGTGAAACAGCTGGTCCACTTTGTTGTAAGACCATGTATCGGGTGATTTTCCATAGAAAAGGATGTAATCGCCGGTATTAAACCGGCCGTCGGCTTCACCGGCAACGAAGATGGCGTTTTCCGTCAGGTCGTCCGCACGGGAGGCTGCGTTTGCCTCGGGGAGCATTCCTCCGTTGTTACCGAAAAGCCGCAGGTTCCGGGGATCGATGTTCGCGACATCAACCCCGGCCTTCTTCAGGTCGTCATAAGTGAGACGGTACATACCGCTTGCACCCACGGCAAACTTGAACCAGGTGCCTGCCGATAACACCGAATGGGAAGCATAACCTGTTGCCGGTTTTAAAACCCGGGGATTGGTAACCTGTACCATGCCCAATGTCAGTGTGAATGAAACCAGCCTTTCAACCTGTCCGGTCGTTTGGTTTCTCCGCAGGGGCAAAAGCGAAACCAGCCAGGAGGAGATTTTACGGGTGACCGCAAGTTCCTGCCGTAATGTAATATCCGGCGAAAGGTTATCCAATCCCTTCACCCCGGCCAGTTCCTGGTAGGGATATGGCTCAAAAACGGGATTATCCAGGGTGGCCGGTATCACGGAATCGCGTGCGGGATCAAAAGCAAAGGATTTTACGAAAACCGGCAGCAGCCCGTATTCCTGGCGCAAAGCCGACCCCGGGAATGACAGCAGCCTGATGGAGGAGGCTCCGCTGCCTGTGACCGTGCGCGACTGGTTCCAGGCAATGGTGCAGGCGTGTTTTTCCTGCATTGCCTGCGCAAATCCGTTGATGGTCAGAGCATTTACCATGAACAGGATGCACAGTGCCGGTAAAGAATATTTTTTAGGATTCATCGGTCAGTATGAAGGTTTAAATGAGACAACCATTTCTGCGAAAAAGTTATTGACGGATAAAATTATTTTGAATATCTATATTTTAACACTATTTTTAACGTTACCTGTTAGTTAATATTGTCGCAGGGCTTTCGGGATTGTCTAAATAATTTGTAATATTGTAACCACTAATTA